>DATAYF010000681.1:0-4103 GCA_036272735.1 Ktedonobacteraceae bacterium
GTACTCATCTTAGCCATCGTTCAGGAATGGCAGAAACATTTCCCTTCATAAACCTCTCTCCGCTTGCTAGACTTGAGAAGTTTCGAATGAGGGAGCCAAGACCTCATGCGACCTGGCTGCATCACTCGGCATGAGTCACCAATTCTTCATACCGTGCAAAGAGATTGAGGACAGTTCGTTCGCCAATCGAGAGTCCTCGTTCATGCAAGCGGTGATGGATTTCTGCCAGACTCTGATGTTGTCGGTACCGCAGGTATCCGACCAGCGCAATCACGTCTAGTCCATATTCCCCGTGCGGCAACGCCCATGCTCCCTCAGCTTCTGGCCGATATGGTCGGTGATGGCGTGGGCATTCTGGAGAGGTACATCGGCGCACCGCTAAATGGAGGCGATGCCGTCCTTCAAGGGTTGTAACCGTCCGTTGGGTGTGATAGGCGATATGAGCAGTTTTGCCACACGCCAGGCAAGTAGTTGAGAGAGGATCAAGGAATTGAAGAGACATCTTGTCTGCAATGTGAAGAGGTCTGGCCATGAGAGCCTCTTCCCCCTTTTACAGTAAACTAGTTGCAAGCCCTCTCGACGACAGGGCCATTGCAAGGGTAAACTTACTCTTGTGAAGAGTCGGACACCGCAGGCGAAAGGCTACTTCCTCCATACGGCTCGACCGGTTCGGAAAGATCGCGCTTCGCCTGCGGCTATTCCTGGAAAATCGACCATTAGAGAGTCGCGCTTCGAGTGCCACAGTAAAAGGACACGCTGCTCCAGGAACGATTTTCTTGTTACAAGGAGGAAGAACATGCCCATGTGGTTTGCTGGACTGGATTGGGCGGACCAGCACCATGATCTGGTCGTCATCGACGAGGCTGGCCGCCAAGTAGGATCGCGTCGTGTCGCCCACAGCCCTGAAGGCTTCGCTGAACTGGAAAGGTTTTTGCTGTCGATAACTGGTCCAGATCGCAAGAGAGAGTTGGCATGCGTCATCGAAACCAATCACGGCCTGCTCATCTCTTTTTTGTTGGAAAGTGCGTACCCTGTTTTTCCTGTCAACCCCAAAACCGTTGATCGCCGGCGGAGTGCCTCGGGAGCCAAGACCGATCAGATCGATGCGTATTTGCGCAGCCTTGTATGGCCGCTCGGAGTTCGCGGATCTGCACCGATTGGAGAAAGACGAGCCCTTTGATTGCCGAATTGAAAGCCCTGACCAGGGATCAAGATGGGCTGATTCAGATGCAAACTCGCCTGGTCAACCAACTCACGGCCTGTCTCAAAGCCTACTTTCCGACAGCGCTCTCCTTGTTTTCCAAATTGCAACAACGCTCGACTCTGACGTTCTTGCAGGCCTATCCTACCCTCGAAGCTGCCCAGGCGGCGACGGTGGAGCAGTTCACCACCTTGCTCAAGCAGACCGGCCATCCCACACCGAAGAAGGCCGCAACCAAGCTCGTTGATCTCCTGCATCAGCCTCAACTGCAAGCCGATGAAGTGACGATCAGAACGAAGTCTCGCTTGATGTTGGCCCTGGTTCGTCAACTCCTGCCAGTCGTCGAGGAGATTGCGGCCTATGACGAGGAAATTGAGCGCCTTTTTTTGAGCCATGAAGACAATGAGGTCTTCAGTTCCCTTCCCCGCGCAGGGAAACGCCTGGCTCCGCGTTTGCTCGCAGAAATCGGCGATGATCCTTCTCGCTACGCAGACGCGATGAGCTTGCAAGCGCTGGCCGGGACAGCTCCCGTCCACGACGTATGCGGGAAGTATTCCAAACCCCATCGCAGACACGCCTGTATCAAACCCTTGCGCAATGCGATGCATCAGTTCGCGTGGCAAAGTACGCAACAGGAAGCGTGGGCCAGAGACTACTATGACCGCAAGCGCAAGGAAGGAAAAAGTCACACCGTTGCCGTTCGGACCCTCGCTAATGTCTGGGCCAGGATTATCTTTGCCCTTCGGCGTGATGGGGCTTGCTACCAGAGCATGACTTTTGAGAAGTCGCAGCACCTTCATGCGAAGAGAGCAGCCTGACCCTCGGTTTCCCTGAGAGGCAAAACCGCCTGTTTTTTTGCCTTCAACTTGGCATGCCTTTTCCAGACCATGCAAGCGGCGCGCTGTCAAGGAAAGTGAAACGGCTTGACAGCGTTCCGCGGCATGGTACACTGGCTCATGCTTTGTTGAAGGGTTCTCGCGTTTCTGCTGCTTCATCTTTGTTCTTCTTCTCTCTGTTGTGGGCTTGACATAGAGAGTCTTTCCATATCCATGGGATACCAGAGGCAATTTGAAGCATGTTATTGCCGCTTCTTCATCTTTGAGGCGAAGCGGCAATGCTTGTTCTCTGAGTCACTGCTGTGAGCAGAGGTCTGGCACTGGAATTTACCAGGCGACCACCCTATTTTCTCCAAAGAAGCCGCCGGTTGGTCCATCGGCTGGGAGGGTGGAAAAAGCCACTGGTGCTTTTGCCCCCTGTTCGGGGGTCAGAAAACCGCTGTGTCCATTCAGATCCGTTGCGACATATCCCGGACTGACTGAATTGACCTTCATTGGCGTGTTTCGTAGCTCTTTTGCGAAGAAGACGGTGAGGGCGTTTAGGGTTGTTTTGGAGGCATTGTATGCCAGGGTAGGTGGCATACCCGCTGCGAAAGAGGTAGGATCACTGTTGATACCCAGGGAACCCATCTCGCTCGACAGGTTGACAATCCGCCCGGCCTCAGAGCGTCGCAGCAGGGGGAGCATGGCTTTGGTGACCGCAAAAACCCCGAAGACATTGGTAGCGAAGGTCTTGCGCAAATCTTCAAACGCGAGTTCACTGGGTGGTGTGCTACCTTCTCTGGTCGAAATGCCAGCGTTATTCACCAGGATATCCAGTTTTCCATATGTCTTGTCGATAAAGGCTGCCGCTGCGTCGATAGTGGCCTGATCGGTAACATCGAGATGAACGGCGGTGGCATCAATGTCCTCAGCGCGTAATTTCTGTACAGCGGCCTCTCCTCGCGCTTGATCGCGTACACCGGCGAGAATGGTGATGCCCTGTGCGCCCAACTGGCGTGCGATCTCAAAGCCAATGCCTTTGTTCGCTCCTGTAATGAGCGCGATCTTTCTGATTTCTGACATGTGAAATTCCTTTCAACAGTATACATTGCTTCGCCATTTGCAAACGACGACGTCCTTGCAGGTAGCTTTCGTGCTTACCGCTCTTGCAACCTGCCGGACAGTGCGGTAAGATGACGCTGTAAACATTCTACCAGAGAATGTTTCCCTTGTCAACATTGTTTGCAACGTAAACTTTGCGCTGCCGGGCACATCCCGGAGAAGGATGGGGATGGAGAGCCACACTGATCGTCAGAAACCGAAGTCCTATCACCACGGGGATCTCCGAAACGCCTTGATTCAGGCTGGATTGGAGCTTCTCGCAGAGGGCGGTGCCGAGGAGCTTGATCTGCGCAAAGTCGCACGCCGGGCTGGTGTGAGCCATGCCGCGCCCTATCGTCACTTTGCGGACAAGCAGGCATTGATCGCAGCCATCAACGAAGAGGGATTTCACTGGCTCGCTGAACGGATTCAAGCGACGTTGCGCGAAGTGCCCGATGAGCCGTTTGAGCAATTGCTAGGAGTTGCGCTCGCCTATGTGCGTTTTGCTCAGGAAAATCCCTGGCTGATGCGCGAGATGTTCAGCGGTCTCACCATTGAGCGCGAGACGTTTGCGAGCCTGCACACGGCCTCAAAAACCGTCTATCGGCTCTATGCAGAAGTAGTCAGGCACGGTCAGGAGAGCGGGAAGATTGTAGATGGTGATCCAGCTGCGCTGGCTGGTGTCCTGTGGTCGGTTCTGCACGGGCTGGCCATGCTGATCATCGAACATCAAATGCGTCCGTATGCTGATGGACCGGAAGGCACAGAGCGCGTCACGCGTTATACCATAGAGGTACTTTACGGAGGTTTTGCTCGCAAGTAGTGTTCTTACCCACGTGTGGTGAAAGTGATGGATAGGGGTGAGAATAGTTTTCTCACCCTGGCTCCTTTGGTGGAGAATGCTGATCAATACTTCTTAGTGTTCGTGTTCAGTGGTAATCTGGTGGGAATACTGTTTTGATGTAGCTCTCCCAGAGAAAAAT
>DATAYF010000682.1:0-8917 GCA_036272735.1 Ktedonobacteraceae bacterium
CCCCCCACACCTCCATCAACCAAAAACAAAGTGCCCAGTACGTCAATTAGCATGAGCATAGGTATACTCTATTATAACACGCATCATAACCTCTCCTTCCAAAGGAAGCTCAGGCTCATCACAAGCTACTGATGAAGCAGCAGCACAGGAATAGGTGCCATGTGGTACACTTGTGAAGGTTATGATCCCACCCATCAAAGCTGGGTTGATAGATTATTTCGCATGCAGGATTTGAGGAAGAAACTTTTATGGGAAACGAGCAGAACTTACCACTCGCAGGGAAAGTCGCACTGGTGACCGGTAGTGGCCAGGGCATAGGGCGTGCCGTGGCGCTACGACTGGCTCAGGCGGGGGCAGATATTATCGTTAATTATCGCAGCAATAGCGACGCAGCCACAGAGACCAGGACACATATACAAGATTTGGGTCGGCGTTGTATTGCTATCAAAGCCGACGTGAGCCAGGAAGAAGACGTGACGCGGCTATTTACTGAAGCTCGCCAGGAATTGGGGCCAATCTCCGTGCTGGTAAACAATGCAGGCACCACCCGCGATAAGCTTATTTTGCAGATGAGCGCCGCAGACTTTGAGCATATTATCAATAGCAATCTTCGTTCTACCTTTCTATGTACAAAAGCCGCGTTGCGCGACATGATGAAGGCGCGTTGGGGCAGGATCGTCAACGTGGCATCCATCGCGGGTCTGCTCGGCTCAGCCGGGCAAGCAAACTATGGAGCCTCGAAAGCCGGTATTGTCGCGTTTACCCTGAGTACGGCGCGCGAGATGGCAAGCCGTAACATTACAGCCAATGCGGTCGCTCCAGGCTTTGTACTCACAGAATTGACCTCCATGTTGACCGAACAGCAACGCAAATCTATTCTGGACCAGACCCCGCTGGGGCGCGTTGGCACAGCCGATGAAATTGCAGCCGCCATTGCTTTCCTCTGCTCACCCGATGCTGGCTACATCACAGGCCAGGTGCTCAGTGTAGATGGTGGCACGTCGATGCATATCTAAATTCTTCTTCCGCAAAATTTCGTGAAACAAAATAGCTGTAAATAGTATCTAACCCTTTAACATAATAAGAGAACATGTTTGTGTTAAGGAGGGTATTATTTATGGGTCTCATCGAAACGGCAGAAACAGATAAGTTTACCTTTGAACAATTTGCGGCACATCCGTTTTACACAGAAATTAACCGCGCACTGGTCCGCCAGGCCCTGGCGCATATACAAACACGCCCCCAAAGGGCAGCGCTCACCATCGTTGATATGGCGTGTGGCACCGGTGCGGTCACCCGCCTGATAGCGGAAGAGATACAACGGCAGGGGCGTGAGCAGTATGTGCGGCTCCTCGGTGTAGATCCATCAGCAGAAGCATTGCGCAGAGCACAAAAAGGCATGGATGAACTGGGAATACCCGTTCAGGCCGATTTCGTGCAAGGCGAGGCGACCGACCTGCCACGCACCGTGCAAAATGCCGACGCGGCTTTCTTTTGTAATGCGATCCACCTCGTTCCTGATAAGCTGATCGCCTTTCAACAAATGGCGGAAATTCTGGCCCCGAATGGCATTTTTGCTTGTAACAGTGCCTTTTACGAAGGAACGTACGTACCTGGCACCGAACGTTTTTACCGGCACTGGACCAGGCGTGCAGTGGGTTGGTTAAAAAAAGCTCATCCTGAGACCAAATTGTCGCGTGAAGAGAAGGCCATGGCGATGCAATGGCTGACCCCCCAAGACTATATCGAGCGGCTCAAGCAGAGCGGCTTCAAGGCAGTTGAGACCGAACGCACCAACGTTGTCATCTCCCTGGATGCCTGGCACGATCTGGGACAGTACTGGCTCTTTATTGATGGAGCACTACCCGGAGCGCCACTGGCTTATGGGGCGGAAGCGCTGGGCAAAGCAGTATATCAAGCGGGCCAGGAGCTAGCCGTCACGGATGTCGAGCGCACGTGGTTGCAAATCGTAGCCTTTAAAGGGTAGCGAAAACAACCAGCAACCTCCTGATGATGCGCCACTGGGCAAAAAAGCAAGCGAAAACGGCCTGTTACACGTGTAGGTAACAGGCCGTTTTTTCTGCACACAAAGTAAGGAGGGAGCAGGTGAGTAAAAGGTTTCTTGAGCAAAATTGGTACTGGCTCACGGCACTCGTCGGGCTGGGAGCAGGCATAGTTGCGCACCAGAAAATTCGCCGCGAGCGCAGCATAGACTTGCGAGACAAAGTCGTGCTCATTACCGGAGGGTCACGGGGATTAGGGTTGGCAATGGCACAGGAGTTTGCCAAAGCAGGATGCAGGTTGGCACTGTGCGCAAGAGATACAGACGAATTGACGCGTGCGTGCAAGCTGCTGGAAACGTACGATGTTGACGTCATGACGGTCCCATGCGACGTGAGCGAGGCAAGCCAGGTACAAAGCATGATCGCACAGGTCAGCGAATATTATGGACAGATCGACGTGCTGGTCAATAACGCGGGCATCATCAGTGCAGGACCGTGGCAAGCACTGACCCAGGCAGATTTTGCAGAGTCGATGAACGTGATGTTCTGGGGCAGCTACAACACGACGATGGCGACATTGCCACAAATGCGCGCCCGCAGAGCAGGGCGCATCGTGAATATCACATCCGTTGGCGGCAAAGTCAGCGTCCCTCATCTGCTCGCCTATGCAAGTGCCAAGTTCGCCCTGGTCGGCTTTTCCGAGGGGCTACACACCGAACTGGCGCAAGAAGGCATCATAGTAACCACCGTTGTACCAGGATTGATGCGGACCGGCTCACCACGCAACGCCATTGTGAAAGGGGATAGACATACGAGCGAATATACCCTGTTCAAGCTCGCCGATACTTTGCCGCTATCCTCGATTGGCGTAGAGCGTGCGGCCAGACAGATCGTCAAGGCAACCAGAATCGGGCAGACCGAGTTGATCATTTCCTGGCAAGCGCAGATCCTGGCACGCCTGCATGGTCTCTGCCCAGGATTCGTCACCGACATCCTCACACTCAGCAATCGCTTGCTGCCAAGCGGCGAAGGTGTAGGCAGTGAAGGATACCAGGGGAAAGAGAGCGAAACAGCGCTCAGCACCTCATGGTTAACCGGCCTTGGTACGCAAGCGGAGCACCATTACAACGAAACATAATTTCATACAAAAACACAGTATGTGAACAGGTACATTCCACCGCAAAACACAGCTCTATGTATATATGTATAAATTGTAATGCACCTGTTCACAACATATCTTCAAACGTTGCAACGCGTTGGTAAAAGTCCTGGACCAAATACGACTGATTGAGCAATTGACGCCAGGAGATATAGCTGTTATGATATTGTCCGCTGGTGCTCTTCGATTTATTTGTAGCTGCAAGTGAGGGAAAATGCCCAACGCGCAATCATGGCGTGATCTCCTTGGAAAGATCGTCAGTGATCCCAAGGAGAAGCAGCGCTTGATAAAAGAACTCAACGTCTCCGCGATTACCCTTAATCGCTGGGTCAGTGGAGAATCGGACCCACGTCCACAAAATCTACGCCAACTGATCAGCGTCATTCCCCAATCGCAAGAAGAATTCCTCGAACTACTCAGAGAAGAACGCGGAATAAGCGAGGTGACCAACCCAGGCACAAATGGTGCACCCAAAGAGATCCCTTCCGAATTCTATCGAGAATTATTTAGCGCCAGAGCATCGATGACAGAGAATTTGCGTTTCTGGTCGATGTGCCGATTGATTTTACAGCAAGCAATTGGGCAACTAGATCCAGAGCACCACGGTATAAAAATCTGGGTAGTACGCTGCATGCCACCAGCGGGTACGTTTCGCAAGGTAAGGAGTCTACGCGAAGTCGTCGGACAGGGCACGCCTCCGTGGGCAGACGATCTGGAAAAAAATGCCTTGTTTCTGGGAGCCGAGTCCCTGGCTGGCAGTACTGTTACCTCGTGTAAACCATTGATTATGCAGAACCTGGATAGTGAAAGCGCCTACTTGCCTGCCACACGCGATACTGAAGAAAAAAGTATCGCTATCCACCCAATATTGTACGCGGGACGTATCGCGGGCGTGATTTCAGTTGCCAGCGCGCATTACAATCACTTCAACTCCCAGCAGCGCACGACGCTTATTCAACAGTACGCGGACCTGCTGGCCCTGGCCTTTGCGCCGGAAGATTTTTACGCGCCGCAGGACATTATACTAGGAGTCATGCCCCCCAATGATGTACAACGCGAGCATTTTGTGCACTATCGAAAAATGTTTATCAACCATATGGGCATGATTTATAATGGTCAGTATGCCACCAGTGTCCAGGCCGATTTGCTAACCTGGCAAGATTTAGAGAATGAACTACTCACGTTACCGCCGGAAATTTTAGAGTAAGGTGGGGAGGAAACGAGTGTCATGCGCAACGCGGTATTTGACGACTTTCAATACCCGCTAGACCAGCACTGGACGCAGACATGCGTTGGCAACGGTGCGCTCGCTGTGACAGGCTCGGCGCTAAGAATGTCGGTGGGAGCAACGAAACAGGGGACCTACGCCGATGCGCAAATTGACGATTACGGAACGCTGGCACGGGCCGCCTTTCCCTGGCGACCACCACTGCATATGGAAGTACGAGCCAGAGCATCATTAGCGGCCGCAACCACCTGGGACGACCAGCGTATGTTGCGTGGCACGGCAGGTTTTGGCTTCTGGAACTACCCCTTCTCGGTACGCGGTGATCTATTGATGCTGCCAGAAGCAATTTGGTTTTTCTATGCCTCGCCACCATCGAATATGGCCCTGGTACCCGATGTACCAGGTTGGGGTTGGAAAGCCCAGGTGGTGCATAGCATGCGGCGCGAGGCGCTGTTCGCCACTATGCCAACCGCGCTAGCAACCGGTTGGGGGCTGCTGACGGGACGCACGCAATCCGCCGCACGCTGGCTACAACGCCTGAGCGGAACCTCGGAAACACTGCTCAGCACACCACTGACCGAGTGGCACACATACACGCTGGATTGGAGCGTTGACGCGGCGCTCTTTGCCGTCGATGGTCAACACGTGTTGCGCGTACCATATCCCCCAACGCGACCACTCGGCTTCGTGGCCTGGCTCGACAACCAGTACGCGGTGGTCTCACCACGCGGCGTTTTCCGCTTCGGCACTGTGGGTACCGACGACGAATGGTTCGAGATGGATTCGGTACGCATCGAGCCTCGCCAGGGTTTTGTCTGAATAAGGAGAAAAACCACAAATGGAGACGACACAGGTGTGTCCTGAATGTGGAGCGTCATGGCATGACGAGCAAACATGCCAGGATCACTTCCATCAAATGCTCTCCTGGGAATGGGAATATCCAGGCCACGGAGAAGTGCATCACCTCATGGTATTGTGCTATCACTTGCAACATCCGAGTTTGTACTCTCCCGAAGGATTGAGCGCGGCAAGGCAGCTACTGGCTGATTTTCTAGAACACGGCACCACGACCGAAGAAGTGCGCAGGCAACGTCGTGCTACCGTGGACTCAGGCGCACGCACCTGGAAAATCAAGGGCACGCCTGCTTCCCACGGTGTCTATGATCCGCCAATGCACTGGACGATGATCGCCGCACATGTGACGGCGAGTGGCGCGGAAAACTATGTTGAGAGCGTTCGAATATGGGCACGCTCAATACATGAAACACTCAAGGATTCAGGAACAAGAGCAGTATATTGATGGGTATGCATGGTCCCCGGCCCCATACATACCCATCAATATATCTTTATTTTATGAGAAAAACCGCCCCGTGTGACGGCTCTTCTTTTTTTCACGATAGTAACGCTTACTTATCAGCTAACGTCAACACTTCATCGATGATGCCGTATTCACGGGCCTCGTTTGGCGTCATCCAGAAATCGCGGTCGGTATCACGCTGCACGCGCTCGATTGGCTGTCCGGTGTGTAGGTGGATGATTTCGTTCATCTCATCGCGTTGCCGCACCATCTCACGCGCAAAAATGTCGATATCCGAGGTCTGACCACTCAGGCCGCCCTGGAGCAACACCTGGTGAATCAGAATACGGCTATGCGGCATCGAGTAGCGCATCCCCTTATTGCCCGCCATCAGCAACGTGGCACCGAAGCTGGCCGCGAAACCAACACACGTGGTCGCAATCGGGCACGGCAGAACCCGCATCGTGTCATAGATGCCGAATCCCGCGCTCACCGATCCACCTGGCGAGTTGATGTACATGTTGATAGTACGCTCGCTATCCTCGGCAGATAGGTAGAGCAATTGCGCAATAATCAGGCTCGCCATACTATCTTCAATCGCGCCGTTCACCGTCACGATACGATCCCGTAGCAGGCGCGAAAAAATGTCATAGGCACGTTCGCCGCGCCCGGTGTTTTCCAATACGGTTGGTACAAACAGGCTCATAACTGTGCTCCTTTCTATTCATCCTTAGCTTGACGTGCGAAGTAGTAGTAGACAAACGAGCCTCGCCCACTTGCGCGCTCGTCCAGCAGTCCCACTAAAATCCAGCCCTCTTGTCCCAGGGCATTGAGTTGTGGCTCATCTGGAAGATCCTGCTCCTTCGCATTGACCTTGAGCACGTGATAGTCCCAGCGTTGCGTTTGTGGAGCCTCGTTATCATAGACCATCGGGACAAAGCTAAACGGTCGCCCCTCCTGATGATCCGTCATGTATACGTAGTTTTTCGAGTAACCAATCATGAAATTCTCCTTCGTGTCGCATCTAAACCAATGGCTGCGTGACTTCCCCTTGAATATAGCATGCTTTTAGCCTATACTGATAGAAGAAATCTATGCTCTAAGCATAGCTGCACATACGACCAATGCTAACAGCATAGGAAAGGCAAGAAACATGAGCGAAACACTCGACCTACAGGAGATTTACGGTCGTGTCATCCGCCGCGAACGCCAGAACCGCAACCTGACCATCAAAGAACTGGGAGCAAAAGCTGGCCTATCGGAGATTTACGTGGGTGAGATCGAGCGCGGGCAGAAATATCCATCGGGAAGCGTGTTGCAGAGCATAGCGCAGGCGCTCGGCCTTGATCTGGCAGAGTTTTTTGAGTTAATCGCGGAAGAGATTCGTGGCCTACGCGAGCCAGAGATCACCCAGGTCATCGGCTTTACCATGCCAACGCCGGGCCAGCCGCGGCGCCTGGCAGTCAAACGTATGATGAATATTCTTGACGAGGGTGATGTCGATAGCATCGCCGATTTCAGCGCATTCCTGCTCGCCAAGCACCTCGAAATTCGTTAATAAAGCAAACTGGCGGGCGAGCGAGGAATGCATGTCTCGCCTGCTCGCTCTCTTGCCAGCTCCATCCAGCCTTATGGAAGAAGCCCGCTATCCACAAGGAGGTAAAAAGTGATATACATTGCATTTTTGCGTGGCATAAATGTTGGCGGTCATCAGGTAAAAATGGAACGCCTGCGCGAACTCTTCACAGAAATGGGATTCACCCACGTCCGCACGTATATTCAAAGTGGAAACATTTTCTTTGAAACCACGCTAACAGACCGCGAAGCCCTGGCTCAGACGATTGAGCGACATCTGTACGAGGCTTTGGGTTACGAGGTTCCCGTGTTTTTGCGCACCATTCCAGAGCTTGAGCAAATTATGGAGATGAACCCGTTTAAACACCTTGAAGTCACACCCGATATGAGGTTGTGTGTCGTATTTACGGCCGAGGCTATACCACGTACTCTGACTTTGCCGCACCATTCACCAAAACGTGACGTAGCAATTATACATGCAACAGATCACGAAGCGTTCGTGGTCTGGTATATTATTAATGGTCGGCCGCCTGCAGCGCAAGCCCTCAAAGCCCTGGGGAACACGACGACCACCCGCTTCTTTCATACAACTGCCAAGATCTTGCAGGCTGCAAAGAAAGGCTAGAAAAGACTGCGACAAAAAGCGTGCAATAATCATTTCCTGAGAGAAGAAACGCACATGCGAGGAGAAACGGAACCTGATATAGGAGATCGCAAGGATGCCTCTTCCATTACAAAACGTATCTCAAATTCGTCAAAGGGAAGAGACAGCAACAGGCTCACACTTACTTCAGGCGATCTCCTTACTGACCTCAGCGTCTTCCAGATTGATCAGCCACACCAGCAAACACTGCTCCATGCAGCAGTGACTACCACCAGAGAAGCAGAATCAGAGGAAGGTATACAAAGCAGCGCCATTTTTCGCGGCACTGGCGGGGGCGATGTGGCGATTTTCACGCAGTGGATGAACCGGAGGACCTATGATCAGGCACCGCAGATGTTGCTTAAGCCACCTGAGCAGGATCTGTACCAGATAGCTATTGTAGACCACATCACCGGTCAGGGCGCTTCACACCTTGCCATCGAAGATGGGCTGTTTTACTTCATCAACGTTTTTCCCCTTGCGCCTGGCAAACATGATGATCTAATTGACTTTTTTGAGCGCACCATTCGCATCGTACGTGTGCAGCAGGGATATATATCCACGAATCTGCTGATCAGCCTGGATGCTCGCCACGCGGTGAATATTGGGCAATACAAGACCCGTCAGGATTTCCTGGCGATGTCGCGACGACCTCACGTGCTCATGGCTTTCGCTCAAGGGTTCAGACGCCGAATCGTACGGAGGCCGCCGCGCTTATGTCAGTACGACCTTCTTACTGTTTCCTTGTATCATGATACCCAGGTGTAGAGAACCCTCTTGCATTCTGCAGATGAGCAGAAGAGTGATAAGCCTTTTATGAAGGAGGGCCCCACAGGCTGCGCAACCCGTGGGATATTGCAACGCCTCAAGAAGGTGACGACTCCCCACGGCGAAAGCCAGGGGCTTCTCAGGGTGGCCCCTGAAGGCTCCGTGCGCGCCCGGTGTTCGTTGCAACCACAACAGGTGGCTGCTGGGCACGGAAAAGACCTGAGGGAGTGGCTGGCACACAACA
>DATAYF010000683.1:0-4214 GCA_036272735.1 Ktedonobacteraceae bacterium
CTGAAAAGGGCGGCCGGCCCCTACTCTACACAGTATGGAGCCAATCGCTCTACAGGTCGCTTCTCCACTATCGCCAGCCAGGCTTCCAACTTCTTGGACGTGGTTCCAAGGCAGAAAGTGGCAAATTGCTAAAAGCAGGTCCGGAGCCAGTTCGAGGGAGAGAACATCTCGTTGCGTATCCCGTGGGCATCATACGTCCAAGGATAGTCCCGTTCTCGAATCGCATGGAACTGCGACTTCAGCGCCATAGCGTTGGGGGATTTCAGCTTTCGCTCAGCTTCAGGAATGGTTTCCTGCTCAGCCTTGTAGGCCTGATACTCTGCTTCCCAGTGCTCTCGTCCCCAGGCTTTCGACGACCTCGGAATCCCCGCGAAACGAAACCTTCGCTCATTTCCTCACTCCTGATCTCTTTCTCATGGTGTTTCTCACGAATCTATCATACACCGGCGTCCAGGCTGATCAGCAGACGCAAGACAGGATGAAACCGCCCTCGTTGTTGCTCAGGCAGCGTGACACAATCGATTTCATGCATGGCTTGATTTTCGGCTGTGTTGCAAAGATTCACGAGGGAAGACGATGAACGTGGAGCCTCGTTTCCAGTTGCGCTTCAGCAGCCAGTCCAAACAGATTGACGATGAACGAGATCTGTCCTAAGAATCGAGCGTCAGAAACAGGCTATTGAGCCCTTCAGCCAGAGTTGGATGGGTGAATATGCCTTCTTTTAAGGCTGTGTAGGGTAACTTCCCCATCATCGCCACCTGGATGATCGTCATAATCTCGCCACCTTCTATGCTCAGGATGGCGCAGCCCAGGATTTGTTGGGTATCGGCATCGACAATGGCCTTCATAAAACCACGCGTCTCACCGGTTTCCAGGGCACGGGGCACGGCATTCATGGGCAATTTCGCTACACGGATGTTGCGCCCCTGTTTTCTGGCCTCGTTTTCGCTCATGCCAACGCGCCCAAGCTGGGGGTCGATGAAAATGGTATAGGGAACAAGGCGATCCTGCGTGCTGGCGCTGCCATGCTCAAGCAGATTGGTGCGCAAAATGCGGAAGTCATCGTAAGAAATGTGGGTGAAAGCTGGCCCACCTTTCACATCACCCAGCGCGTAGATGCCGGGAACGTTCGTTTCCAGCTGCCCATTGACCTGGATGTACCCCTCCTTGTCCAGTTGGATGCCGGCAGCTTCGGGAGTGAGATCTTCGGTGTTGGGGACACGACCGGCTGCCGCCAGCAGATGCGAACCGATGAGCTGCTGTTCACCCTGAGGCGTGTGCACGATCAACTGCATGCGCCCAGAGCTGTGCGGCTCAACCTGTTGCGGCGTCGTTTCGGTCAGGACCGTAATCCCATCCTCGCGCAAAATCTTTGTTATTTCGTCAGACACGTCTTCATCCTCGCTCATCAACAAGCGTGGATGGCGCTGAATGAGCGTGACCTGGCTGCCAAAGCGACGAAACATCTGTCCGAACTCCAGCCCGATGTAGCCGCCACCGATGATTAACAGGTGTTCGGGGACCGTGTCCAACTCCATGATCGTGGTTGAATTGAGCACGGATACGCTCCCGATGCCTTTGATCTCTAGTTGCTCTGGTCGGTCGCCAGTATCAATAAAAATCAGTGGCGCGGTGATCTCTCGCGTCTCGCCGCCCTTGAGAGAGACCTCAAGCGCTTTTGGGGCGATAAAATGGGCATCGCCCCTCAGCAGATCCAGCCCTTGCACCGCTGTAATACGGCTCTGGTAGCCGAGGCGCGCGCCCTCGACAATACTTTGTTTGCGTGTGCGTACGGCTTGCAGATCGACCGAAATGCGACCAGTGTATATACCGTAGTCAGCGCCACGCCTTGCCAGATAGGCGACGCGTGCGCTGGCGACCATCGTTTTTGTGGGGGTACAGCCCACGTTGACGCAGGCACCGCCTACGTGGTCGCGCTCAATCAGCGCCACTTTGCGGCCTGCCTTCGCCAATGCGCTTGGGAGGAATCTGCCGCCCTGGCTGGTCCCGATAACAATCGCATCATAGTGTGTGGCTTGTGGCATCTTACTCTTCTCCTTCTGCTTCTCCATAAAAAGAACATGTGCTTACCGTGGGCAAAATAGATACATCAATAGTTGCGTTATATCTACAAGATATACGTTGAGTACAATATAATGATGAAAATATATTTATCTATTTATTCAAAATCTAACAGCAGACCTATTTAACGCCATATGCACGTTTTTCTGACTGTGTTGTAAAAAATGAGAACGGCCTTGTCATGTTCCGTCAATCGAGGTTTGCAATAGGAGGGTTTTATCTGCTCTCCTGGATACCTCTTGGAATTGCTGCGGGGCAGCCAGGCATCCATGTTGGTCTGCCCACACTGGGTGATCTCCCTCCAATTCTGCGCCAGGACCATCCTTTACTTCTCAGACCAGCAGTTCAGCAACCACTTGCAGAAGCGTTTCCAGTTCAAAGGGTTTCTGCAGCGTTTTGAGGTGCTTTTTGCGGCTGACTTCTCGTGGCGCGTCCGCACTCATCAGGAGGATGGTGACCATATCCCCATCCTCTCGGCTCCTCAGCAAGTCCGCTAGTTCCAGACCGTTCATCCCAGGGAGATGGTAGTCCAGGAGCACTAACGCGGGAGCATCCGTTTGCAAGATGTTCAGTGCCAGCTCCCCACTGAGGACCCGACTTCATTCTGGTATCAGACCGAACCACATATGCCATATCCGCAACTACCTGGTGCTGATGGGCTAGAAGTCTTTACAGGTGAAAGCGCAAGCCCTGGTCTAAATAACGGTTTTTGATTTGCCTAGTCTAGAGTACGGGCTAGCGTTTCATCGCGCTAGCTCGTACTCCAGATCAAAATGATTCTCTTACTCCGCGTTGAGGAGCTGAGCCAGGCGCAGATTGGCCAGCGAGGGCAAGACCGCGTCAGCGCCGTGAAACCGTTCTCGCGGGCCGATACCCAAAGCGCGCATGCCAGCGGCTTTGATTGCTTCGACCCCAGCTGCCGCGTCTTCAATGCCCAGACAGTCTGGAGTGGGCACGCCCACCAGTCCCGCAGCGTACAAAGATATCAGGAGCAGGCTTCCCGTTGACCACGCACGAGCCATCGGCGATGCCATCAAACAGCGGGATGAGTTTGAGATGTTCGAGGACGGTGCGGCTATTTTTACTGGCGGAAGCAATGGCCGTTTTGATGCCACGCTGGCGAATTTCCTGTAAGAGTTCACGCCCACCAAATACCACTTCGGCAGGAGTCATGGAGCGAATAAATTCCTGGTAGTAGCGATTCTTACGCTCCATCATCTCCTGAATTTGTTGCTCCGAATACTGCCGACCACGAATAATGTACTCCAGAGATTCGCGTCGCCCTATGCCTCGCAGGTGAACATCGTTCTCCTCGCGGGTCAAGGGAATCTTTTCATCGTCGGCCAGATGCTTCCATGCCCGGTAATGATACTCTGCGGTGTCTGTTAGTCCCCCATCCAGATCAAAAATGATTGCCTGTGGTTGCTGCATGGTCGGTCCTTCCGCGTATACAATTCTCGTCTCCTGCGTGCTGGCTTTTCACTGTTTCTCCTCTATAGTTTTTCTCTCTTTTGGAGAACACGACTGAATCAGGGCAATCGTTGCAAGCTGAGCTTGCAATTATTCATGAATCTGTTACAGCCTTTTTGCCCCGCCCTCTCACTCTGAGGAGGATTCCGGCAAAGCTCTGAAAGCGACTTTTCCGTTGACCCGACAATTATTTGGCAAGCCTTCGTGGAGGTAATCGAGGGTGATTTGGCAGAACGCTGAGTTGTATTGTTTTTGAAATGGACGACGGTTCGTCCTCCGTGATTAAGAGTAGAGTGTTTTTTCAAAAAAGTTATCATCCGCGTCTGTCTCTCAAGAGAGAGAGAGAGACGTTGAGCAGCAGTTTTACTGAGGGATCGATAATGATCAAACATCCTGCCTTCACCGTTGAGAAATGGGCGATCCACGAAACGGAACTCAACCTCGATATCCTCGCGCAAACGGAGTCCATCTTTGCGCTGTCCAATGGACATATCGGATTGCGAGGCAACCTTGATGAAGGGGAACCGTACGACATCCCGGCACCTATTTAAATTCCGTCTACGAGTTACGCACGCTACCCTATGCAGAAAATGCATACGGTTATCCCGAATCTGGCCAGACAGTTATTAACATAAATGTCTCGAAGTGACCCCTCAGGATGC
>DATAYF010000684.1:0-19555 GCA_036272735.1 Ktedonobacteraceae bacterium
CTGCGCAATGCACGCACCCTCAACTATGCTCACCAGAAAATTTCGTTGCGTCCCTATACTATCCATGTTATAATGCGGGAGTATTGTTACCCCTGCTACCTTATACAATAGGAGCATAACATCGGTGATTGAAAAGGTACTCAAAAGTACTCGTATGTGTACGATGTTTACACATTGGAGCGTAGCGCACTCTAGCATGTCGGTTGACCACGCACCCGTAAGCCATATCTAGCGGCTCGTGGATGTACCATCAGGGGGATACACCCGCTCTCGGTGCTGATGGAAGCTGAAAATGCGCAAGAGAGAAATGAGACACGACTGGACATGAACCATCCAGGTCTCTTCCCCGGCTAGGGGCATACACGGTGAAAGCCGTGCGATGTGCTGTAAAGCATTGCCAGGTCGTAGCGCTAGTGAGGCGCATCTAGTGAGGCGATACAGCAACCGAGTATGTTTGAACACAAAAAGGAAGGCAGGTTTTATATACACGTGGCTCTTACAGTTGACGAAAAATTAGAAGTGATGAACGATGCTCGTGTTCATGAAACTGATACGGGTTCGCCTGAGGTGCAGGTGTCGATCCTGACATACCGCATCAATCAGTTGACAGAGCATCTCAAAATTCACAAGCATGACCTTCATTCTCATCGTGGCCTGCTGAAATTGGTTGGGCAACGTCGACGTTTGCTTGCATACCTGAGTAAGAAAAGCCCGGAGCGCTATAGCGCATTGATCGCCCGGCTTGGTTTGCGCCACTAAGTTCCATACCGACAAACTGAGCGCATGGCGCTTGCTAGCCACATTAGTGGCGTTGGCATTGGTTTTTAGATACAGATACGATACGTTGTAAGTACAGGATGTTGTGGTTGCGGTCGGCACTGTTGTCGCACGTTACGGTTGTTTTTATTGATGACCGACCGCCGCTCCGTTTTCTCCACCTACCATGCAATTGACTTTGCCTTACATTGAAGAGAGATTGGGAAGAAGAACAATAGATAGAGGGTAGTTCCCCACGCAGGTTGAGTACGACAGACGAACAAGATGAACAACGCGCAACATGATGAAGCCGCTTGTTTAGAAAAGAGAAAGCGGCGAACTGTTACAAGCCTTTGCACCCAAGTTACCAGTTTGCAGATGGATGAGAGTTTTACTTTACCCAGGTTGTTGAAAGATTGATCTATGTTTTAGGGTGCTAATAGTCGGAGGAAATATGATTCACCGTCAAGAAGCTGTTATCGGTGGTCGGGTCATGAGCATTGAGACCGGTCGCGTAGCAGAACAGAGTAGTGGCGCAGTATTGGTGCGCTATGGAGAAACCGTAATCCTGGCAACGGTGGTTGGCAGCGACGAGCCCCGCGAGGGCATTGATTTTTTCCCCTTAACCGTTGATGTAGAAGAGCGTATGTATGCCGCTGGCAAAATCCCCGGCGGGTTTATCAAACGCGAAGGCCGCGCTTCCGAGCATGCTATCCTGGCTTGCCGCCTCGCTGATCGCCCTCTTCGTCCCCTCTTCCCCAAAGGGTATCGCAACGATGTACAGGTTGTGATTACCGTGCTTTCAGCCGATCAGGAAAATGATTCCGATATTCTGGGCATCGTCGGTGCGTCCGCGGCCCTCTCGATTTCGGATATTCCCTTTGCGGGCCCGGTTGGCGCTGTACGCGTTGGCTACATCGATGATAAACTGGTCGTTAATCCGTTGTCCTCGCAGGAGGAACAGAGCAGGTTAGACCTGGCTATCGCGGGCACGTCCGATGCCGTGATGATGGTGGAAGCCGGTGCGAAAGAGCTGTCCGAAGATCTGATGCTTGAGGCTGTGCGCTTCGGCCACGAGGCCCTGCAGGACATCATCAAGATGCAGGATAAGCTGGTGCAGGCCGTCAACCGTGCCAAGCGTCCCTTTAATCCTCCTGTGACTGACGAGGCGCTGCAAGCCAAAGTCGCCGCCTTCGTGCGCCCACGCTTCGAGGCTGCCCTTAATACGCCCGACAAGGCCACCCGTTCCGAGGCTTTGAACCGCGTACAAGACGAGCTGGTTGCTGCCCTGGGTGCCGAGTATCCCGACCGCTTGAAGGACGTCATTTCGTTTTACGAGAAGGAACTGAAGGCGTACGTACGTACTCAGATTCTGGACAACGGTGTGCGTGTCGATGGACGTGATCTGAAGACCATCCGTCCGGTGAGCTGCGAGGTTGGTCTATTGCCGCGTACGCATGGTTCAGCGCTCTTTACACGTGGTCAGACGCAGGTGTTGAGCGTGGTGACGCTTGGTTCGCCAGGCGAAGAGCAGACGATTGATGGTCTGGCCGCCACCGAGAGCAAGCGCTTCATGCATCACTACAATTTCCCGCCTTACTCCACCGGTGAAAGCAAGCCGCTACGTGGCCCTGGCCGTCGTGAGATTGGTCATGGCGCCCTGGCGGAGCGGGCTATTGCCGCTGTTATTCCCGCACAGAACGAGTTCCCGTACACCATTCGCGCGGTCTCCGATGTGCTGTCCTCGAATGGTTCATCCTCGATGGCTTCCGTGTGCGGCACAACGCTGTCGATGATGGATGCTGGTGTGCCCATTCACGCGCCGGTTGCTGGCGTGGCGATGGGGTTGATTACCGGCGAGGGTGAGCGTGCTGGTAAGTGGGCCGTGCTCAGCGATATCCAGGGTATTGAAGATGCGCTTGGCGATATGGACTTCAAGGTTGCCGGTACCGCTGATGGCGTGACCGCGTTGCAGATGGATATTAAGGTCAAGGGCATTACGTACGAGATTATGGCAAAGGCTCTTGAGCAGGCGCGCGAAGGCCGCATGTTCATCATGGAGAAGATGCTCGATACCATTGCTGAGCCGCGTGAAGACCTGTCCACGTATGCGCCACGTATCCAGACGATCAAGATCAATCCCGATAAGATCGGTGCTGTCATCGGCCCTGGTGGCAAGGTCATTCGTAAGATTCAGGAAGAGAGCGGCGCGAAGCTGGATATCGAGGACGACGGTTCGGTTAACGTTTCAGCGACTTCGGGCGAGTCGATGCAGCAGGCTCTTGATGCCGTGCGCGCACTGACCGAAGAGGTTGAGGTTGGCCGCATTTATACCGGTACGGTTCGTCGTATTGTCGATTTCGGCGCGTTTGTCGAGATCCTGCCCGGCAAGGAAGGGCTGGTCCGCACGTCGCAACTGGCCGATTATCAAGTAATGAGACCTGATGATGTAGTCTCTGTCGGCGATGAGATTACCGTGATGGCGATTGAGGTTGACCCGCAGGGTCGTATCAATCTGTCGCGTCGCGCAGCCTTGAGCGGTGAACTGCCTTCGTCCGCTGAATTAGAGAGCGAGCGCGGTGCTTCACGCGGTGGTCCGCGTGGTGGCGGCGGTTCTCGCGGTGGCGGCGGTTATGGGATGAACCGTGACAATGCCGGGCGTGGGCCTGGTGGCTACAATGATCGTGGTGGCTACGGCGGTGGCCGCGGTGGTTACAATGATCGTGATGGTGGTGGTCGCGGTGGCTATGATCGAGGCGGTACTGGTGGTGGTGGCGGCTATGGGCAGCGCCGTCCGATGGGTCCTGCAGGTCCTGCTGGTGGCAATCGTGATCGTGGTGGCAATCCGCCGCGTCGTGAGGGCTACGGACAGCGCTCGGATCGCCGCTGGTAACGTTGCTATAAGCTGTCGTGTATGAGAACGGCCCCCGCAAGGGAGGCCACTACCATACACGAGGAACGGTTTCGCCGTATATGGTAGCGGCCTCCCCTGCGGGGGCCGTGTCCCTTGCGGGGCTGGCCGTTGAGATTTTCTGCACTGTATCTTGCTTATTATGAGGAATTGAGGTATAGGCGCAATGTCGGCCGAGGAAATTCTACAAGAAGTTGCCAGGGAGGTCTCTACCTGCACTAAGTGTAACCTTTGTAAAGGGCGCACCCACGCTGTTCCCGGTGAAGGATCGCCGAGCGCCAGGGTGCTATTTATTGGTGAGGGGCCTGGTTTTCACGAGGATCGGCAAGGCCGACCTTTTGTTGGTCCTGCTGGACAATTTCTAGATGAACTGTTGACGAGTATCAATCTCAAACGCTCTGATGTATTTATCACCAACGTGGTCAAGTGTAGGCCACCGAGTAACCGCGACCCACTCCCCGAAGAAATGTCTGCTTGCAATGACTATCTCGACCGTCAAATTGCTGCCATCAAGCCACGCGTTATCGTGACCCTGGGCCGTTACTCGATGTCCAAATTTTTCGGCAACGAAAAAATCAGCGTCATCCACGGTCGCGCCCGCAAAAAAGATGGCTTTATTTGCATCGCGATGTATCATCCCGCCGCTGGCTTGCACCAGGCGGCCCTCAAAGATGTGATTCGCCAGGATTTTCAGAAGATCCCCTTGATTATTGCCGAAGGCGAACGCATGGCTGCCGAGGCTCCCAAAACCACCAGCCCCAAGAAGCGCGAGGATGAACCACCGCAGCAGTTGTCATTATTCTAAGCTGCTCTGTGAACAGGGCTGGCAATAGCTAAAAAATATGCCCAGCCCTAATCCTCTACAAGAGCCTATAGATAAGAAAATGCGGTTATTGCATTGATGGTCGCTGATGGCCCCATGGGACCATCAGCGACCATCAATGCAATAATCCTACATTCTGCCTTGTTTTTTATACCACACTCCTCTTATTCCCTATCCGTGGGTTGCGTGTCGTGGCGGGCTTCGGCAACATGGGCATCGTCCGCCTGGCCTGTAGGTTTGCTATCGACGTGGGCGGGAGCTTCCAGGCTGGGCATGTCTTTGTTCAATCTGCCTCCCATTGTGCTCACGAAGGTGGCCAGGTCGTTGGGAAGAGGGCGCACCTTTTCAAAAAAAAAGGCATTCACCTCGCCCCCTGCCAGGAGGATAACGGAGAAAATGTAGTAAAAGAGTAACAGGATGAACGCAAAGCCTATTGGTCCCGCGTACGAGCTGAAGATGAGTTTAATGACGAAGGGAAAGATGATGAGAAAGATCTCTGCGGCGATGGCGGCAACTACTGCTCCGCACCAGCTATGACGCCAACTAATCCTCTGATTAGGTACCACGAGATAGATGATCTCAAAGAGAATAAACGAAGCGATGAGGCCGCCAATAACACCGCCCAGACTCAACAACATGAAGCCGCTACCGGGCAAGCTTCTCAAGAAAGGCAATTTTGCCAGTTGCGAAAACAAAATGCTAGGCGCGGCCGAGGCAAAGACCATCACCGGAATGAGGATAACGGATATGATGAACATACCAATAGCCACCAGGAATTGGCGCACAGTAGGCCGTGGACGGACGCGATAAACGAGATCCAAACATATTTCTGCGACCACAAAAAACAATGAACCGAAGAGAATAGCGGAAACGATTGCCAGGATAACCAGGAGACTGGAAGCCTGCCCCAACTGCTTTGATGCCAGGGCAATGGTATTTTGTTGGCTTGATAGACCTGGGAACACTGATGATGCTTGATGAAGGATAGTCGTTGTCATGCCAGATTGCCCCAAGAGTCCGAGCAGAGCTAACAGGGTGAGCGCGATTGGCACCATGATCATCACCAGGTTGTAGGCTAACGTCCCCGCATTCACAAAGAGCAAGTCATTGAAGGATTTTATGACGAATGCTACCGCAGGGTTCATTTGCTTCTCAGTAATTTGCACTTGTTGGGAAGAGGCTGTTGCCATTCTCCCATTTTTATTGACTCTTGCTTGCATGATCGTCTCTTTCTCAAAAGTTTTACTCGTGTGATCGTACGGGAATGAGGTCTCAAAAATTAGTACGTAAATGGATGTTGGATGGTTTCTCTACCATCATTTTGCACGCGAACCATCAATATTCCTACTTCTCTCGCAAATTGTGGACTATTTCACTTCTTTTTATTCACCAATTCGGATATACTTCTTACAGATGAGGTATCGTCTTAAATGTTAGGGGGTTATCCATGCGAAATAGCCTGAAACACCTGTCTTTGTTTGTTCCACTCGCGCTTGTGCTGGCACTGTTTATGGTTGCATCGCCAGCGCAGCCTTCCGTTTCGGCGCACATGGCCAGCACGCAGCACGTAACTGTTGCCAGGCATGTCACATCTGCTCAGCATGCCGCTGTTGCTGCCGCAGCCGTAAGGGGTTGTACAACTGGTTGGTCCAACGTTCGTACCGCGCCTTTCACCAGCGCCCATATTATTACAACCTATGCTCCTAATACCAATGTAACAATTTATGGTCAACAAAATGGTTCGAATGCCTTTGGTAATACCCGCGTCTGGTATCGCGTCTTAGCGCACGGTTTCATTTATAGCGACCTGGTTGCGCGCTCAGCCTGTGGTGGCCCTGGCACTTCGGCGCGGGGCAAGGTCGTCATCGTGAGCCTATCGAAGCAGCATTTATATGCGTATGATAATGGTCATGAAGTGAACAATTTCTTGATTATGAGCGGACGACCGGCGCTGGCTACTCCGCTTGGCACCTATCACGTCTTCTTGAAGCTGAGTCCGACGACCTTCTATTCGCCCTTCCCGCCAGGATCACCCTATTGGTATGCACCGACCCACATCAACTATGCCCTGGAGTTTAAGGGAGGTGGCTACTTCCTGCACGATGGCTGGTGGCACAGCGTCTTTGGTCCCGGCTCCAATGGCTGGCACTACGATCCACAGTGGGGCTGGCAATGGGGCACGCACGGCTGCGTCTGTATGCCTATTCCTGCCGCAGCCTGGCTCTACAATTGGGCACCTGTCGGTACTACGGTAAAAATTGTCGCGTAATCGTAAGAAGCTTCCCTATTGACCCGCAAACTATATTGATAAACGTGATGATCCCCTGGGGCCATCACGTTTATCAATATAGTTTGCGATAAGTACGCCCCCTTTTTTTACGTTCGTGATGCATTTCCCCCAGCTTTTTGGAAATGAAGCGCAGGTTTCTCTACTTTTATAGAGGATCCCGACACATCCACTTTTTTGTTTCGCAGACCCTTATATACTACTTACAGGTAATATTTACCTTAAAATTTAGGAGACTATCTATGCAAAAAAGTATGAAAAAACTGTATACGCTCATTCCAATTGCGCTTTCATTGGCGCTGTTTATGGTTTTATCGTCAGCACAATACTCTGCTTCGGCGCACACGGCCAGCGCCCAGCGTGCCGCCGTTGCCGCCGGAACTTTAAGGGGTTGTACGACCGATAAAACCAATGTGCGCACCGCGTCTTTTGCCAGTGCACGTAGCGCTGGCGTTTTGGTATGGGGCAAGGACATCGTCGTGAGTCTGTCGAAGCAGCATTTATACGCCTACGATAATGGTCATGAAGTGAATGATTTCTTGATTCAGAGTGGACGGCCATCGCTGGCTACCCCGCTTGGCACCTATCACGTCTTCTCGAAACAAAGCCCGACGACCTTCCGTTCGCCCTTCCCCAAGGGATCGCCCGACTGGTACGCGCCGACCCATATCAACTATGCGCTGGAGTTTAAACCAGGCTACTTCTTGCACGATGCGTGGTGGCATAGTGTATTTGGTCCTGGCACCAATCTCTGGCACAATGATCCGCAGTGGGGGATGCAGTGGGGTTCACACGGTTGCGTTGGTATGCCCATTTCTGACGCGGCCTGGCTCTATCAATGGGCACCCTACGGTACTACGGTACAGATTGTGCCGTAACAACACGTGTCGGCTCCGATTTAACGTGAGCACGTACATTTGCACTACGCACCTATTAATAACACATAAAGGTTTATTAATGGTTTGGCCAAACCATTAATAAACCTTTATGTGTCGCATTGCCATCGGCGCGGATGCTCCACGACCTGATCGGGTTCCAAGGGCATTGTATGCAGCTTATTCATTCCCCGCGCTAGCCCCGACCACGAAGGCTTCGATGTCGTTGATCTTGCCACGCCAATACGGCAGGCGAACTTTGTGCCCGCCGCTTATAACGGTCACGTCGCGTAAGTGGGCGTAGCGATAGAGCACGGGCAAGCCTTCCGGCCCAATTTCTGGCTGGTCAGGCGGAGGCACGAGCGCGGTATAATATTCGCGCAGGAAATCAGCCGTGTCGGGGTCGTCCTTGCGGTACATTTCTTCATGGAGACCAATGTAAAAGCGTGAATACGCTGCTGTGCTGACCATGACGCCGAAGACCAGCAGACCATGCATCTGAAACATGACCTCGATTTCTAAATTCTGCTCCTCGACCAGCCTGGCCCATGATTGCAGAGCAACATCTTGCTCTCCATATTCGCGTAACCACAGGGAGCGACGTTCCGCCTTCGTTAATGGGCGAAACGCGATTTCGCCAGGGGATGCCTGGCGCTCCTGGTTCCCTTCGGTATTATTGTTCTGTTCGCTCATCGTGTAACAAATCTCCATTTCTATCCTTCTCGCCCTTTTCATGCAAAACGTACAACATCTGTAGGCCCCGATTGATCGTGGGCACGCGCAATTCATTGCGCACGGATGGGAACGGCCAGCCAACCCAATGCTCTACCCACCTGCAGCATAATCGTATTGTTGCATCGCGGCGCGTCGGGTTGGTTGGCCGGTGGGACCACGCGCACGATACATCAGCGTGCCCACGATCAATCGGGACCTACAGGTGGTGCGGGTTCTGCATGAAAAAAGCCACTGCCAGATTCATTTGTTAAAATATCGTATCAGCCCCCACGGGTTTCCGTGCACTAAAAACCAAACGGGTTGTTGGGGCCAAAGTTGCCATTATTGTTACTATTATCGCTGTTATTGCTGTTATTGTTGCTATTGTTATTCGAGTTATTGTTACCACCATTATTGTTGCTATTGTTATTATTGTCAGCGTTATTGTTTTTAGCTTTGCTCTTGTCAGCGGCTTTGGTGTTGCACGAGCTGCCTGTGCAGCCTGCTGGTGCGGGTGGCGTATAGGTATAACTACCATGAATTGTAGGCATTGTACCATCAATAAACCAGTCACTGACAGTTGGCTCACCGGGTGAAGGCAACAATCCAGTTACCGCTGAAACGGTCCCTTTGTGCACATTGCTCGGCGGCACAAAATCGGTTGGTGGAAAATTGTAGCGATGCGATGCATACTCCATAATATCATGCCAGATCGGACCCGCCCCCGTGATACCAATCACGTTCTGCATCGCGCTATTGTCACTATTGCCTGCCCACACGCCTGCTGTCAAATACGGTGTGTAGCCAAGCGTCCAGTTATCGCGAAAGCTATCGGTGGTACCAGTTTTGGCAGCGGCAGGACGATCCAGTTCAAGTGGGTTGCCGGGGCCGAATTCGTGGTAGCGCGCGGGATTATCCGAGAGCATACTGCTCATCAAGAAGGCAATATCTTTGCGCATGGCTGTGTAGCCATGTGGATGGGTCTCGTCGTAGTGGTAAACGACCTGGCCCTTAGTGTCCTTGATCATGAGGACACTGACCGGTGGAACACGCACCCCCTGATTCGCGAATGTGGCATACGCGCTGGTGAGGCTGAGCACCGAAACGCCGATAGAGCCAAGAGCCATCGAGGGGCCAAGCTGGTCCTTAGGTGTTTGCGTCACCTGGGTCAGCCCCAGACGTCCCGCCATATTCAGCACATTGTTAATGCCTGCGTATTCGATGGTATCGACCGCTGGAATGTTATAAGAATTGGCGATAGCGTTGCGAACGGTCATGGGAAAGCCCGTGTGATACTGCCCGTCGTAGTTATGTGGCGAGTAGTATGGTGGGGCCGTGTTACCGGGAAAGAAGGTCGGATGATCGCCGAGGATCATGGCCGGATACCAGCCCATTTCGAAGGCGGTTGCGTATA
This sequence comes from Ktedonobacteraceae bacterium, assembly GCA_036272735.1. Classification (GTDB taxonomy): domain Bacteria; phylum Chloroflexota; class Ktedonobacteria; order Ktedonobacterales; family Ktedonobacteraceae; genus DATAYF01. Next base: position 9,781 of record DATAYF010000684.1, read on the forward strand.
CCACTGGTTTGAACGATGAGCCTGGCTGGCGATTGGCGTCGGTCGCGGCGTTAAATTCCCCTTCCATTTGTGGATCGTTGGCATTGTAGTTCGCGCTGCCGTCCATCGCCAGGATCTCGCCATTTTTGGGATTGAGAATGACAGCGGCGGCGTTGTTGACACTATTGGTGATGTTCAGTGGCCCATAGTAACCCAGGTAGTGGTCCTGTTGCTGCTGGTAGAGGTCGTCGTAGACCGTTTGCTCGACCTTTTTTTCAAGATCGAGGTCGAGGGTTGTATAGACGCTATAGCCGCCCTGCGCCAGCGCGCCCGCACCCAGTTGTTTTGCCGCCTGGTCGATGGCGTACCAGACGAAGTGCGGAGCCTGGATTGGGTGTGAAACACCGTATGGTTTGAACTGGAAATGCTCGATCTCCTGTTGGGCTGCGAGCATCTGCGCTTTCGTAATCATATGGAGATCGACCATAGCTTGCAGCACCTCGGCCTGCCGTTGTAGCGCGACCGGCTTATTGTACGTCGGGCTGTAATAAGAGGGGCTCTGTGGTAAGCCTGCGAGCATGGAGGCTTGCGCCAGGTCGAGGTGTGCGACCGCTGGCTGGCATTGTCGCGCTGTACACTGTGGTGGCAGGCGGAAATAGCTTTCGGCTGCTGACTCTACCCCGTAGTTCTGATCGCCATAAAATACGGTGTTGAGGTACATCTCCATAATTTTCCACTTGGGATACTGTTGTGTGAGCCCTGTTGCCAGCACGGCCTCTTCCCCTTTGACCTGGAAGGTGCGCTTCTGCCCTAAGAAGAACTGGTTTTTCACTAATTGCTGTGTAATTGTACTGCCACCTTCGATGATGCCGTTGCTCTGCACGTTCGAGACGGCGGCGCGTGCGATACCGTAGAGGTCAACGCCGCTGTTGGTCCAGAACGTGTGGTCCTCAGCCGCAACGGTGGCGTTGATGAGCAGGGGCGAAATATCGCGATAATTGACGTAAGTACGTCGACCTTTCTGCTGGTCGTAGTACTCGTAGAGGAGCTTGCCGTTGCGATCATAAATACGCGTGGTTTGGGCCAGCGAGTGGTTGGCGATGCCGTTGAGCATGGGAAGCTGTGCCTGGTAGTAGGCGAAGGCTGCGCCGGTACCACTGGAAAAGCAGGTGAAAAGGATGGCGAAAAGAATGCTCGCGACGAGGGTTACTGGCGCGATCTTGCGCGCGCGGCGCCCAGTCAGCCGTTTACGATGCACGCGTAGACGATGGGCAAGCTGCTCCCTGGGCGTGGGTCGAGGAGACGATGTTTTGTCCAGCGGTGTCTCATCCTGCATCTGGATACCAGCAAGCGGCTGAAGCGCGTCATCGCTTGCTGGCTCGTCGGGAGGAACTACGCTGGCTACCTGTTCGCCTTCTGCTGCCGGTGCATCATCGTTGGCTGTGGCATCAGCGGCAGTCTCGTTCTCCTCGTTCTTCGTCTGCGATTTTTGTTGTTGGATACCGGGTTGCGACTTGTGTCGTGCTCGTCTGGCTTTGCGTCCGCTAGGAGAGACGGGGATTGCATGCTGGGTTGTGCCATGTTCAGGCTCCATGGGCTGATCTGTGCTGCTATGGCTCTCGTCGTGTGTGTCTGAAGCGTTTGGCTCTGATTCGGGCGCACTGCTCGTCTCACCGGGCTCCACATCTTTGGAATGTGGCTCCTCTTCTCTATGCTTGTGTTGGTTCTCTTGTGGCCCTTCTAACGGCATACCCCCACATCCTTTCTCCGAGAGCGCAGCAGTCCTTCCTGCAAAGATGTAAGCAATGATGAAGGATTGCTATCCGTTTCCCATAATATCATGGAAGGGTATCGGTAAAAATAATGATATTGTTGTTGTATACACTGTTGAGCAAGAGGAAATGTGTACAAAAATACTTCTTTTTGACCAGCGTGGTTGTGCTTTATTGTGTGACTGCAACCCTCTTTGTCGGCATCCGTAATATATAATGAGTGGCTTTTACACACGTCAGGAGAAGATTTATGAGCCAGCAACAACAGGTTCCTGAGCCACAGGACCAGCATGGGCAAGAGGAAGTGAGCGGCCAGAAGTACGAAGCCCGCTATTATGCACAACGGTCCGCGTCGTCTGCCAGGGGACCGAAAGAAGAACACCCGGCGGCGTTTTCAGATATGGTGCCACCGTATGGCTATCTAGAGCAGGATCGTGCAACGTATACACGGCCGCGTGCTCAACAGGAGCAACGGCCTTTTCAACGTGGGCAGCGTTTCAATACACAATCCCAGTCGCGCCAGGTCCCACCCTGGGCACGAGCCCAACAAAATAGAGGCGGACGGACGTTACTGAAGCTACTGGGGCTGATAGTGCTAGGCATTTTGCTGGTGAAATTACTGCCCATTTTGCTGGTGGTACTGGTGAGTATTGTTGGCGTTGCTATGCTGGTGCTTTTACTGCCTGTGCTCATTATACTGGGCATTGTGGCGGCCTTTGCCATCGTGGCGTGGATCGTGCTGGCGCGGTTAGGCGTGTCATTTCGCCATAACGGAACCTATGTACGTCGGGAGAGACCGTGGATGTAGATCTAACCAATGTGCATGAGCTGAGAAATATGCTCTATGCACACAACATGCGTCCGAGTAAGTCGTTTGGTCAAAACTTTTTAATTGACCGTGTGGTATTGCAAAAAATTGTGGAGGCGGCGGATATTGCACCCGGAGATGAGCTACTTGAGGTGGGTGCGGGCACTGGCGTGCTCACGCGTGAACTGGCGCAGCGAGCGCGTCGCGTGGTGGCCGTTGAATTAGAACGCGCGATGTTGGAATTGTTGCAGGAAACCATCGCCGAGTTTCCCAACGTCGAGCTGATTGCGCGTAACCTGTTGCTCCTCGATCCGCTGGAAGTCTTTGGGCAGGCGGACTATAAGCTGGTCGCCAATTTGCCTTATTATATTACCGCGCCAACCTTTCGCCACTTTTTGGAGAGCGCCAATGCGCCGCGATTGATCGTGGTGATGGTACAGTGGGAGGTGGCGCAGCGCATCACGGCGCAGCCGGGCGACCTGAGCCTATTAGGTATAAGCGTGCAATTTTATGGGCAGCCCAGCATCATCGCCCGCGTGCCTGCTAAAGCGTTTTATCCGGCTCCTAAGGTCGATTCGGCGATTTTGCGCATCGACGTTCATCCACAGGTCCCGCTCTCTGTTGCTGAGCGTGATCGCTTCTTTCGCGTGGTCCAGGCCGGATTTTCGATGCGCCGTAAGCAGTTGCATAATTCGCTGACGCATGGTCTACATTACAAAAACGAGCGTATACGCGAGTGGCTGGCCCTTGCCACCATCGACGCCAGCCGCAGGGCCGAAACTCTCAGCATAGACGAATGGTTGCGTCTCTGGCGTGTCATCGACCAGGCGGTACCACATGCTCAGGGTTAGCAAACGACTGCGCCAGGAGGTCGTCCGTCAAAGTTTTGCGTGCCCGTCGGAACGAGTCGGAGGCAAGCTTGGTCTTCCCTTGATGAGACGAGGGGACCTCGCACTTGGCGAGGCAAACAGGCAGGAGAGGGAGCTTGCTTTCCTCTCGGCCCGCTCTCCGCGCAAAAAAATGAACCACTCCTTTGCAGTGGGCCGTCTCTAGCCACATGTGTTATGATACGACTAACAGCTTATAACGTTTATCAATCAACCATGATCTATTTTGAATAAGAATATGGTAGAGTAAAATTTACGATGGCAACACAGGAGCAGTTCTGCGCAAACTGTGGGGCAGCGAACACGACGACGGCGCGCTTCTGTCAATATTGCGCCGCGCCGCTCCCCTTCAGACCTTCTACCGGAGCCCTTCCAGAGCAAACCTTGCTCAATGGCCGCTATCAACTTGAAACCCGTATCGGTCAGGGTGGCATGGGAGCCGTTTACAAAGCTACCGATACTCGTTTTAATAACCGCCCGGTTGCTATCAAAGAAATGAGCAACGCCGGGCTTTCAGAAGGTCGTCTACAAGAGGCTGAAGACGCTTTTGAGCGCGAGTCGCACCTCTTGTCAGATTTGCTGCACCCTAATTTGCCGCGCATTTACGATCATTTTGCCGAAAATGATCGCTCGTACCTGGTGATGGATTTTATCGAGGGCGAGTCGCTTGAGGATTACGTTGAGCGGGCCAATGGCAGCCCCATGCCGCTCGACCAGGTGCTTACCTGGGGCGAAGAGCTGTGCGACGTGCTCACCTACCTGCACAACCATCAGCCGCCGATTGTCTTTCGCGATCTGAAGCCATCGAACGTCATGATTAGCAACGGGCATATCTTCTTGATCGATTTTGGCATTGCCCGCATCTTTAAACCTGGCCAGTCTCACGATACCACGGCGCTTGGCTCGCCAGGCTTTGCCGCGCCCGAACAGTACGGCAAGGCACAGAGCACGCCTCGTTCCGATATTTATAGCCTGGGCGCGCTTCTGCATTCCCTATTGACCGGTGTTGATCCAAGCGAGCAGCCGTTTTTCTTTCGCCCAGCGTCCCAGCTCAATCCTGCCGTATCGCCCGCGCTGGAAAACCTGTTGCAGCGCATGCTCGATATGGATTCTGATCGGCGTCCTGCCAGCGCGCAAGAGGTTGCGGCGGTGCTGCGCAACGTGCAGCATACAGGTGGAACGATGGCGTATGCCACTACCTCCATGCCATCGTTGCGGGCGAGCATGGCCCCGCCTGCCCCACCGCCATCGCATCAGATGTTACAGGACGCGTACCATCTCTACTCACAGCACCGGCTCAATGAAGCCGCCACCAAGTACGATCAGGCGTTGCGACTCGATAATGGCGATGCGCAAGCCTGGCAGGGGCGTGGCCTCACGATGGCGATGTTAGGCAAACATCGCGAGGCCCTTGATGCTTTCGATCACGCCTTAAAAATCGACTCGTCCCTGGTGATCTCATTGAATGGCAAAGGAACCGCGCTGAACATGTTGCATCGCAACCAGGAGGCACTTGACGTTTTTGATCGAGCGGCGATGTTGGAACCGGATAACGCGGTGTCGTGGAACGGCAAGGGTGCGGTTTTAAGCGCGTTGGGCAAGGCGGACCAGGCGCTCAATGCTTTTGATGTTGCGCTCCACTTCGATCCCCATATGGCACAGGCATGGGGGAACAAGGGCCTGGTGTTGCGGCAGATGCACCGCTATAGCGAAGCCTTGCGCGCTTTTGAAGAGGCGTTGACCTATGATCGGCACGCCATTACCTATATGAACGGCAAGGGCATGGTGCTCTTCGAGATGGGACGCTTTAAAGAGGCGTTGTCGGCATTCCAGGAGGCACTGGGTCGCAACAATAACTACGCGCCCGCCTGGTATGGTATTGGCAATGTTTTGTATGCACAGCGACAGTTGCGTGGCGCGCTGGACGCATACGAACGTTCTGTGAAGGCGGACCCGCGTTTTGTGAAGGCGCTGGACCGCCGGGGCAATGTGCTGGCTGATATCGAGCGGCCCTACAAGGCACTGGAATCGTACGCAGAGGCGTTACGCATCGATCCGCGTTATGCACCGGCCTGGAACAGCAAAGGCAGCGTGTTATGCCAGCTAGAGCGTTATGAAGAGGCCCTTGAATCGTATAACCAGGCGGTGATCCTCAATCCCTCGGCGGCCCTGGCATGGAATGGCAAGGGCAACGCATTTTACCACCTGCACAACTTCGACATGGCGCTCGACTCCTACAATCGTGCCCTGAGTATCAACCCGCGTATGATTTCCGCGTTGCATAATAAGTCGCTGGTGTTGAAACAGTTGAAGCGTTACGAGGAGGCACTGACAGCAGCCGAAGCGGCTATTCGCGTGGCCCCCAATGACCCTGACAACTGGCAGCGTAAAGCCGAAGCGCTACGCAAGCTGCGCCGTGGTAGAGACGCGCGCGCGGCCGAGGCCGAGATGACGCGCCTGCGCTCGATTGCGTAGGGCAGTAAAATCTTCAGCATATTGCGGTCCTCCTGTAAATATTGGGAATCTGTGGCAAAAATGTGGTAATTCAATGAGTGAGCGACTGAAATGTTGTATGTACTGTTTTTCCTCTGTGTTAGAATGAGAAAATGGCAGATACTACTACCTTGGATGATTGGCTACGGGCAAGGCACAACAAATGGAATACACCGACCAGCTTGATCAATGAGTATGTACGGAAGGCAACTGGTTATGCAATTGCTCAAGCGAGCCGCGTCGTTCTTGGTCAAGATAACGAAGTCTATGATGTGACAACTGCCGGTCATCACCGGGTCATTGTCAGAATTTCGCACAAAGTTGACCCACGTTTCGTGGCTGAACGTTGGGCTTTGAATGCTGCTCGTCATGCCGGTGTACCAACGCCCCAGGTGCTATTAGTTGAGCAAGCAGAATATGACAATATTCCCGCCACATTCTGTATTGAAGAAAAGGTACCGGGCAAACCGCTTGATGTGCTTCTCAAGGAGGGATTGAACGGCGACGCGAACAAAGCCATTGACCAAATCGGAGATGTGTTAGGTAAACTGCATAGCGTAAAAGTAGATGGCTTCGGCTACCTCCAGCCTGACGCAAAAGGCCAGCAGACATCCTTTGCTGAAATAATGCTTATGGCGAATGAAAGGCAAACTGAGTTGTATGAGGCAGCAAAGAAATGGAATGTACCGACAAAAAACATAACCGCTGGTTTAGAATTGTTGAATAATCATAGAGAACTGTACCAATTTAATACGCCTGCATTGGTGCATGGCGACTTAGGGCTGTCGCACATCTTCATAGATGGTGACCACATTAGTGGGGTTATTGATCTACAAGACTGCTCCGGGAACCATCCTGTCTTCGATCTGGTCAATTGGGATGCGTATTGCAGCGAACTTGTACCAATGAGCAAGCTTGTAGCCTCATATGGGAACCAAAGCTTATTTACGGAGAGCTATGACGCCCTTTTTTACCTCGTCTTGCTACGAGAGTCGCTCATTATGCTCATGGTGAATGCGGCGCGTGAGAACCCAAACGGTATTCAAGGCTTTATAACCGAGATGGAACGTGCTTTGATGTATTTTACCACTGCTAGCTAAACACCGCTTTCACGGCGTCCTGAGCATTTTGAATATGCAGCACTCCTGGAAGAATGAATGCAAAACAACTCTTGTTGCTGAACAAAAAATTGCATAAGATACTCGTATGAAGAAATTGTAGCCTTGGCAAAGGGAAAAAAAAGGCATGAGTCGACACGCTGTAGGTGCCTCATCATGTTTTGTGATTGCCATCACCGGAGCATCTGGCGCAGGAAAATCAACACTGGTAAAAGCATTGCTTCAGATTTTGGAGGATTCAGGAGCAATCTCCTTTGATGAGTATGACCCTCGTTATGTTCCCACTACAAAATATCCAGTGAATATTACTCAATGGGTGAACGAAGGCGCTGATCCCGATCTCTGGGAAACACCTCAATTGGTTGCAGATCTTCACACCTTACGCAATGGACAATCTATCACATTACCAAAGAACAAAGGTGTTCTCCAGCCAACGTCATTTATTCTGCTTGAAGAGCCATTTGGCAGAGAACGAACGCCGATGAAGAATCTTGTTGACTTTGTGATTGCTCTTGACACGCCACTAGAAATTGCTCTGGCACGTCGGCTCTTGGAGATTCCTGATCTCCCTTATTTCATTGAACATCCTCAAGAAAGTTACCCAGCTCTTCTACAGTATCTCCGCAATTATCTTTTTCACTCATCAAGAGAGTTGTACCTTGCAGTGAATGCACGTGTGTACAAGAATTGTGATCTCATTTTGGATGGAAGGAAACCAATTGATGAGCTAGCAGAAAACGTAGCCAAGATGATACGAGCTGTCTCAATGTGACAACAAATTTGTTTGCATGGGTCGATGACAGAGAATACAGATTCTCCTGTCTTGGGGGTTTTTGTAACCGAAGCAGGGGTAGCACTCTCGTGACCCATTTTCCAGTTGATGCTCCTAAGATGAAAGTTATGAAGACATTTGAAGTGAGTACTGGCAAGAAAGTGCCTGGGCAAACCGCTCCACATCTGGCTTCTTCCATCGACACCTTGTAAATAGGAGAGCAAGATGCGAGAAGTTTTTTCTGATCATTTATGGTATCCTGTTGTTACATTTTACCTGTCAACAAGTCGTTCCCCTACTGATAAAGGCAACTGGATATGGCAATCGACAGATGTGTTTACCTGACAAGTATGGATTTCCTCGCACCTCTGCTAAAGGAGCAAAGCAGGTGAAGTGGTTCCAGACAGGAGACATAGTAAAAGCTATCGTCACCACAGGCAAGAAGATTGGCACCTATTGTGGAAGAGTGGCCGTGCGTAGTTCAGGATCATTCAACATCACGACGCAAACGAAAACCATCCAAGGCATTTCGTATCGGTATTGCCGGATGCTTCATCGAAGCGATGGCTATTCCTATGAGAAAGGAGCGGCTTTGTTTCCTCCCCATGCTTGAAAGCAGGGGTCTCTACAAAGCCGAATTTTTAGGATGAACACCACAGATCTTTCGAAGTCGCGACTCGAGCGAATGCATCACGTGTTGTCGGGATATGTCGAACGTCAAGAGATGCCTGGGCTTGTTGCCCTCGTCAGTCATCATGACGACGTTCATGTGGAAGTGCTCGGCACCCTGGCGTTCGGCGATCCGGCGCCAATGAAGCGCGACACCATCTTTCGCATTGCTTCGATCACCAAGCCCATCACCGCAGTTGCGGCAATGATTCTGGTAGAGGAATGCAAGATACGGCTCGACGATTCGATCGAGCCGTGGCTGCCGGAACTTGCCAATCGTCGCGTGCTCAAATCCATCTCCTCGGATCTCGATGACACGGTGCCTGCGTTGCGCGCGATCACGCTTCGCGATCTGCTAACCTATAGCATGGGCTTCGGCAGTGTGATGGCGATGCCAGACACGTATCCAATCCAGAAGTTGATCCGTGAATATCACATTGGCGGCGATGGCCCACAACCGCCGACGTACGCGCCTGGCATGGACGAATGGCTGCAGAAGCTCGGTTCGCTGCCGTGGTTGGCGCAACCGGGCGAGCGGTGGATGTATCAGGTGAGCGGCGATGTGCTTGGGGCCTTGATCGCGCGCATATCGGGACAATCGCTCGGCACGTTCATGCGCGAGCGCATCTTTGATCCGCTGGGCATGAAAGACACCGCTTTCCACGTGCCTGCTGAGAAAATCGACCGCTTGCCCTCGTTCTATTTTTTCAATCGTCAGACGAACAAACTGGATGTTTTTGACGACGCGGCAAACAGTGCCTGGCAGCCTGAGCCGCCCTCCGAATCGGGCGGGGGCGGGCTCGTCTCGACGATCGATGACTACTTCGCCTTCAGCCGCATGATGCTCAACAAAGGCTGGTACGGCCGCGAACAAATTCTTTCTCGCGCCACAGTGGAACTGATGACTTCAGACCACCTCACCCCTGAGCAACGCGCTGGCTCGGAAATCTTTTTCGGGACGCATGCCAGTTGGGGCTTAGGAATGGCGGTAGACATTCGGCGCAACGAAATTTTCCATACTCCAGGCCGATTCGGTTGGACCGGCGGCTTCGGCACAACGGCCTACATCGATCCTGCACAAGGAATGATCGGCATCCTCTTCACACAGCGCATGATGGATTCGCCGGAACCGCCCAAGGTCTTCACCGACTTCTGGACACTGGCGTATGGAGCAATGGAATAGGTCACAGATAACGGCCAGCACACGGAATACATAAAGGAACCTTAATGGTTTGACCAAACCATTAAGGTTCCTTTATGTATTCCGCGTGCTGGCC
>DATAYF010000685.1:0-9643 GCA_036272735.1 Ktedonobacteraceae bacterium
GCTCACCCCTGCCCGTTCAGCAACCTCGGTCAGAGCAAGGCCGCTGTAGCCCCGCTCATCAAGCAGTTGGAGCGTGGCTTCCAAAATGGCGCGGGAAGCTCCAGGATTGCGGGGGCGGCCAGGAGCACGCGTGGTCATATCGAACCCTCCTCTCATATCGAAAGGCACCATTTCGTAATGAGAGTATACGACGCAACATTACGAAATGCAATAGTTCGTTTCGTAAAATGCTAACAGAGAAAAGACTGCGCTGAAAAGGAAGAGATTGTCTTCTCACGTGAACACATCTCATTTGAGAACACTGACCCTCTGTGACAATCTTACTTAGTTGAAGCAGTCACTATACTCGCAGGCCTGGTGACCACATTTTTCAGAAGGCTCTATGCAATTCCCTGGCTGAGCAAATTCCGGCGCTGGGAACGATGGATGCTTACGCTACCGGTGCTCACCAGTATTGCCATGTATACTATCGTGGTGCGGGTCCAGCCGCCATACGAGCAGGCATGATGGGGGCGCTTTTGGTGATCGCACCGCGAATTGGACGCAGTTACGACATTTATAGTGCTCTGGCCTTCGCGGCCCTGCTCATGAGTCTGGAAGATCCATTTATATTGTGGGAGGCGGGGTTTCTGCTCTCGTTTCTAGGCACATTGGGCATCGTCCTGTTCACACCTTATTTACAACGCTTGTTACACCCACTGACGCGTTTTCCCGGTGGACATACGTTAGCAGAAACCGTCGCCATGACCATGGCAGCCCAGATAGCCACACTGCCCATTTTTGCCACCACGTTCCAAAACATCTCGCTCATCGCCCCGCTTGCTAATATGCTAACTGTACCTCTACTGGGTATCCTCATTACTCTGGGGACAGGACTATGTCTTGGTGGACTGGTGTTTCTGCCGCTAGCGACGCTCTGGGGCTGGCTTATATGGCCGCTATTATGGTATGTCGAACATATTGTTGACTGGTGTGCCCACGTACCTGGTGCATACATACCGGTCAACAATTTTGCTACCAGCCTTACCTGGGGCTACTACGGCCTGCTCGCGTTGAGCTTCTGGTGGCTGGCACATGACAGAGCGTCCGTTACGCAGGCTGCTGCACGCGCCAATCAACATCAACATGCGCACCCGATCATCTCGCCACGCCTGATGCCTAGCATACAAGCCAGCGTGGCAGTGGTGGTACTGTTGGGAACGGGTATTGCCATGTATAGCACACCAGGCACGAGTGCATTGACCGTAACCTTTCTCGCGGTCGGCCCAGCGAACCAGCCATTGCAGGGCGAAGCAATTTTGATCAGGACACCCGACAAACGTACTATTCTCATCGATGGAGGATTGGATAGCGTCTCGCTCGGCCAGGAACTGGATAGCCGTTTACCACCGTGGCAACATACTCTTGATCTCGTCGTACTAACAACGCCGCTGCGCGAACATCTGAGCGGCTTGCTCGATGTTGAAAACCGCTATCAAATAACGATGGTCATCGATGCTGGGATGCTGCACTCAAGTGCAACCTACGCCCAGTGGCGACGTAATATTAGCGAAAGGTATCAACACTACCTGCCAGTAGTTCAAGGCAGGTGTTATGGCCCTCAACGCCACTGCATAAGGGCAGCAATGAGAACCGTGATAATGGCCTGGTTGTTCGCCTAGTGCAAGATCAGGGGACCTATTGTGTAAGAGAGTATCCTTCATCCTGGTTGAGCCCAGGAACGCTGGCTTCCATTGCACAACAGGTCTTTGGAACCTGCACTAGTTGCCCCAGGACTGAGCATACTCCTGCTGGGAGTAGCCGCACAAAGTCGCTACGCGCTAACAGGATTGCTTGATACGCTCGCCGTCAACTATTTGCAGGCGCAGATTGTACAAATCGTGGACGCGCCAGGAAAGGCATTTCCAGCGGAGCTAGGGGAAATTTTACAGCAGGCGCAGCCGCAATTCCTGGTCGCCACGCCGGGCGCGGTGAGCACGAAACAGCGTAAGGCAAGCGCAGGCACGAATACATCACCTGCCGGATCAACGCCTCTAAGTAGCACAACCAGAGGAACCTGGCAAACCATCGAAACGGCGCAGGCAGGTACCGTCGAGATTACGAGTACGCCAACAAACTGGAATATCACCAGTACATAAATAGAACAAAGTCCATAGGCAAAGAAGGTAAGGCCAAATTATGTTGTGTACACGTTGTGGCAATCAGTTAGCAAATACGACGACCGTCTGCCCAGTATGTGGGACGTTAAATACACCATCACAACAGGGAGACACCAAACAGGCGACGAGGTACGGCGACTACCCCGAACAGAGCTTTGGAGCGCCAGCGTCCTACACACTAGAGCAGGAACAGCCCATCTATCCAGATTATCGCCAGCCACAGATGTATTATCCCGAAGTGCAGCCGCCTCCATTTGCTTACAGTCCTGCTTCGGTCACAGGCCAGCCTCGCTACGAAGCCAATAGAAACTACCAGCCACCCATCAGTCACACAGCTCCCAAAAACGATACCATTTTGGTCACAGAAGTGATTCTCTCGCTGTTTGGCATCTTTGGTGTAGGCTGGCTAATGGCAGGAGAAACTGTGACAGGCATCGTCTTGCTCATCTGTAGCGCTCTCATCTACTGGCCGATCATGATATTCGGCACGGTGTTCACGTTTGGCTTTGGCCTCATCTGTCTCGCCCCTTTCGCCATCGGTGCCATCATCCTCAATATCTTACTGCTCAACGGAACGCTCAGGCGCAAAGCCGCCCGATCCGCCACCATGCCACCCCCCCACATGTATCAGCGCAGATAGTCAATTGGTTTTTTACAAGCATTGATGCCTATTGATGGCCTGGTAGACCATCAATAGGCACCAATGGAGTCTTTTCTCTTTTCGTGCATGCACGTTCACATTCAGGCTACAGGAAAGGCTAGACGCCGGTACTTTTCCCTGGACTCTAGCCAGGCTTCCTCGGACAGCCCCAGTTTCTCGCGTACAGATTCGGGCGTGGTTCCGTTTTGCAACTGCTGCACTGCAAAGGTATCGCGTAGTAGTTGTAGCGTCACGCGTTTTTTGATGTCGGCAGCCTTCACCGCCTTGGCAAGGATATAATTGAGGTTGCGATCCGTACAGACAAACACGGTCTCGGTTGGATGATAGCGTTCAACGTAGCGCTGAAACATGGCGTTGAATTCGTGAGGGAGCACGAGACGCCGCTCACGGTGCTGTTTCCCGGCAGCCGGGGCAAAGTGGATCGTGATCATAGGCGTTTGTTCGGTGGAAAGATCAACGTCTTCCATCTTTAGACCCATGACCTCCTCTTTCTTCAAGCCAGCAAACAGGACGAGGTAGATGAGGCACTGGCAACGTGCATCTTCGGCGGCAGCATCAAGCAGCTTTTGAATTTCTGCGGGAAGTAGCAATTGAGGGAGAGGCGGCAAAGGTCGCTCAAGCGTCAGGCTAGAGGAAGGATCTTCGCTAATGACCCTCTCGTTAGCCAACCAGGAGAAGAAATTTTTGAGGAAAGTGACACGACGAGCCATCGTTTTTGGAGCCGGTGTTTGACCTTGCTTGCCAAATTTTAGATTCATCAGCCAATCGGTTACGTGCTCTTTGGTGAGCCGACCAACTGGCGTATCGTTCCCACAATGCTCGCGCAACATTTTCAGATCCGAGAGAAAGCACGTGATGGTATACGTAGATTTTCCTCGCAGCATCAACTCCTGGCGGTATGGAGCGACACATTCCTCCAGGCTGGATTGATCGGTCAGTAACAACGTGGCGGCAGGCTGGGGGGAGGGAGCTTCTGCTGCCGGGTCAAGAGGTTCCGCAATAACGACCTGAGACGTTGGCGTGGTAGGTTGCACGGGAAAATTATCGTCAGTCAGCGTGGGCTCAGATTGTGCTTCGTGCTGAGAGTCCTTCTGCATGAATTGCTCCTTGGTTCATTAATATGACGCAAAAACAGATATATTTTTCATTATAGCAAAAGAATAATAAATGGTCCAGGCAAAAAAGAACACCTCCAAGGAAGGTTGCAACCTTCCTCGGAGGTGTTCAAACCCAATTTATCATCAAAGCTAGAAACACTTAGTTTTCGTCAGTATCGGCTTCTTCGGGTTCCCACTCATCCTCGTCCTCACGTATGTCCATCTCTTCAGGCTCATCCAGATACGTCATATCGCCATAGCTGGCTAAGTACGACTCTTTGCGTACGCGGATTTTCGGATTGATGGTAGGAAACGGTTGCAGACCTTCCGAGCCTTGCAGGTTGTCCATCATTGGTTCGTAAGCAGGAGGCTGTTCACGAACCAGGACTTCCGCACCCATTGCCACGGCCTCGAAGCCTAAGCGGCGCAGATCCATGACCATACCAGGCCAGGTGTCTTCACCATCAACCGCCCACCACTCACGTCCCAGATACCGTACAGGTCGAACACGCAAAGGTCGGTTGATATCGCCCAGGTTAGCCACTAACGTAGTTTTTTGATTGCGTTCGGCTTTTTTCACGACTGAAACCGTCCCTTCTCTAAGAAAAAGCACTCCACAACGCCGCTTGTTCAGGTTTTTTCACGACTGCTCGTAATCCAGTTCTTTTTCGCCTTGCACAAAGCGGAAATCCGCCGTGTATTCATACCATATCACATAAACTATTCCGTTTGCCAATGCGTTTAGATGACTATTTTGAAGACGCCACTTCTACGATAGAACAGGTCAATTTTCCAAAACGGGACAGGAGAAATACGTGCAACGTCATGTGTGAACTTATGCATTGACAGTTCTGCTTAGACCATGCATAATCCTTACAGTTCAATATATACGATTATTATGCTTGTTGCACGCAATGGAAGGTGCTTTTGCCATGCAGCGGTCGAAACCACAAGAAAAGAGAGCACGTGCGCTACCCGATACCACCCTGCGGCGCTTACGAGTTACACCAGGCTACTTCTTCCTCGTGTGGCGCTGGAGCATGTGGCTTTACGCACTCATCACCATTCTGTATTATTATTCCACGCCAAAGCTTACTTCGCCGCTTAATTTTCGCACCAACGTCATCCTCCTGGTCATCACGTTTATCCAATCCCTGGCGGCAACGCTCTATACACCTGTGGTCCAGTTGATCCTTCCGAGGCGCTTACCACCCTGGCTTCAGGGTATTCGTAGGATGCAGAGACGCTCGTTGGTGGAGCGTGACGACGACTCGATTACCCTCTCGCCATTGGCGCGCACACGTAATCCCTCCTGGGATATTGCGATCTATAGCCTTGACGTGCTTATTTGTGGCCTCGTAACATACTACAGTGGCCCTATCGGAGGCCCACCATTCGGGGACGGATCACCGTTCTACCGCTATGGCCTCTCGACGATCTTCGCGGCGGCGATGACCTATCGCTATGGTGGGGGTCTGGCGGTGGCGATTGGCTACGATCTGTTCATCGTCTTTGCTATGCTTGTTGCAGCACCAGGTTCCTACCATTATCACATCACCATTATCGATATCATCGGCTCTCTAGTCGATGCCCCAATCGTCGCGTTGCTTACCGGCTACGTAGCCACGCTCATCACCAATTATGCCAACAGTAAGAAGCGCGAACAGGCCAACGTACGCCGCCAGCGTGCACTGCTCAGCGTGAGTGAAACGATCATGAGCGAGATCAGTGATCGTGAGCGTTTACTACAAAAGGCGGCGAAACAGGTGCAGCATGGTGGTCATTTTCAGCGCCTCGTCATCGTCGTCCCGATTGACAAAGTAGAAAGCCAGGGCGTCGAGCAAGATGAGCCGGAAACCATCAGCAAGGAAGCTTCTATATGCATTGAGGCAAATATCGCAGATACCGCGCTTCCTGAGCGCAATCCCGCCTATGTCGAGCAGGTATTGCGCACACAGCAACAACTGGTCTCGTTTGAAAAGTTCAACCAGGAGCACTACCACGGCGCCGGCATCGCTCGGCTCTACATCCCGCTCTTCAAAGAAGGTACGCTGCAAATGGTGATTGGAGCAGAAAGCCAGCGCCAGACACCATTCGACAGCAAACGTGAAGAGTTTCTAACCATTGCCGGAGGGCTGCTGCTCATCGCAATGGAGAATATCAGGCTGACCGAGCAGATGATTGAGTTAGCGGCAACTGCCGAGCGTGGACGTATCGCGCGCGATATTCACGACGGCATTGCTCAGCTTACCTATATGCTCAGCCTCAATGCGGAAACGTGCGCAACCCAGGCTCAGCGTATTGCCGAAGCCTCGGATGAGGACGCCGAATTAATTATGCCGCTGGCGACCAGGCTGCATAAACTGGTCAAAATTTCCAAGCAGGCGCTGTGGGAGACGCGTAACTATATGTTTTCGATGAAGCCGATGATGAACGGCAATACCACCCTGAGCCAGATGTTGACCAGGCAGGTGCGAGAATTCGAGACCATTAGCAATCTGCCCATACAGTTGCAGATTGAAGGCAGCGAGGAACGTAACCCAGCGGATCGTCGTCGTGCCAGCAAATATGCACACATAGGGGCTACAATCTTCCGCATTGTGCAAGAGGCGCTGACGAACGCCTACAAGCACGCGGAAGCCACACAACTCACGGTACATCTGCGCTATTACCCTGATGCTGTTGAAGTAACGGTCAGCGATGACGGACATGGCCTGCCGAGCCAGGCTGGCAAGCAGGAGACACAACGCATTTACTCTGGTCGCGGCGTGCAAGGCATGTACGAACGTGCCCAGGAATTAGGTGGAACATGCACAATCACACCAGTCCCAGCAGGAGGGGTGCAGGTGCAGGTACACCTACCGATTTAACAGGAAAGGAAGGCAGGCAAGAACGAATGACGAAAATACGCTTGATGATTGTCGATGATCACGAAGTAGTCAGGCTGGGTATGCGCGCGGCCTTTGAGCTTGAATCGGATATACACGTGGTTGGTGAGGCCAGTGATGGTGCAGAAGCGGTGGCAAAGGTACGCGTGCTTGATCCCAACATTATTTTATTGGATGTACGCATGCAGCGCATGAGCGGCATCGAAGCCTGCCGCGAGATCAAAAGCCGCTATCCCGACGTGCGCATTTTGATGATTACCTCATTTAGCGACGAGGAAGCAGTCTTTGATTCTATCGTCGCGGGAGCTGATGGCTATCTGCTCAAAAACGTGAGCCGCGCGGAACTGCTCAAAGCTCTACGTACGGTAGCTACGGGCCAGTCGCTCCTGCATGCTGATAGCAGCCAACAAGCCATTGCCAGGATGAGCGGCATCGCCAATGGAACAGTGCACGTGCCCGGCGAGACGCTTACCGAGCGCGAACGCGAAGTACTGGCACTGGTGGCACGCGGTTACACGAACAAACGCATAGCCGAAACGCTGTTCGTCAGCGAGAAAACTGCGCGCAACCACGTGAGCCACATCCTCGAAAAGTTAGGACTGGCACGACGCAGTGAAGCTGCCGCTTATGCTGTCGAGCATAAACTCATACCACCGCAGAAACGCGATCTGCATTAATTTACGCTATTTACTTCGCTCGTTGGTACACGGCCACATTGCTGTAGACCACATCGGCATCCTGGCCGCCAGGATCCTTGCTCGCCAGGAAACCAATCGAGCCAGAGGTAAAGGTTGTATCTTGCTGCTGCGAAACGAAGGTGCCGTTGATGTAGAAGAGCAATGTTCCGTTATGCGCAATGACCTGCAACGTGTTCTTGACGCTCGCCCCAGTTTTGAGCGCAGGAGAAGGCGTCCAGGCTTGCATCACCACCATATTGCTGCCAGTAGAGTAATTGCCAGCATGTTCAATTTGAAAATGCCCCTGCGTATCAACCTCGAACAGATAGCCAGCATACGCACCAAAGGTGTCGGGATTGAGGTAGAAGAAGAGCCCACCAGCATGGCCGCTGATGATGGAAAGGTCCACGGAGAAGGTTGCGTTAGTATATTGAGTAGCCGACTCGTGGCAGCCTTGCAGCGCCGTACCAGACGTTACGTGATAGCCATCTGCTTGAAAAGTACACTGGCCTTTCTGATCCCATTGTTCATTCTGAGTGGCCTGGTTATTGGGATCGGTCAACTTATCCTGGTAAATAGGAGTTCCGGCTGTCGCCGTCAGAATTACCCCGGCGGTAGCGCTGGCCTGAGCTTGCGCAGTAGCCGTCGCCCTGGCCTGTGCGGTAGCCGTAGCTTGCTTGTTGGCCTGAGCCGTCGCAGAAGCGGCAGCCTGGGCCGTGGCGGTGGCGTTAGGAGTCGCGGTCGGGCTGGGCTTAGGAGCTGCGGTAGCTGTATGACCTATAGTAGTAACGGGGCTGGGCGGTGGAGCGGTATTGAATTGTGGTGAATGCTTCCACAGCACGTAGACCATAGGACCAACCACGGCCAGCAGCACCAGAGTGGCAATCACAGCAACCGTGCGGCTCTGGGCACGCGAAGCAGTGGCGGCATGATTGCGAGACGACGATTGCGAACGCGCCCCCGCAGGCGGATACACGGGAGGCTGATCCATAGTGCCCTGTTGCCCATAATTGTATGAAGTCGAGCGATACCGGGGAACGGGCTGTGCCACGGGAGGCGGAAGCACGAGAGGCGCGCTGTGCTGTTGCGCCATCACCGTCTCAGCTTCATCGCTACCACCTGCCCACACAGCATTGCTGGGATAGATACCAGCATCACCACGTCCCGCCACCGCCTGGCAGAACGCATCCGCCAGTTCGCCAGCGCTGCCAAAGCGTAGATCAGGATTTTTTTCCAACGCCTTGAGCATCACGCGCTCAACCTGTGGAGGCAAAGATGGAATAAACGTGCGCGGCGAGGGGGGGCGTCGTGTTGCATGCATGGTTATAATGGCGATCTGGCTGTCGGCAACAAAGGGCAAATGTCCGGTCACCATCTCATACAACAATACGCCAAGCGAGTATTCGTCACTACGCACATCGGCGTGGCGATACGACTCAAAAAGCTCTGGCGCGAGATAATCGACGGTGCCCAATACATTGCCGGTACTGGTCATCTGGGTCGATTCGGTCGAGGTACGAGCGATGCCAAAGTCGGCAAGATAGCAACGATTGTCACCATCCAACAGGATATTTGAAGACTTGATATCGCGATGAATAATACCATTTTCGTGAATATAGTCGAGCGCGTCAGCGATATTGCTGATATTCAGACAGACCGTCCTTAAAGGGAGTGGCGCGTTGCGAATACGCTCACGCAACGTGCCCCCTTCCATAAACGGCATCACGATAAAGTACTCTGGCACGCCATCGAGGGTCGTTTCTCCGGTATCGTATACGGGCATCAAATGGGGATTGTGCAGCGATGCCATGAGCCGTGCCTCGCGCACAAAGCGCCGCAGCAAGTCTTCATCATCGCGTTTGAATACCTTGATGGCAACGTCACGCTCAAAAAGCTCATCATAGCCCAGGTAGACATCAGCCATGCCACCGTGACCAATCAATTGTTGCAGCTCATATCGGTCGAGATTTCTGCCCTCCAAGGCTGTCATAGCTTTCTCCAACTCCTACAAACAAACTTTAGCTTCCCTTTATAGTAACGCAAAAACTCCAACAATTTCCAATTTCTATTGCTATCGCAACAGTAAGGAGTGAAGAAGGGGTCATAGAGATGAGGATGTATAGGGCCGGGCCCCATACATCCTCATCTCTATGACCCCTTC
>DATAYF010000686.1:0-5413 GCA_036272735.1 Ktedonobacteraceae bacterium
GCCCCACGCCACCCGATGACCAACTTCACCAGCAACAAAGGCCCTGCAAGTGACAAGGAAGCAAGGACCTGAGCAGTTCAAATGATATCATTAAAATAACTTTTAGTAAATAATAGCGTGAGCAAATATTCCTGTTGGAAATTTAGAACCAAAGGCGAAATAACACAAGGAAAAGGCAATTCTAAAGGCTATTTAACACTTGGAGAACATAAAATAAAAATCGTCTCTATCTAAACTTTACAACAGGTTCGAGTATATAAACCGGCCTGTAGAGCCATTTTATATACTCTTCTGTTTCCTAAACCGTGCTTGCGAGATCAAAATCTACGCAAGAGCAAATATCCCCAGAGCTGAAGCATTTTATAGTGATGTGAAGCATCTTCTAAAGCCAATCCACATATAGAAGGGACTTACGCTCTCTAGAGGGACCAACACAGGCAGAAGCAACAAGCCAAGCATAAAACAAGAAATCGTCCTATTGTGCATTGACGGCAAAAGCACTACAATAGAGGAAAATCAATGTATGAAAGGACGATATTTTTATGGCAAATTGTACATATTGTGGCAAACAGTTTGGGTTCCTCGAATATACCTCGCCGATGAAACGTTGCAAAAATTGTGAAGCATCACTTCATCAAACACAGTCACAACTCTTCTACATACTCGACCAGGAATTTCAAAAAACCGGCATCGCCTCATCAAAAGAACAAGACTTGATTCAACACCTTGCCCAACAACGCATTCCCCAGGACATCGGTATGCCTATTCTACAAAAACAACTTTATTATCGAGGTTTATCGGAAATCATGTGGGGCAATATTCCTGTGATTCGCACGAGGATGATCCTTGATTCAGATGAAACAGCACACTTCTCAATATCAGCCGTTTATCACAAACCCAACAAAAAGATTAAGTACATCGACGGTACACTCACCGGCACTAACAAAAAGTGCTATTTCGTCTCATTTACCGGCTCAGATAACTTCACGATGGACTGGAACAATATCTCACAAACACGACAAACAACCGTAAGCAGTCTGATGTACAACAAGGCTCGGAAACCTGTGATTGTTGAGAAACCTGCCATCCATATTTCAGTAACGAAAGGCTCTGGTGGTGGCAATTATGAGGTGCAAGATCCACTCTACATAAAAATATTTATCGATACCCTGGCTAAATTATGGAAGCGCCAGCTCGTCATCTACCAGGAGCAAAAGGCACATGGTGCGATCCCCCAACATATCAGGGCTGCGGTATTCAAGCGCGACGGTGGCAGGTGTGTTCAGTGTGGCTACGACGGCGAGTATATCGAATATGATCACATTATGCCTCGTAGCAAAGGCGGGCAGAACACCGTTGATAACGTACAGCTGCTCTGCCGCAAATGCAATCTGAAGAAAGGCGATAGAGTGTAGCCGCTCTGTAAATGCAAGCTTTAAATGCCTCATGGCCGAATTTGGGTACTGGTGACGAAGTCGATTTTCATGCTCAGAATTTCGCAAAGCCAGCTTAAAAAAGCAGCAAGGCCAATCAAATTATTCATTCTAAGCAGGCTTTTCCTTTATAAGGTGTCAAAAACACCACACATCAATCTAGGCCAGCCATAGCATTAGGTTCATTAAAGGCCATACACCATATCATCAGTATTCCCACGACCAGGTACAAAACTGTTTACTCTCAACATAAAGGAGTCTGGCTCGTCCCTCATCATGCAATACAAGCAAGCATTGCAGGAAAGCGGCACTTCACTAGAGCCCAAATAGGAAGAAACACTAAAACCGATTTAAAACCATCCTAATTATGCCAGAAAGAATAAAGAAGTAGCATAACAAAAACTAGAGCACCTGGTTAGAAAAATCAGGTGCTCTTATTCCTCTTCATTCTACGCTTATCCATTTACTAGCAGCTTGTCGGAGAGAACGGAGCAGCGGTGACGCCAGTTGCTCCGACAACGCAGGCACTCTTTATGAGGTCATAACGTTTTTTCGTGCGGTTTCCCCACGGAGCCCTTCCAGTGCTAAAATGAGCTTGAACCTTCTCCACTCAGCCAAAAACAGGATCTTCCGATGAAAAGCACAAAAATGGGACAAATGCCACCTCTCTCCGGAACTATCGGCCTCTATACTTATCTAAACAGTTGGTATATACTCTCTCCAAAAGCCATCTGCGTGATCAGACACGATACTTCTGGAGGAACCACCTTGGAACAATTCGTCTCTCACGAACCGGCCAAATGCAGGCCGAGGCCAGGGAAGTACACATTTCTTCTAATTGGTCTTCTCTTTTTTATTTTAGCTGGCGTTCTGGGCGCTCTTTTTCTCCCACGCCTGCTTCTCTCACATGCGGTCATGCACCCACCTCTCCTCAACACAAGTCCGACTCTTCAGGGGGCTTTCTCTCCTTACTGGCTCAATAAGCATGCCGTGTTTCTGGAGAGTTCATCGGGGCCATCCTACCTCTGGAATCTGTCAACCAATACCTTGACAAAAAAGACGCGTCTTTCCTGTGTGCCTGCCACGTTTGAGAGCATGTATACGGGACTCTATGATATCTGCACGTCCGATGATGGCACCATCCAGGCGAATAGCATCCTCAGAGGGGTGCAAACGGTCTATTACAATGATCATCACACAATCTGGCGCCAGCTCACACTGAGCAGCGATAAGACAAAGTTCGCGGCGCTCAGCGATCAAGAGGTTTTTCAGATCTGGGATCTCCAGACGGGCATGATCCAACTCACGCTTCACTTGCCTCGCTCTGCCGAACCACCTCTCATTACCTGGTCTCCCGATGAGCAGAAGCTCGCTGTCGATTATCACACTCAGAGTCTTCAGATCTGGGACTTGGCCAGACACCATCTGTTGTACCATCTGACAGGCCCGGGCTTGACGGACAAGGGAGGGGAGTTCTCCTGGTCTTCCGATAGCGTGCATCTGGGATATGCCGATGACGATCCTGCCGATCTGAAGCCGCTCGTTGATATTTGGGATATGAACACTGGCGCACTCTCAATGACTGACCAGTTGAGTAATGTCATTGGACTCGGTCAGTTTCGGTTGCTCGCGGGCGGCCAGAGCTTCTTCGTGAGAACAGATAATAGCCTGGGTGGCCAGTTTGAACTTGTCAGTACGGTCACCCACCGTGTTCTTCTGGGCCAATCGCCTTCTGACAGGCCGGTCTCACTCCAGGTTTCCCCTGATACAAATCTCCTTGAGTTAAGTAGAGGGGAAATCAAAGGGGGAAACACAACAACCATCGAGATCGATGATGCGGCAACGGGGCAGAAAGTAGCCAGCTACCCCGGTCTTGCCGATGCCGAGCATGTTGGAGGCCGTACCATACCATTGGGTGTCTTCTTAGGGGACTGGTCGCCTGATAGTCAGTCTCTTGCTTCAGTTGGGCCTGATGGGCGCTTGCATGTCTGGGACGCACATACCGGCCAGGAAAGGGCCAGTTATACTCAAGCTGGAGAGCCATCAGCGATTACCAGGCTCGATACATCGATGATTGCATGGTCCTCTGATGAAAGCATGATTGCCCTCATGACTCTTACGAAGGTGTATATACCTGGCAGCAGCCAGGAAATAGCCTATGTGGTGTCTGCTCCATAGAGCAGAGTATGGGAAGGCCATGCCATTTCGGGGACCAAGTAATCAGTTTTCTCTCAAAGTGGAATGGTCCTCCTCTTCGGCGAAGCCTGGAAAATGTTCTGACCTCTTTACGACACGGGCGGAAGCGACTCAGATGCGCACAAGTATACCACGACAGACGAGAGGCACTGACTTCTCTCCGACAAGCCGCTAAGCACATTCAAGCAACTTTTTGGGGATTGTCCGTGCCCGCCAAGCAGGCTTTATTCCACGTTTGTTGCTTGATTGTACTTAGCCTGTTGGGCAGAGTGCGCACGCTCGATAGACCTCAATGATGACTCCCCCAGTTCCATTACGTGAGAATAGGTGGAGTACCCATCTCGTCGTGGTATACTGATGGGCATGAAGAGACCATTTAAGATGGTGAACTACGAGCAAGCACTCGATCTGACGGTGCGCCTGGGTGACTGTCTGCCCTCCGACCACCTGGCCCACTTCGTGGTAGACAGTGTGGCTCAGCTTGATCTCACCTCTCTGTATGCCCACTATGGGCCGCGCGGTGGAGAACCGTATGCCCCCGAAGTGCTGTTGGGCTTGTTACTGTATGGCTATGCTACCGGTGTGTTCAGTTCGCGCAAGATTGAACGCGCCACCTATGAGGCGATACCGTTCCGCTTCATCGCAGGCAATCTGCATCCCGACCACGATACGCTTGCGGCATTTCGACGCACGTTCTTGCCAGAACTGAAAGATCTCTTCGTCCAGGTGCTTTTGCTTGCACAAGAGGCAGGTGTGCTAAAATCGGGCACAATTAGTCTGGACGGGACGAAGGTGCATGCCGATGCCTCGAAACGCAAAGCGATTAGTTACAAGCGCCTGCTCGAGTTGGAGGCACAGTTGCGAACTGAGATCGAGGAGCTCTTTGCGCTGAGCGAACAACTCGATCAGTCAGAGAGGCCCGATGGGCTAGTGGTGAGCGAGGAGGTTGCGCGGCGAGAGGACCGCCTGGCGCGGCTTGCAGAGGCCAAAGCGGTCCTGCAATCTCGTACGAAAGAACGTGCGGCAGCCGAGCAGGCCGAGTATGAGGTCAAGATGGCGCAGCGCGAGGAGCGAGAGCGCACGACGGGACGCCGTCCAGGTGGTCGTCCACCAACCCCTCCGACAGAAGGACCACGTGATGGCGATCAGTATAATTTTAGTGACCCAGAGTCGCGCATCATGAAAAGCTCGACGCATGCCGGTTTTGAGCAAGATTACAACGCACAGGTTGCCGTAGATCAGGGGAGTCTACTCATCGTGGGATGGGCACTCTCCAATCACCCGAACGATAGTCAGGAAGCCGAATCCACGCTTGCTGCTATTCCCTCGGCGCTTGGCACCCCCGAGGCAGCAGCGCTGGACGCAGGCTACTTTGGCCCTGCGACGCTGGCCGCGTGTGCCAAACGGGGCATCGAGCCGTATATTGCGACAGGTCGTGATCCTCACCATCCCAGTTGGCAGCAGCGCTTCGCGCCCCTACCAGATCCGCCGTCTGAGGATGCCAGTGCGCAGGTCAAGATGGCCTACAAGCTCAAAACTGCGCTGGGCAAAGCGATCTACAGGGCACGAAAATGTACCGTTGAACCAGTGATCGGGATTATCAAAGAGGTGCTCGGCTTTCGCCAATTCTCCTTGCGTGGGATGGGGGCGGCGGCTGGCGAGTGGTGCCTGGTCTGTTTGGCTTTCAATCTCAAGCGCTTCCATACATTATCCTGGGCGTAGTGGGGAACAAAGACCCCTCTCCAGACCATTTGGTCACCATCTCTGACTCCCTTCTGTTGGTG
>DATAYF010000687.1:0-7058 GCA_036272735.1 Ktedonobacteraceae bacterium
TCCAGGGCCTCGCGCCCCTCCCACACAAGGAACGGCGCTTCATCCCCCGCTTGAAACACGGGGGCTTTCGCGCTCGGCTCTCTGTAAAAACTATGGTGTGCCTCATCAGCCAGCCAGCCCCGCCAGGCGTCACTATCAACCATAATAGGAGGCTACGCGTCGCCTGGTAGCGTCAGAATACCATTGTTTATATGTGGTGTGATGCGTGCCATAATCGCCTCTGTAACTTCTTCCCTATTATCCTGGTTACCCGAAAAGTTACCCAAACGTGTAATACCACGTCGAGGCGGTGCACGGCAAGCGAACCAATTGATGAGTGGCATAGATCCATCATTAACGGTAGGCTCAAGTCTATCGCGCTGTACCATAATAAGCGAGACCTACCAGAACGTTTCCTGTAATTAGGAGACATTTCACCCTTAGCATTCGTGTTGAGGAGAGTGAGATATTCGCAGGTTGGTTGTATGGCATGCGCCAGGCCGTAGATGTATCGAGGATAGCAAGAAATGCCCGCCAAGAAAATGACTATTCTTACCGCTGATGACGATCCACAGTTGCAGAAGCTTGTCAAGCGCAACCTGGAACGCGCTGACTACGATGTATTGACAGCCAGCAATGGGCAAGAGGCGCTTACACTGGTGAAGCAGCAAGCGCCAGACGTGGTCCTATTAGATGTAACGATGCCGAACATGGACGGCTTCGAGGTCTGCCGCCGTATACGCACGTTTTCCAATGTCCCCATTCTTATGCTGACGGCGCGAGATGCCGACCAGGACAAGGTGCAGGGACTGGATCTCGGTGCTGACGACTACCTCACCAAGCCCTTCAGCATCGATGAGCTCCTTGCTCGCGTGCGTGCGGTGTTACGTCGTGCGCAGCTTGCCGCCCCAGAGCAAGGACAACCGGGAACAGCCGCAACGGTGGGTAAAGTGACACTCGATCATGACCAACACAAGGTTACACGCGAAGGACGCGCGATAGATCTCACACCCACGGAGTATCGCATGCTGATCTACTTTATGCAAAACGTGGGGCGGGTCGTGACGCAAGATATGTTGCTCGAAAATGTCTGGGGACCGACGTACGTTGGCGAAGGACACATGTTACAAGTGAATATCAATCGTTTACGCCGCAAAATCGAGCCAGACCCGAACCATCCACGCTATATCTTGACCAAAGTGGGCGTTGGGTACCTGTTCAACGCGCAACCCGAACAGGCATAAGCCATACAATAGCGCGCTTCTTCCCCGGTGTGAGCTTTCTCTTTCTATTCCTACCCTTAAATGCTCTTGCAGCAAGATGTACCTTATAAATATAGAGACTTATTTGTAATTTTATGGAGGAAAAATATCTTGAAGAAGTTTTTGCGGCAATGGCGCATGGTGGTGGTGGGAATTTTGCTCCTCATGGCGCTATCTTTTGCAGCGTGCGGCTCACTGCTACATAGGAACTCTAGCAGTGGCAAGCCAGGCACGTCGAATCACTCTACAGCGATGACGCCACGGGGAGCCGCTTCCGGGCAGATCGCACCTGCACGCATAGGGAGTAGCATAGCCTACGATGGGAAGGATAAGCGGGTCGTTGTCTTTGGCGGCGACAATGCCCACGATACCTGGACCTGGGATGGTCGGACCTGGACGCAAGCGCATCCAGCCGCCTCGCCAGCAGACCGTAGCGACGCGAGCACGGCTTACGACGCAGCGACCCAACAACTCGTGCTCTTTGGGGGCGTCAGCCCAACAGGTACAGCTCTGGGCGATACCTGGGTCTGGGATGGCAATAACTGGCAACAGCAGCATCCTCAGGTTTCCCCGCCCGCCCGTGCCCAGGCCAGCCTCGTGTATGACGCAGCGACCAGGCAACTCGTGCTCTTTGGGGGCGAGACGATGGGAGACCACAAGACCTCGCCCGCTATGAACGATACCTGGGTCTGGGATGGCAACAACTGGCAACAGCAACAT
Organism: Ktedonobacteraceae bacterium; assembly: GCA_036272735.1. Lineage (GTDB taxonomy): Bacteria > Chloroflexota > Ktedonobacteria > Ktedonobacterales > Ktedonobacteraceae > DATAYF01. Next base: position 1,962 of record DATAYF010000687.1, read on the forward strand.
CCTCAGGTTTCCCCGCCCGCCCGTGCCCAGGCCAACATGACCTACGATGCTGTCAAACAGCAAGTGCTCCTCTTCGGCGGTACCAATGGCTACCACACGCTCAATGACACCTGGGCCTGGAATGGTACGAACTGGACGCAGCTCAACCCCGCCACCAAGCCAACCGCACGATCCGGAGCCAGCATGGTCTACGACGCAGCCAAACAGCAAATCGTCTTGTTTGCGGGATCAGACAACGGCTCGAACGATTTGAGCGATACGTGGATCTGGAACGGGCAAAATTGGCAGCAAGCCAACGCATCCCAGGCTCCCAAAGGCTCCTATACGGTAGCAGCCTACGACGAAGCGCAACAGAATGTTGTGGTGTATGCCTTGCAGACGGAGAGCAACAAAACGCTGAGCGCAAGCCAGACCTGGCTATGGAATGGTTCAAACTGGACGATGGTGAAATAGCACCACGCAATGACACGAAAGTAGCTTCGCAGTCTTTGTGGAGCTACTTTCGTTTTTTCCTGATGTATAAAAATTTGTTACCAGAGGTCTTCTCGCGAACGTTCCAGGGGGTGCACGTACAGGTCCATGCTCATCCAGAAGCTACGGCTGTGGCGAAACAGGAGCACAGGCAAAATGACGGTGAAGGGCGCACCAAAGGCCAGCACTGGCAGCATCGGAATCGCTGGATTGGCGGCCAGGGGAATAGTAAAGAGGCAGATGACGAACTCGCTCAGGACGATGTTGATCGCCATCGAGCTGGTAAAGTATCCCTCCTCGCGCTCGTAGTGATACTCACACACGGGGCAGTACTCGTTCATTTTGAAGACGCCCCGAAACAGTTTCCCTTTACCACACACAGGACAACGTAGCTTCACTGCACGCACTGCCAGGTCAACAAATCTGCTCATAATATGTACATTTTATCCTTTTGCCAAGCCAAAAGTGGCTGAAAACATCTGCGGAAATGGATCACATTGCCATTGTACCCCGTTGGGGACGGTCCCGCAAGAAAGACTGCGACTTCGTCGCCTCTGGTATTCTACTAATATATTCACATGTCTGTATGGGGCCGGGCCCCATACAGACATGTGAATATATCGTAATCCCGCTTGCGAGGATCATTCAGACTTTTGATCGACATACGCGCTCAGTGTGCGCGTATATAATGACGCAAGAAGCGGAATTTCTCTTCGTCCTGGTTGGCACCGCCGCCCTCGTGTCCATTGTAGGGATAGAGCTTGAGTTCTTTTTCACACGTCAGGTGATGGTACACGGCAAAGCCCGTCGAGGGCGGGCAGATGGTATCGAGCAGGCTCACGGCGAGCAGAACCGGGCAGGTAATGTGCGGCGCGAAGTTCATACCATCGAAGTAGCTCAGCGTGCGATAGCTCTGCTCAACACGCTGTGGGTATTGCTTCCAGTAGTTGACCAGTTCCTGGTACGGGCCTTCGCTAAACATTGCCACGGCACGCTGGAAATGGCATAAATAGGGCACAGCGGGCATGGCCGCAACAATCCCTTTATCTTTCGCCAGCGCTGCCACCACGATGGTCAAGCCGCCGCCCTGGCTGCCACCCGTGACGACGATGGGGCCGACTTCCGGACGTGAACGCACGAAATCGACGGCACGTACGCAATCCATATAGGCGAAACGATAGTAATAGCTGTAGGGATCGAGGATGCCCCTGGTCATGCAACCGAGAACGGCACCACTTTCGTAGTGATTATTGTCGGGGGTGTCGCCATTCTGACCACGCGTATCGACGGCGAAGACAATGTAACCCTGAAGCGCCCAGCTAAGATACTGTACAGGCAGGCCCTTGCTCGCACTGTAGCCGTGATAAAAGACGATAGCCGGTGTACGACCATCGATAATGAGAGGATGTTTAGGCACGAGGTACCAACCGGCCACGCGCGTATTCGCGCCAAAGCCATCGTAGCGCACTTTGTAGACGCTGGCCCGCTCGACTGGATAGTCGTAGGCTTCGAGCGTGGCGTTAAGCGGCTGGTCGTCGCTGGCGGCCATGTTCTGTTGCCAGAACGCCATAAAATCATCCTGGGCCGTCAATTCCGGTGTATACTGTTGCAATTCAGCAAGCGGCATATCAACAATCATAGAAAAAACTCCACATTTACTGCGTTGAAATACGATTACTGGCAATCATAAATAGAAGTATTCGGCCTGTCAAGCGCTATGATTGTTTCGTGGGCGAGCGTGAAACAGAAGGAGCATCTTTTGTGCGTATAGAAAAGCAAGTCATCATTCATAAACCGATTGAAGAGGTATTTGCCTTTTTGACGGATATGCGCAACGTCCCACGTTGGACGCTGGTGAAGAGCATTCGGCCCAGCGATCCCAACGACCCCAGCGTAGCCGTGGGCAAGACCTTTGTCCAGCATATCGAGTTTATGAACCAGCACTTCGAGGTGCAGACCGAAGTAACTCACTACGAGCCACCACGCCTGTTCGCGTTTCTGCTCAAATCGGGGCCGCTGCCCCTGGAAAGCCGCTTCACGCTAACACCCGACGATGATGGAACACAGCTCACACTGGTTGGCGAGGGAGAGCCAGGGAGCGTGTTGAAAGTGCTCGGTCCACTGGCTGTAAACATTGCCCGGAAGCAGCTCGATAGCCAGTTGAACACGCTGAAAAGCATCATGGAAGGCTAGAAAGTGATGTACGCCTGATCGGGCGCAGTAATTTGAATACACGGCCATTCTTATCATAAAATAGATTAGCTTCTTGTTGAGTGGAGGAACGATGCCGTTCCAACATAGGAAAGGTCCGTGTATATGCCAATTGCGAGCGAACATCCCCTCTGGGAACCTTCGGAAGAGTTAAAGCAACAATCCAACCTGGCAGGCTATATGCGCTGGTTAGCAAGCGAGAAGGGTCTGCAATTTGCCGACCGCGAAGAGCTATGGCACTGGTCGGTCACTCAGCTTGAGGATTTTTGGGCCTCCATCTGGGAATATTTCAAGGTGCAAGCCTCGCAGCCCTACACAAGCGTGCTGGTCGAGCGTACAATGCCGGGTGCGCAATGGTTTCCTGGTTCATATCTCAACTATGCCGAGCACATCTTTCGTAACGCGGTCCCCACGCAAAACGCGATCTGCTTCCGTTCGGAGCGTCATGAGATGGTAACGGTGACATGGCAAGAACTGGCGCAGCAGGTGGGAGCCATCGCGCAGGCGTTGCGCAAGATGGGCGTGCACAAGGGCGATTGCGTCGTGGCCTACATGCCCAACATCCCCGCCACGCTGACAGCTTTTCTGGCCTGTGCCAGCATCGGCGCGATCTGGTCAAGCTGCTCGCCTGATTTTGGCACCAAAAGCGTCATCGACCGTTTCCAACAGATCGAACCCAAAGTGCTGTTCGCCGTCGATGGCTACCAGTACAACGGCAAACCCTTCGACCGGCACGCTATCGTTGCCGAGCTACAACAAGCCCTACCCACGCTTGAGCATACTGTGCTCTTCCCCTACCTCTTCGAGCAGCCCGACCCGCAACGCTTCAGCAACGCGCTCGCGTGGGACTCGCTGCTGACGGAGCCTGCCGAGCTTGTCTTCGAGCAGGTCCCCTTCGATCATCCGCTGTGGGTGCTCTACTCATCCGGCACCACGGGCCTCCCCAAACCAATCGTACAGGGGCAGGGCGGCATCCTGTTGGAACATCTCAAGATGCTCGCGCTCGACACCGACCTCAAGCCAGGCGACCGCGTCTTCTGGTTTACCACCACGGGCTGGATGATGTGGAACTTCGTCATCGGTGGCTTGCTGGTTGGCGCCCAGGTGTTGATGTACGATGGAAGCCCGGCTTATCCCGACATGGGGACGCTGTGGCGCTTCGCGCAGGATAGCGGCATGACGCTGTTCGGGACCAGCGCCGGTTACATCGCCTCGTGCATGAAGTCCGAGGTCGAGCCGGGACGTGACTATGACCTGAGCAAGCTCAAGTCCATCGGTTCGACAGGATCACCATTGCCGCCAGAGGGCTTCCAATGGATCTACGAGCACGTCAAACGCGACCTGTGGCTGGCCTCGGTGAGCGGCGGCACCGACGTCTGCTCGGCGCTCGTGCTGGGTTCTGTGCTGCTGCCGGTCTACGCGGGCGAGTTGCAATGCCGTTCGCTAGGAGCCAAAATCGAGGCGTTCGATGAGCAGGGAGCGTCGCTAATCGACGAAGTGGGCGAACTGGTCGTGACCGAGCCGATGCCCTCGATGCCGCTCTTCTTCTGGAACGATGCCGACAACAAGCGCTACCATGAAAGCTATTTCGACGTGTATCCTGGTGTGTGGCGGCACGGCGATTGGATCAGGATTACCCCGCGTGGCAGCGCGGTTATCTACGGGCGCTCCGACTCGACGATTAACCGCATGGGCATTCGCATGGGCAGCAGCGAGATCTACCGTATCGTCGAAGGGCTACCAGAAGTGCTGGATAGCCTGATCGTTGGCGTGGAGCTACCACGCGGCGAGTACTACATGCCACTATTCGTGGTGCTCAGGCCCGGCGTGGAGTTAACCGACGACCTGCAAAAGCGCATCAAAGCGGGCCTGCGCGAACACATCTCGCCCCATCATGTCCCCGACGAGATCCTGGTCATCCCCGAAGTGCCGCGCACGCTGAGCGGCAAAAAGCTGGAAGTGCCGGTCAAAAAATTGCTGATGGGCATCCCCGCCGCAAAAGCCATCAGCATCGACGCCATGAGCAACCCCCAATCGATCACCTACCTGAACGACACAGTCGAAAAGGTGCGTGGCATGAGAGAACCGTAACTTTAAACGTAAAATACAGGCAAACCCTGTTAAAATTTTAGTTATCAATGAATGCACAGATTATACATTGATGCCTGTGTATGTGTCCCGGACACCTGGTCGAGCAAGCTGTTGGTGATCTCTGTGATACGCGAATCCATGTGCGCTACCATGCGCGGCGTGAAGGCTTGTGAGACCAGGGTACGCAACTGGCGATGACGCGGTGGGTCCATGTTCAGAATAGTGGAACTAATCGGGTTGCTGGTGCGGCGCTCGTCTTGCCCGAATCGGTTCTCATCAGAAGAGAACGTCGTGTAATCATTCAGGACACGTACAACATCGGCG
>DATAYF010000688.1:0-8708 GCA_036272735.1 Ktedonobacteraceae bacterium
GAAGATGCTCCTGCTGCTTGGGCTATTACCCAGAATAACTTGGACGTTGCCCTACACGCGCAAGCAGAGCTAACTAAAGAGAACACATAAAGCCGATCTCCTTTGAAAACTGAAGAGAAGGCAGTAGCGAAGAAAAGCCCCTTGACGTACAAGCGGCAATAGATTTTTTCAGCTTTTACAGATCATAGGGGATAATGACAAACGATCGATATCTCATTTGTCCACCTATTCAAACACATTTTTTATCTGAAATCGTGACAGCAAAATCCAAGAACATCGTCAGTGCTTCGTTCGTTCTGGTGAACAAAATCATAGGAAATCGAGCACGGGAATAGCACAGAATAGCACCGGTAAACAGTTCGTGTAAAGTCCCCCTTTCGGCACCCCGTAGGTATACGACGACACCCCAGGCCGCATGTACAGCCGCCTGGGGTGTTTTTCTGTTGGGCTATAGTATGAAAATGTAGCAACAGTGTAGCAACGCCTAAATTTGCTTCATGAGGATAGCGCGTCAAGGAGGGGAGCATGAACATTTTACTCAGTACAGTTAGGAAAAAATATATTACCAATTGTATATAACTATTTAGGTTCTCTTCCAACGTAAAATTTGGCCAAAGTAGTGGCAGCATGCTGCTACAAGAAAGAAGGAGTTTGCCCTGAGAAGTTTGATGGCCTATACCTCTCACAGACAAACAAACAACAGAGAGAAAGGCCATCCCTATGAACGAATCTACCACAAACCTGACCGCCCATTTTACTGGCCGCGCGAGCCTGGCAGTTCTCGGCGTCAAGATCCGTAAAATGGATCTGTTGGCACCCGTCCGCAAACTGGTCCATATTCCGCAAAAAACCGTCAAGGATGCTCCTTTTGAGAAACTATTCGATGCGTTCATCAGCCTCCTGGCAGGAGCCACGGGTATTGTGGAGGTAAACACCCGCTTGCGGAGTGATCGCACATTGCAACTGGCGTTCGGGCGGAGCCGATGTGCCGAACAGTCGGTGATCCAGCAAACGCTTTCTGCTTGCACTGCCGACACCGTCAAGCAGATGGAGCAAGCAGTGAACGAAATCTATCGCCACCATAGCCAGGGCTATCAACACGACTACTCCCAACAGTACCAGATTCTGGATGTGGATCTCACGGGCCTGCCGTGTGGCAAAAGGGCAGCACTGGCCACCAAAGGCTATTTTGCTGGAGCGCGCAATCGCCGTGGACGACAACTGGGCCGGGTACTGGCCACACGCTACGGTGAGGTCGTGACCGACCGGCTGTTTGAGGGTCGGACAAGCCTGGCCTCAGCCTTTCAGCCGCTGATCCAGGCCGCTGAACAAACTCTGGGACTGGACGAAGCCCAACGATCTCGTACGTTGCTCCGCGTCGATGCTGGTGGGGGGAGTCTGGATGATGTCAATTGGGCCCTGGCGAGAGGCTATCAAATGCACTGCAAGGATTACTCCGGGCAACGTGCTCGCCACCTGGCGGCATCCGTCACGACATGGATCGAGGACCCGGATGAACCAGGGCGACAAGTTGGGTGGGTCGAAGAGCCAGCTCCAGAGTATGTGCGTGATGTAGTGCGGATTGCGGTACGCAAGCGGAAGCCAAATGGGCAGTGGGGTATTGCCGTGCTCATCTCTACCTTGCTTCCCACCGAGGTGTGTGAACTGACCGGAGGCTATGGAGAGCGGTCTCTCAGTTCCACCCAGGTTCTGCTGGCACATGTCCGTCTTTACGATCAGCGCGGCGGGGGTGTAGAAACCTCGTTCAAAGGTGATAAGCAAGGATTGGGACTTGCCAAGCGCAGGAAGAAGCACTTTGAAGCCCAACAGATGCTGATGCTCCTGGGGAGCTTGGCTCACAATGTGATCGTGTGGGCACACAACTGGCTGGCAGGATCCACATCCCAGCTCCAGCACTATGGGCCGGCGCGCATGGTGCGCGATGTTTTTCAGATCAGCGGCTTTCTCCTCATCGATGCTCGGGGCCGCATCCGTTCTGTTGTGCTCAATCAGGATGCTCCTTTCGCCCCTGTTTTACTTGGCCCTTTGCGGGTGCTTCTGGCTCCAGCACAGGTGATACTTCGTTTGGGCGAAACATAAATCTTTCAAGACACATCACTGGCACTTGCTCTCAAACTCATTCCACTCTTCTTGATTGGCCGTGGTCAGACAAAAGTAAAGGATCAGCGTAGGATCATGGTGAGGAAATGTTCCGTCGTCCCAATGGGATTGTTCTGCTTTGAGCACTTCACGGTAATGACGGGCACTCCGCTGTACATAGGTGCCCCAGTCTTCTCCATCCTCGCGATCAAACGAATCACCTAGTACTCTGTCATCTCTCACTTGATGAGTGTGCCGCCTGGGGCGGCAAGCAAAGAAGAGAGGATGCGGGGACACCCACGCGCTTCATCTGCCCCCGGCAGCGCGTCGCCCCGGCAGAGGGCTCGCCGCCCTCTGCACTCCCGCTTTTTACTCATCGCTTGACGGATGACAGAGTACTAGCCATCGTCGGACCTGCGAAGGAAGGCTTTATTTCCACTATTCTGTTCAAGTGTAGCAGATGAGAGGCGGTTTTTCCAGGTTTTGCATTCCAGGGGTCAGGTGAGCAGCCAGTGTCACCACTGCAGGCCACGTTTCGGGGGCGTGGGCGGTGGTGCGAACCTACTCGCGGCGGCCTGGGGATACGGCGGTTGCTAACCTGCTGGCGGGTTCGAGATGTGGACCTGACCACTCGCCGCTGAGGTCCCTCCCTCACAGTGCTGCACGAAAGTTGCGTCGAACTTCTGCACATAGCCCTGAGGACCGAGGACAGCGTCAATGATGGTGAACGAGCCGGTCACCGTGTTGCATCCCCGGCCGTTGCCGTACAGAGCCAGGCCCGGCCCATTCCCGTTGAACGGGTACCGGTGCGCGTCGCTGTAGGTACCCGGAACGAGAACAGCAGGCTTCCCATTAATGGGTGCCACCGTACCGGGTGCTCCGAAATCCAGTGTCCACAAGTCGCCGTTGTAGCCGGTAACCCCGATGCTCACGGTGCTACCGGTGGAACTGGCGGAGATGGTCAGCGCGTCGCCCTTCCTGGTGGAGTACGAGTACAACTTGCCTCCGGCGATGAAGTCGCCGGCACTCCCCCTGAAGCTTAAGGTCCCGGTGGCCTTTGTCGGGCCGAATGCCGTCGGCGACGGGGTGGCCCTTGTCGGGCTGAATGCCGTCGGCGACGGGAAAGCCACCGGTGGAGTATATGAGTAGCTCGGTGTGGGTGCATTGTAGCTCAGTGTGGGTGCATTGCTGGCGACGATTCTCCCCAGCGTGTACGTGTAGAGCGAGCCACACAGAACGCAGGAAATGGCGATGATGCCGCCCCCGGCGATAAGCAGCCAGTGCCACCACTGCAGGCCACGTTTCGGGGGCGTGGGCGGTGGTGCGAACCTACCCATGGGCGGCGGATAATATGTGTGCGGCGATTGATTGTAGGTATACAGCGGTTGCTGACCCTCTGGCGGCATGTTCGGAGGCATAGGAGTGCTCAACCTGGTTGTCCTTTCTGGTGGCTGTCCTTCCCGGTGCGACGACCGGTCGGCCTCTTGTGATGTATGTAGCCATTCATGAGCGAGGAGTCGCTACTATGCTGACCTTGAAATGCAAGAAACAGAACGGAAGATAAAATCCCCAAAGTAATATCAATAAAATAACACCAACCCATAGCCCTTTTTGACATGATAGCCCTCCAAATTTCTACTTAGACAAGATTTTAACTCGTCTAAGTAGACAAGTCCAGCAAGACCATAAAAGTTGCAAGAATTATCAAATGTCTCATAGTGCCGCCTGAGGCGGCGAGGAGAGGAGAAGTGATGCGGGGACACCCACGCGCTTCATCTGCCCCCGGCAGCGCGTCGCCCCGGCAGAGGGCTCGCCGCCCTCTGCACTCCCGCTTTTTCGCTCATCAAATCAGAGATGACAGAGTACTAGAAGCGGGTGCAGATGCGACCCATTGGGCCATTTCAGCCAGGGCTCCCACCCCAACACTGCCTGGTGGGCTTCCTCTAGAATCACCAGCGCTTGCAAGGCGTCTGCATATGGCAACACAATTTCGTTCCTGGACAGCGATTTTCTCTGTAAATCCTCAGATAAAAGATCTCTTTCGCTCATGCTTCTCCCGTCCTCGGGTTACTCTGCTTTGGCTTTCTTCTCTTCCTCACAAAGCAAGCGTTAGGCTCAGCTTAAGGAGATTATACATCCTAACTCAGCTTCCTGCCGCTGGTTATTGAGTTAGGCTAGCACGCTGCCACCCATTTGGCCAAAAATTAGGTCCAAAGCTCTCGCCTACAATCTCAACCAGGGCAATGAGGGAGACGGCTCCGACAAAAGCCAGGCGCAGGATCGTGAAGGCGAGTGCGTGTCGGCTCTGGTTCGGATGGATATGAGGCGAGGCTTGAGTGGTCTGTCCTGCCAGTCCGCAACAGGATGACCAGCATCTGTGACCACCTGAGCGAGCCTTCCTGGTTCCGTCGCTGCCGCGTCGTAGGTAATGACCACCTTTTCGGCCATGCCGAGCACGCGGAGGTCATGAACGCCTGGCGTGCGGCGCAACGCCGCCTCAATACCCTGGTTGCACTCCAGGCAACAGAGACCTGGAACCTGCATTTCGACGGTGGAACCCGTTGTTTCCATGTGGTGCCTCCTGCACTACTCAGCGACTTTGAGATGGGTAGAGAGGAGCACGTCCAGATCGAGATCTGCCAGCGCCTGGTCCACCGCTTCTAACTCATCACAATGGTCGCACTCACCTGGACAGGCGGAGAGCGCCACACGCACCTGCTCGCGAATACAGTCAGCGGCGCGCACTTTGACGAGGTAGGTGGCTGCTGCCCTGCTGGCCTTTTGCAGCGCCATCAATTGCACGAGAATGGTGGCTTCATCCTGTCCGTCTTCAATCATCTTTCTGATGCCGCGAGCCTGTCCCTCCACGCGAGAGAGGCGACTTCCCAGGTCACGGCGAGCCTGATCATCCATCGCAAACACCATGCTTTCTGCAACGTATCCAAACAAGATACCCAGGGGGGGGTATATACTTTTCATATACCCCCCTGGGTATCTTGTCAAGGGCAAGAAACGGCTTCAACTTGGCCAAAAGAACAGTTCGGTGCATCTGATATTCTCACAAGCAATGCACGTAGGTGGTACTTGGCAGGAGGCTTTGTTGTAGAGAACGAACCCGAGAAAATACCGAAATGTCCACGCAACCTTTCAGCCGCTACAATAGCATTGACTGGGGTGAAGGGGGTATCAGTCGAGGGCGAGCAGTTCCTGCCAGTTGGTGGTTGCGCGCGGAGAGCGCAGGGCGGCGTGAGGGAACCAGGGGCGGTGAAGGCCTTGAGCGCCCCAGAAGAGGGTGCTCTGGCCGAGGTGGGCGTTGACCAGATCGACAATAGCCATCAGGCGCGCTCGGCGGGCCTGTTCCTCCCAGGAGAATTGCTGGAAGAGATCAGGTTGCAGGACATGCTGGGGGCGCAGATCGGAGAGCAGGACGCCCACCTTTTTATAAGCGTAGCCGGGTCGGTAGATGGAGGAGAGCAAGGATTGGGCAACCTGGATGAGTTCGGGCGTAAAGCTGGTGGGAAAGGGCAACGTGTGGGCGGCACTGTTGACGTATTGGGGTGCCTGCGCGTCGAAGGGGTTGGTGGAGAGAAAGACACTCAGATGCGCAGTGTGGAGCTGCTGCCGGCGAAGTTTATGCGCGGCGAGGGCGACGTAGCAGGCGATGGCTTGCAAACAGGAGGGGCGATTGGTGATAGGATGAGCAAAGGAGAGGGCAACCATAATTGTTTGGCGTGGTTTGGAAGCCGTGATGATGGGGAGGCAGCAGATACCGCGAAGTTCAAGGGCGATTCGTTGGATGCTGACGCCCAGGACGTGGCGCAGATGGAGGTGATCGGCATCTCTGAGACCGCGCGCAGTGAGAATCCCCAGCTCGCGCTGGAGGCGGGAGGCGTAACGCTGCCCGATGCCCCAGACATCTTCGGCAAGGGTATGAGTGAGCAGGGTTTCCAGGTTTTGGGGGGACCACTCCAGCAAATTGCAGACACCGTGGCACTGCTGCGGATTGCTCTTACCATATTCGCAGGCGAGCTTCGCTTGCACTTTCGAGGCGCCAATGCCGCAAGTAACCGCAATGCCTGTCCATTGCAGGAGACGCTGGCGGATGGCGTGCGCCAGCGCTGTGAGTTTCTGATGAGGAAACATAGAGAGGTCAAGAAATGCTTCATCGATGGAATGGATCTCTACCGGGTATCCGAAGGAGGCAAGCAAGCGCATAATCCGATTAGACATATCTTGATACAGCGGGAAATTTGCGCTGAAGGCGACGCCGTGATGACGCTGGAGCAAGGCTCGGCAGCGGGCATAGGGTTGCCCCATGGGAATCCCAAGGGCTTTAGCGAAGCGATTGCGAGCGATCACACAGCGGTCATTGCTGCCCAGAACGACCACCGGGCGTGTTTGGAGTTCTCGCCGCCACACAAGTTCGCAGGAAGCATAAAAATTATCGCAATCAATGAGGGCGATGACGCGGGTATTGGCTGTGGGCTGCATCATGATGGCCGCAGGCGGTGCTGCGCGAGAGGATGGAGGGGACGAATGGAGAACAGGACCACGCCCCAGACTTCGAACTGCATCTGAGGGGTAACGGTCAGTGTCGGATAGGATGGATGTTCAGCCTTAAGCAAGATGGTCTGGTGATCCAGCAGGTAGCGTTTGATGGTCAGTCCTGCCTTCAGCGAGGCGATGATGATATCACAGTTCCTGGCCTCGACCGCGCGATCCACAACGAGCAGATCGCCATCGGTAATCCCGGCGTGGAACATGGAGTTGCCGCAGACGCGGACAAAGTAGGTAGTGTCAGGGCGAGCGACCAGCAGATCATGGAGGTTGACAGCAAGCTCAGCCCAGTTCTCAGCAGGAGATGGGAAACCAGCCGAGACGGTGAGAAGTGGGAAACGCATAGAGAGACTCCTGGAACCACCGGTAAAAATGGTGGAAGATGGTGTAAATATAGAATATGTGTTCTATTTCTACTCTACCCGAGTATACCTAGCAAACAAGCGTGCTGTCAAGAGAGAAGGCGCGCATTCCCTGAAGAGCAGCCGGAAACCAGCAGACGTTGGTCGAGGGAACGAGCGGAGAAGGAGGGGAGAGGTGAAACCGCATGAGAAGGGGGGTGAACGAATTCACGGTGCTGTCAGCGGGAAGTGGGCAAATCCCAAAGTGGTGCGCGTCGCTGAGGCTCTTTCCCTGACATATTTATGTAGTATATAAAAAAATAGAAACGAAAGGAATACAATCTCTGAATACGAATACTCCCTAGTGGTCAGTCTGATTAGCTTTTCGTGGTATGATACCCAACGAATCCTGAAAGAGTGGGACAAAAGCCCCTGGTGTGGAAATGCATCGCTGCATATGAGTAAGAAAAAAACAGAGTTGACCCGGGGACACGTTCACTTGTTCCTTCAGAGGCAATTTGCGGGGAAGCCAGAAAACATTCAGCAGCTTGTTGAGGGTGAAGAATCACAAGCCTTTTCGTATGAGTGTGATGGAAAAGGGTATGTTCTTCGTATTCATCGAGGGAGTGTAGGCTTTCAAAAGGATGCATATGCCGCCAACCATTTTCATAGTGAAAAGCTTCCTATTCCCCGAGTCATCCAGGTTGGGTCTATTGATGAACACCATGCTTTCTGCCTGACAGAAAAACGACCAGGCTTCACCTTTCAAGATGCTGATCCCCAAATGATAAGGCAATTGCTTGAGCCGATCACCCAGGTCTGGCTCGCCCTGAAGGAGTGTGACCTCTGCGAGACGACCGGCTTTGGCGATTTTGATGCGGATGGACAGGGGGTATATGCCACCTGGCAGGAGTTTCTTCTTTCTCTTTTCGATTCTTCGGCCTATGATTGGAGTCGGGTGGTCCAGTTTATGGGTCAAACAGCCTTCAGATATTTAGTCACTCCTTTTATCTCTCTTGCTCAATCTTGTCCAGAAGAGCGCTCTCTGGTCCATGGGGACTTTGGATCGAATAATGTGCTCACTGATGGTCAAAACATTACTGCCGTGCTTGACTGGGAGAATGCAAAGTACGGCGATCCGTTGTTTGATGTCGCAACTGCCTATTTTTGGAGTCCCTGGTTGAATTGTATGGCTGCACAAGCAGGGTATTATGATGAGCTTCTTTCTACACTGCCCAGCTATCATGAGCGTCTTCGCTGTTATCAATTACGCATTGGACTGGATGAAATCCACGACACGGTCATCCATCAAAATTGGCGGATGGCTCAATGGGCAATAAAGCGAAGCACAGAGATTGTTCACGCTCTCTGAAAGTCAATCCGACGAAGGTTCTTTCAGGGGATAGAGCCACTCAGGCTTCTGGCGGGCATCGCGCGAAGTGAACTGCCAGGAAATACCACGCCGCTAAAAGCTAAGCGGACTGACCACTAGCACTGCTTTGTTCGTTTCAATTCGGTCGGATCTACAAGTCACCTGGCAGAAACGGCCTTCTGACTGTTTGGCTGTCTGACTGTTTGGCTGTCAGACCGTCAGACCGTCAGACCGTCAGACCGTCAGACCGTCAGTGACAGGACAATGCACTTGCCAGCAGGCTTGAGCAAATTCGCTTTGGAGAAACCGCCAGAGTGAGGAATAGGAGGCGAGGCAGG
>DATAYF010000689.1:0-28428 GCA_036272735.1 Ktedonobacteraceae bacterium
ACAGCTTGCTTGCTTATCGCAATGCATAAAAAAATGTGCATGTGTTCCGAACACATGGAGAAATCTCAATGTATGGGCAATTTATAAAGGAACCTTAATGGTTTGCGCAAACCATTAAGGTTCCTTTATGTGTCAGCTTTCGTCGATGTCAGCGCTTTCTGTATACTGCGTACCTGATGCAGCCTACATTTTACCGAGCACGACTTCGACGGTGTATTTTTCGAGCTTCTTCGCTTCCTGCGGCGCGATTTTCTCACGATACATCTCGGCAAACGATGGTTTATCGTGCGCCTCGCTGATCGAGATCAGCAGGTTATCGGCCAGTGTCTCCGCGCGGATCTCTGGCATATACCTGGTCAGGATGTTTGCCAGGTCGGTATCTGTATAGAGGGCCAGCCCAATGTGATCCTCGATATTGAGTCCCGCCCGCTTACGCATATCCTGGATGAAGTGCGTCAGGTCGCGCACCAGGCCTTCTTCGCGCAGTGCTGGCGTCACCGTGGTTTCCAGTGCCGCGATGTATCCACGTTCCTCGGCGGTTGTGAAGCCGGGTCGTGCCGTTGAACTGACCAGGATCTCTTCGGTGGTCAGTTCAACCTGCTTATCGTCGAGGGCGATGATCAGCGAACCATTGGCGTTGAGCTGCTGGGCCGCCAGTTGCGTCTCTTTCTCGTTGAGCGTTTTGAAGAACGCCACAATCTTCTGTACCAGAGGGCCGTATTTGGGTCCCAGCGTCTTCACCTGTGGCTTCAAGGCGTAGGCCAGCATGTCGTTGTCCTCGCGCATCAAGGCCAACTGTTTGATATTCAGTTCTTCTAGTACCTGGCCGCTCAGTCGCGTCAGGGCTTCCTCTTCGCTCAGGCTGGGAACGCGGACGTGCAACGCATTGAGCGGTTGGCGTACCCTGATCTGCGCCTTTTCACGCGCCGCACGACCCAGGCCAACAATACGCATGACCAGGTGCGTCTCCCGCGTGAGTTTTTCATCAATGAGCGCCTCGTTGACCTGCGGCCAATCACAAAGATGCACGCTCACCGGTGCCTGTTCGTCAACGCTTCTCACCAGGTTCTGGTAAAGCTCTTCGCTGACAAATGGCACGAAGGGCGCGAGCAGCGTGATCAGCGTCGTTAAGCACTCGTACAACGTCTGGTAGGCGGCAACTTTGTCATCGTCGAGTTGCGATTTCCAGATGCGTTCGCGACTCCGGCGCAGATACCAGTTAGAGAGATCGTCCAGAAACGCCTGCAACGCCTCGGCTGGCTTCGTGGTGTCATACTGATCCAGTCCCTCGGTCACCGTGCGTACGGTCTGCTGTAGCTCCGAGATGATCCAACGATCCAGTTCGCTGCGCTGTTCCACGGGCAGCGTATGCTGTTTGGGATGGAACTGGTCGATGTTGGCATAGGTGACAAAGAACCAGTAGATGTTCCAGATCTTATCCAACGTACGTCTGACCAGCATCCATTTTTCGCTGAGGCGTACCGGCAGACCAGTGCGTGCCGCTTTCTCTATCTCTTCGTTGGTGGGAATGCGTGGAAAATTCAGGTTTTGTTCCGGCACGTGGTTGGCGTACAACCAGCGCATCGTGTCTGATCCCACACGCTCAGCCGCGTCGTCGAACACCACCTGGTTGCCCTTGGATTTGTGCATCGGCGTGCCATCTTCGCCCATCAACGTCGCGAAGCCAAACAGCGTTTTGAACGGCGCTGTCTTTTCCAGCACGGTGCTCATGACCAGCATCGAGTAGAACCAGTTGCGGAACTGGCCCGGAAACGACTCGGTCACGAAATCCGCCGGAAACCACTGCTCCCAGTAGTCATGATCTGTCCGATAGTGCAGCGTCGAGTAGGGCACGATACCGGCATCCAGCCAGGGGTTGCCGACATCCTTAATGCGCGAGACGACCTCACCACAGCTCTTACATTTGATCTTCACGGCGTCGATCCACGGACGATGTGGGGTGTGTCCATCGAACTCATCCCATCCCTCGACGGCTCGCTCCTGAAGCTCTTCGCGACTGCCAATGATTTCGAAGGTGTCACACTTGGGACAATTGAAGATTGGCAGGGCCAGGCCCCAATAGCGTTTCTTCGAGATCATCCAATCGTCCATGTTGCGCAGCCAATCCATCTCACGGTCGAAGCCGAAGGAGGGGATCCACTTGATCTGGCCCACGACATCCATGATTTCGTAGCGTAACTGCTCCATCGAGATGAACCACTCATCAACCAGGCGGAAGATCAGTTCGGTCTTGCAGCGCCAACATGTCGGGTAGCGGTGACGATAATTCTGCGGGCGATAGAGTAGTCCCTTTTTGGTCAAATTTTCCGCGACCTGCTGTGGAACTTGCGCGGCCTGTTGGCCCGTTAGCCAGTCGAAGCCATCGACGTAGATACCAAATTCGTTGACTGGCGCAATGACCTGCAAATTGAACTCTTTGCTTAGCCCAAAGTCCTCTTTACCACAACCAGGAGCGATATGCACGATACCGGTGCCCTCGGTCGCGTTGGCTTCTTTCCAGGGCACCACCACGTGATTGATGCCCTGTGCCGCTGGCAACTCGTCGAATGGACCATTGTAGTGCCAACCGACCATATCGGCCCCTTTGAGGCTCTCTACGACATGGTAATCACCTTTATCGCGACCCTTCAGCGCTTTGAGGACCGGGAGCAGTTGTTTGACCAGGTAGTAATACTCCCCATCTTGCTCGACTTTGACATAATCAAGGTCAGGATTGACAGCCGCCGCGACGTTGGCTGCCAATGTCCAGGGTGTCGTTGTCCAGGCCAGCAGGTATTCGCCTGGCCGATCAACCAGTGGGAAGCGTACGTATAGGCTGAGGTGCGTGGTCTCTTTGTAGCCCTCCGCTTCCATCTCCATGTTCGAGATGCCGGTGGCACAGCGCGGACACCAGGGCATCACGTCGCGCCCTTTGTAGATCAGGCCACGCTCGTTACATTTCTGCAAGAAATGCCAGATAGTATAGTTGTTCTCGTCCGAGAGCGTGTAATAGTCGTGCCCCCAATCCATCCAGTAGCCAAGCCTGATTGATTGCTCGGTCTGGCGTTTAGCATAGGTGTAGACGCGCTCTTTACAGCGCTCGACAAAGTTGGCGATGCCGTATTTTTCGATGTCGAGTTTGGTTTGCAGGCCAAGCTCTTGCTCCACGTTGACCTCGACCCATAGACCCTGGCAGTCGAAGCCATTCTGGTAGCGTTGCTTATAGCCTTGCATGGTCTTATAGCGCTGGTACAGGTCTTTGTAGGTGCGGCCCCAGGCATGATGAACGCCCATTGGATTATTGGCGGTGATCGGACCATCCTGGAAAGCATAGCGCTTGTCGCTGTTCTCGTTGCGCTTCAGGTAAGCCTGGCGCACCTGGTTGTCGTCCCACCATTGCTGAATGGTGTGCTCCAGCGCCGGGTAGTCCACACGATCCGCTGCGACAACTGGCTGGAATACACTAGATTTGATTGACACTAACTATGCCCTCCTCTGAGCCTGTTCGTTGATTGCTGTCCTAATTTACCAGCTATGCCCATCTCGTATACGCATATTAGGAATAGGTGTGTTATTTATCGACGAGCACGATCTCCAAACGTTTATTGATCCTGCCCTTATTCTCTGTTTTGGTAATTTTGATGCCGCCCACCTCTTGCGTGTGATTGACGTGCGTCCCTCCATCGGCCTGCAGGTCCAGGCCAACGATTTCGACAATGCGCACCTCTTCGATGCCTGCTGGCAAGAGATTGATTTTTGTGCGTACCAGGTCGGGAATCTCGAACGCTTTCTCGCGCGGCAGCGTGTAGACCCGAATGGGATAATCGGCCTCGATAGCCGCGTTGACGCGCTCTTCAATAGAGGCAATACGCTCTTTATCAACATTCTCCATCGCAAAATCCATGCGTGCCCGGTCTGGATACATCTGGCCCCCCGTCACCTGCACGCCAAAATCATTCCAGATCGTGCCGCAGAGAATGTGGAGGGCAGTATGGGTGCGCATCATGCGATAGCGAAAATCCCAATCAATGGTGCCTACAACTTCTGTTCCCACTTGCGGCGGCATACTATCGAGCGTGTGCCACACCACGTCGCGACGCTTGTTCATCGCGATCACACTGGCCTCTTGGCCCTGCCATGAGATAACTCCACGATCCGCCATTTGCCCCCCGCCTCCTGGATAAAATACTGTGGCGTCCAGTGCTATTTCGTCCCCTTCGACGGCGACGACTTTTGCCGAGCATTCATAGGTAAAGCTGTTCGTATGGTAGAGTAGCTTTGTCTGCATGGCATAGGTCCTCCTTACTGAACATAATTGAGCACATAAAAAATCCCCTCGCCCAGCTAAGGGACGAGAGGCCTTCCCGTGGTACCACCCTGATTAGCCTGACGTCTATCGCAACGAGCACGTAACGCCACGCTCACTCATCTCACGTACCTTCCCAGGCTTGCCCAGGTTGTCTTATCGTACGCGCCTTCGTGGTAACGGGAAGGGACCGGCTAGTCCTACAACGCTCTTTCGGCTAGCGGCTCTGGAGTGATTTTCCGCTCGTGACTCGTGTCCGGTTACACCAACCCCGAACTCTCTGCGACGAGTTGCAACAGCGTACTCGCTCCATCATTGCCATAATTTGCTGATCTTTTTGTTGTAATATCGTAGAGCCTCCAAGCTCACGTAAAGGCTCAAGCAACGCGACTGAAGCATTTGCTTATTCGTTATAACTTCTATCTGCTAGCCTATAGCGATAATTTGGAGTATGGTAAAGGTATGATACCATAGAAGATGATAGAATACAATAGCTGAATCAGTGACACTGAGACCAGCCTCAAGGTTGAGGCATTGTCGTGAGAAATAGTGCGCTCAGCGTCAATGGAAAAAGCAATGTAAAAAGGATTATCATGTTCAATCTAGAAACTTTTTATGGACCGAATGCAGGCTACGTCCTGGAACTTTATGATCGTTATAAACAAGACCCTGCCTCCGTTGATGAGGCTTCGCGTGCCCTGTTTGCATCCTGGTCCCCTGAAACGAGCGTACCACAGCAGGCACGTTCATCGGCAAGCGTAAGCGCGCCACCAGTGTCTGCTCGGCCGGTAGCCGATATTGTGTCTACGTCGGCCCTTGCGCATGCCATTCGTGAGCGTGGCCACCTGGCTGCTCACCTTGACCCGCTGGGAAGCGAACCACCAGGCGATCCTGCTTTGCTACAAGAAACGTATGGCATCACCGACCACGATCTTGCGCAACTTCCCCCCACGATTATCGGTGGACATTCCGCTGAGGGGGCTAAAAATGCGTTTGAGGCTATACAGGCCTTGCGTGCCATGTATTCTGGCACGATCAGTTATGAATTTGACCAGGTCAAAAGCTCCGATGAGCGCCGTTGGCTGCGCGACGCCGTTGGTTTGCGGCTGTATCATCGCCATCCCAGCAATGCCGAAGCTCGCAAGCTCTTACAACGCCTTACTCAAGTTGAGGTCTTTGAACGCTACCTCCAGCAGACCTTCACCGGTCAGAAGCGCTTCTCGATAGAGGGCATTGATATGCTTGTTCCCATGCTCGACGAGCTTATCAGTGGCGCGCTGGACTCTGAGACGCAAGAGGTGATGATTGGCATGGCGCATCGTGGTCGTCTCAATGTGCTTGCCCATGCTCTTGGGAAGTCGTACGCTGCTATCCTGGCCGAGTTCGCGCACGCCAGGCATGAAGAGGGCGTGCCACTGACGGACAGCTTCGGCTATGGTTGGACCGGTGACGTGAAATATCACCTGGGGGCTGAAAACGTCCTCGAACAAAAAAATGAGGTCGAGCTAAAAATCTTGCTCTCTCCTAACCCCAGTCACCTTGAGTTCGTCAATCCGGTGATCGGCGGCATGGCGCGTGCTTCCCAGGAGATCCGCTCGGTCTCAGGCGCACCTTTGCAGGATGTGGACCGCACGCTACCCATTCTCATTCACGGCGACGCGGCTTTTCCCGGTGAAGGTGTGGTTGCCGAAACGCTAAATTTATGGCATTTACGCGGCTATTGGGTTGGTGGAACCATCCATATTATCGCCAACAACCAGCTTGGTTTCACGACCGACCAGAGTGCGGCCCGCTCTACCCATTTCGCCAGCGATCTCGCAAAGGGCTTTGGCTTGCCAATTATTCATGTGAATGCCGACGATCCGTATGCTTGCCTTACCGCCGTGCGTATGGCCCATGCCTATCGCGATCAATTTCATAAGGATGTGCTGGTTGACCTGGTCGGATACCGTCGCTGGGGCCACAACGAGGGTGACGAACCCGCGTTTACCCAGCCTCAGATGTATGAAACCATTCGTTCTCATGCAACTGTGCGCGAGATGTATGCTCGCACGCTTGTACAAGCAGGAACCTTGACGCAAGAGGAAAGCGAGCAGATGGTACAAGATGCCTTTGCTCAACTTGAGCAGGCTCAGCACGATGCTCAGGATATCATCGAAGCGCCTCATGTGCATGATGCCAGTAAACACCTTGGGCAACCTATCTCGCCAGCAGTGGAAATTGTGCCGACCTCGGCTGAGCAATTAGCCATGTACAACGAGGAGATGTTGACCTGGCCGAAGAATTTTGCCATCAATCCCAAACTGGCTCGTACCCTGCAACGGCGTGCCAATACACTTGGGCCAGATGGCGGCATCGATTGGGGCCAGGCCGAGGCGTTAGCGTTTGCCTCTTTGCTCAGCGAAGGGATACCTATTCGTTTGACCGGGCAAGATGCCGAGCGCGGAACGTTTAGTCATCGGCACGCTGTCTTACATAGCCAGGATAGCGAGGGGCTCTACATCCCCTTGCAACACCTTTCCAGTGCTCGCGCTTCCTTCACCATTTACAATAGCCCGTTAAGTGAGACGGGGGCGCTAGGCTTCGAGTATGGATACAGCGTGCAGGCACCCGATGCCCTGGTGTTGTGGGAGGCGCAGTATGGCGATTTTGCCAACGTTGCGCAGGTAATTATCGATCAATTCATTGCTTCTGGACGCGCGAAATGGCGTCAGGATAGCGCGCTGGTTTTGTTGTTGCCGCATGGCTACGAGGGCCAGGGACCCGAACACTCAAGCGCCCGCCTGGAACGTTACTTGCAGTTAGCCGCGCAGGATAACTGGTGCGTTGCCAATTGTTCCACCGCTGCACAGTACTTTCATCTTTTGCGGCGTCAAGCGTTCTCGCTCCATGATCACCCACGTCCACTGATCTTGATGTCACCTAAGAGCCTCTTGCGCAATCCATTGGCGTCTGCACATGTACAAGACCTTACTGAAGGCTCTTTCCAGGCGGTAATAGACGATGCTGGTGCTCGTGCTCACGCCAGCGACATTCGCCGTATCGTCCTTTGTAGTGGTAGAATTGCCATTGACCTTGAAGCACACCAGCAGAAAGAGCCATCCGAGGATGTGGCCTTTGTGCGCGTTGAGATGCTCTACCCATTTCCCGCCAGCGAGATCAAACAGGTACTCGCAGGCTATCCTCATGCACAAGAAGTCGTCTGGGTGCAAGAGGAACCGTGCAACATGGGGGCCTGGAATTATCTATCCCCACGGCTTACCAAATTGCTCAATGCCCATATCAAGTTGAACGTCATTTCACGACCCAATCTCTCTAGCCCCGCTACGGGCTTCTGGGATATCTATACAGCTGAGCAGGAACGCCTGATCGCGGAAGCCTCCGGCCTACCTCTCAAACCAACCGGAGGAAAACATGCCCATTGAAATTCGTGTGCCCGAATTAGGTGAATCCATTGTTGATGCGACCATTGCTTCCTGGCTCAAGCACGAGGGCGATGCCGTGCACAAGGGCGAGACCCTCGCGGAATTGGAAACCGATAAGGTGAACTTCGAAGTGAGCGCTGACCAGGATGGTGTGTTGCAGAAAGTGCTCAAGCAACCAGGTGATACCGTTGTTGTTGGTGAAGTCATTGGCATGTTGGGTGAGGGTGAGGGAGCAGGTATAGGTGGAGGAATGGCGACCGCGTCCGCCAATGGTACGGCGAAAGCGGCCGCGAACTCTGCCGTGCCATCGCCATCATCGGCGCAATCGTCGTCCGAACTGCCACAGGTACCACCTTCGAGTGGTGGCACGCAGCGTCCGCCTTCGCCTCTGGCAAGGCGCATTGCGGCTGAACATAACGTCGATATCTCGCAGATACAGGGAACCAGCCCGCATGCGCGTGTGACGAAAGAAGATGTCATGCTATACCTGGCGCAGAACTCTACCAACGCCCAGACCCCCGTGCAGGAGGTACCAGGAGTTCCGGGAGCGTCCAATCAACCCACGCAGCCTATGCAAGCCATCTCTTCTTCCGCCCCTGCTGCTCCTGTGCCACCTCCGGTCGTTGCTTCTCAGGCTCAGAGAACGACTACGGCTGCGGGACGGCCAGAAGAGCGCAGGCGTATGTCGCGTCGTCGTCAAACGATTGCGCAACGCCTCGTCGAAACCCAGCATACGGCCGCGATGCTGACCACCTTTAACGAGATCGATATGAGCGCGATTATGGATGTACGTGCTCGTCGTAAGGAGGCATTCAAGGAACGCCATAACGTCTCGCTGGGTTTTATGTCCTTTTTCACGAAAGCGGTGATCGGCGCGCTGAAAGCTTTCCCACTGCTCAATGCTGAAATTCAGGGGCAGGAGATTGTGGTAAAACATTACTACGATCTGGGTATCGCGGTTGGTGTTGACGAGGGGCTGGTGGTACCCGTGGTGCGTGATGCGGACCGTAAAAACTTTGCTGAGATCGAGCGCGAAATTGCCGAACTTGCCAAACGTGCGCGGGCAAATCAACTGGCGCTTGCCGACCTGCAAGGAGGAACGTTTACGATTACCAATGGTGGTGTATATGGCTCGATGCTTTCGACGCCTATCTTGAATGGCCCCCAGGTTGGCATTCTGGGCATGCACAAAATCGAGCAACGCCCCATTGCCTTGCAAGGACAGGTGGTTATTCATCCCATGATGTACGTGGCCCTCTCCTACGATCATCGTATCGTTGATGGCGGAGAAGCCGTGCGTTTCCTGGTCAAAATCAAAGAATTAATCGAAGACCCGGAATCGTTACTGCTCGAAGGCTAAATGCTCGTGCTATCCTCCTCGACAGAAGAGGTTGGTATCTGTATAATCAAGAGGCAAGAAAGTGCGCAGTTTGTCACGCAATCTTTTTCGAATAGCTATCTATCCTCGCCAGGCAGGGAACAACGATGACAGGAAATGATGATTTGAATACGTTGGCTGGCAAATCGCTCGGCCATTTTCGCGTGGTCGAGCGCATTGGTGCTGGCGGTATGGCGGCCGTCTTTAAAGCCTATCAGCCAACGCTTGACCGCTACGTTGCGATTAAGGTGCTACCCGCCTATCATGCCCGCGACCCTGTCTTCGTCAAACGATTCGAGCAGGAGGCGCGTTCTGTCGCCAAGTTGGCCCATCCTAATATCGTGCAGATTCACGATTTTGGTGAGCAGGATGATATCACGTATATTGTGATGGAATATGTGGATGGCGGAACGCTCAAGGATCGTTTGAAAAAGGCGTTGCCTGTTGCGGAGGCGGCGGATTATATGATTCAGGCCGCCGAAGGGCTCGATTGTGCCCATCGCAATGGCATCGTGCATCGTGACGTCAAGCCTGCGAATATGCTGTTGCGTAAAGATGGGCACCTGTTACTTTCAGATTTCGGCATCGCGAAAATCCTTGAGGGCACCACAAATTTGACGCGTGTTGGCACCGGTATTGGCACGCCGCAATACATGTCTCCTGAGCAGGGCATGGGGCAGCCCGTTGACCGCCGCAGCGATATTTATTCGCTCGGCATCGTCTTCTTTCATTGTTTAACCGGGCACGTCCCTTTTACAGCTGATAGTCCGATTACGATCACCGTCAAACATATGAACGACCCCTTGCCGGTCGAGCAGTTGTATGCAGTAGGCATTCCATCTCCTGTTGTTCAGGTGGTGCAAAAGATGACGACGAAACCGGCTCAGGATCGCTATCAATCGGCTGAGTCGCTCATCGATGCACTGACCAATGCTCTGGTCTCGTCCAATCTGGTACTGCCCCGTTCCTGGCGTGGAGTGATGCCGCAGTTCAGCTCTGTTTCCACCGATGCCGCTTCTGGGCAAGCGAACGTTTCCACTGGCAATACGTCTCTGCCAACTAGCCAACCTTTTGCCGGAGCACAACCAGGGGTGACGCTCACGTGTTTTCGTTGTGGCGCTCCCAACCCCAGTACGCGGCTCTACTGCACTACCTGTGGCGATGATCTCTCGAACCGCCGCGCCAGCGCCGACCGCCACCTTGGTCCAAATGGTCGTCCCATGCTCGCTCGCCTGTCCATTCAAAATGGTCCTATGGCTGGACATACCTATCGTTTTCACCAGGATGTGACAACGGTTGGTCGTACCAATGGCAACGATTTTGTCATCGCCGGGCGCACGGTTTCGCGGCGTCATGCTCGTCTCTGGTTTGCCGATGGGCTCTGGTACCTGGAAGATTTGCAAAGTGCAAATGGCACACTACTTAACAATACACGCATTTATCAGCCAGTGGTCCTCAATGATGGCGATGTTATCAACTTTGGGGACGAGGTGGTCGTATTTACTATAACGTATGGTCCGTAACCATCAAAATGAAACGGAAAAACAGTCGATAGGGAATCGTATCTCCCTGTCATTGCCCATTCCGCCGCCTTACTCGAAGGAAAGGTAAGTGATACTATGAGTTCCATTAATCCCGCAGTGCAGGTTGCACAACAAATGCTGCTCGGCGGTGCAGTCAAGCAAAATCATGCTCTTGAGCATGCCACGATAGTTCTGCTTTCACGCAAATTCCCAGAAGTACGCATGTCCGGCATCTCGTTTGCCGCTGGTTTTTTTGTCTTCGGCGAAATTCCTACAGAAGCCATTTTGCCTACGGCTCAGGAGGCGCTCAATCGCTTGCGCACAACGCAACCGGAATTGGCTGTGCACGAGCGTTGTGGTACCAACCTGGCGGTTTCTGGTATGCTCACCGGGCTGGCGGCGATGGCGGTCGCAAAACTACGTCGTCCGTACAGTACCGCCAATAATGTGATCCTGGCATCGACGGCGGCCCTGGTCCTGGCGCGACCGTTGGGTCTCGCGGTACAGCGCTATGTAACGACGCAAACTCCCAACTCGTCCATGCGTATCATCAAGGTCACGCCGAGAACCATTTTTGGTGCCCCCGCCCATTTTGTCAGTACCGACAATCCCGAGGCGGCTGGCCTGTTCGCATAGTGTAAAGGAGTTCGCTTGTGGAGCAAGATCGTCGTCACTATCTCGTCGAACCGGCCTGGCTGGCTGAGCACCTTCACGATCCCGACGTGCGTGTTGTGGATATGCGCGGCTACGTGCGCACCGTTAATCAGCCCGATGGTCGTCAGGAGGCCCAGTACGTGGGTGCCCCTGAAGAATATGCTCAAGATCATATTCCTGGTGCTGTTTATGTGGACTGGTCGCAAGATATTGTTGATCTGGATGATCCTGTGGAAGCCCAGGTTGCTCCGCCCGCG
Source organism: Ktedonobacteraceae bacterium (assembly GCA_036272735.1). Taxonomy (GTDB): domain Bacteria; phylum Chloroflexota; class Ktedonobacteria; order Ktedonobacterales; family Ktedonobacteraceae; genus DATAYF01. The sequence goes on from DATAYF010000689.1 coordinate 11,544, forward strand.
CGTTTTGCCGAGGCCATGTCGCGTGTGGGCATCGGCGATCAAACCCTGGTCGTGGCCTACGATACGCACCCGGCTTCACAGTTTGCAACGCGTCTATGGTGGGCGCTACGCTACTACGGACACGACCAGGTCGTGGTCTTAAACGGTGGATTGGGCAGGTGGCAGCGTGAACAATTGCCCATGGAAACGACGGTACCGACATATGCTCGCGCCACCTTTACGCCTCGCGTGCAACCACAACTACGTGCAACGGCTGAAGAGGTTGTTTCGCTGATCGGTAAGTCAGGCGTTACGTTGCTCGATGCCCGCGATGCCGGTCAATATTCGGGTACAGTGGTACGTGGTGAGGGGCGTCCCGGTCACGTTCCCGGCGCGGTCAATATTCCACGCGAAGAACTGATTGCGGCCGACGGAACCTTTCGGAGTAATGATGAGCTACGTGCCATCTTTGCAAGTGCCCATGTCGTTCCTGATGAGCGCATCGTGGCCTATTGTAACGGTGGTGTGGCCGCGACGACGGTGCTCTTTAGCCTGGCGATGCTCGGCTACCCACAGTTCACGAATTACGATGGCTCCTGGAACGAGTGGGGAGTGCGTCAAGACCTGCCAACAGAAGTATAGTCGTTGGCACTAGAAGCTGAATGTATGCACGAGGAAGACAAAGCACACGACGATGGAGAGCCCGCTGAATTGATGCAGCCCGCTCAAGAAGACCTGCTCGATCTGAATACGATTATGCGGGACTTCGGCATCTCCGAGTGGAAAAACCTCGGCCGTGATGAAACCATACCAGGGGAAGGCCTGCATCTGTTGGTGGAGGTCGCTGGTCAGAGGTATGTGTTGAGGGAGCGTCCAGAGGGCATGCTGGACGAGGATCTCAGCCATCGCTATGCATTTCGCCGCTATCTCCAACAGGCCGGTATCCCCATCCCTGATGTGCGCCTGACGCCACAGGGTGAGCCAGCGGTGACCATTGGCGAAGATACCTTCGAGCTACAACAATGGGTTGGTGGCGATGTCTTCAACACTGCTGATGCCAACAGCCTCGCCCAGGTAGGATTTGCCGGCACGATGCTGGGTCGCATTCACCATGCGTCCAGTCAGTACACAGGGAATCAGCATCATTGGCCGTCTGAAGTCCATATGGGCGCGATGGTACAAAACTGGCTGAACATGGCACGTGGCAAAGCTGACGCCAGCGCTATTCAGGCTATCGCTGCCGGACTCAACAATTGGGTTGACCAATGGGAGACGCTGCTGCCAGCAGCGATGATGTCGATAGGTGCCGGTGGACCTGTGCCGGAGTTTCATATTCACGGGGATTATCACGCTCATAACCTGCGCTTTGGCACGTTTGGCGTCACGGCGGTGATGGGCCTGGAGGCTTCGCGCTGGGAAAAGCGTCTCTTTGAGGTTGCCTATGCCCTTTTCTACTTTAGTGCCCTGACCTGGCAGCCTGGTGAACCGCTAAATCGTCCGCTGATGAAGCGTGGCCTTGAACCGGAGCGCGCTCGCCATTTCTTGCATGCTTATAGCGAATCCTGCCCGCCCGCACGCGGTGAAGCGCAACTTCTGACTGATGCTTTGATGCTGGTGGCTCCTGTGGTGACGATCAACGGGCCACTTGAAGATCTTTTCTACGCGCAAGACGAGCCAGATTCTGCTGTCATCGATGATGTTATGGAGCGTCTTGCCTGGGCGGCCTCGCTGCCTTCCTGGTTGAACCGTGTCCGCTCGTCCCTGGCCGAGATGTGGATGTAGGAAGAGGTTAATACATAGAAATGTCTGTATGTATCCGGGACACATACAGACATTTCTATGTATTAACTGTGTTAAGATCATACCTATCGCCCTATGGATCGCGACGTGTGACCAGACCTTGCTGCCAGGCGTAGATGGCGGCCTGGGTGCGGTCCAGCATATGCAGCTTTCCTAGAATATTGCTGACATGCCCTTTCACCGTTTTCTCGCTAATAATGAGCTTCCTGGCGATTTCGGCGTTGGAAAGTCCATCAGCGATGAGGCGCAACACATCCAACTCGCGATCACTCAGATCGGTAAAAAGGTTGGGCGTTGCCTGTCTCGTACCACGCAGTTCCTCTACGACACGCGAGGCAACGCGCGGATGCAGCACGGATTCGCCTCGCGCTGCCTTACGCACCGCTTCAGCTAGTTCATCTGGCCCCACATCCTTTAAGACATACGAGAGTGCTCCTGCCCGCAGCGCCGGAAAAATATATTCATCTTCATGGTAGGAGGTAAGAATAATTACTTGCGAACGTGGGCTGGCTTGCTTCACCTGCCGTGTCGCTTCGACACCACCGATACCAGGCATTACCAGGTCCATCAATACCACATCGGGCGCGAATTCAGCGGCCATACGTACAGCCTCTTCGCCGGAAGAGGCCTCACCAAGCACACTGAGATCTGGCTGCAAATCCAAAAAGGTTCGTATTCCCTGTCGTACAAGGGCATGGTCGTCCGCGATCAAAAGCGCAATCTCATCCGTCATATGCACGCTCCCCTTGTGAACGTTTCTTCAATCGATCACAGTGCCGCTATCAGGCGCGACGTCTTTCGCGTTTTGAGGTATCACTAGAGCACTGGGACGGGTTCCCAGCCGTTGGCAATACGCGATGATACGCGTGCCTTTACCGGGCGCGCTCACCACCTGGGTATCGCCGCCAAGTGCTCGCATACGCTCTTGCATGGAAAGAAGACCAACTCCCAGGCACGAACGCTCGGTGGGACTAAATCCCTGACCGTTATCTGTTACCGAGAGCGTGACCGTTTCCTCATTCGTGGTCAGCGCTATCTGCACCAGGGTTGCTTTACTATGCCGCGCAACGTTTGATAGGGACTCTTGCGCGACACGAAACAACGCTTCTTCCACTGTTAGCAGAAGCGTTTGCATATCCTCTATACGAACGTTGGCGACGATAGTGGTCTGCTGCGTCCATTGCGTTGCCATCTCTCGCAGTGCGGTCGCCAGCCCCTTGCCCTCAAGCGCGACCGGGCGCAACTCACGAATCAGTAATGTTAGCTCCTGCTGCGCCTGGTGTACAAGCTTTTCCGCTTCCAATAAGCGCGTTTCAGCGGCGTCGGCATCACGCCTGAGCAGGAACCTGGTTGCGCCAATTTGCATAGAGACAGCAAAGACCTGCTGCTTCACACTGTCATGCAGATCACGCGCCAGGCGATTGCGCTCCTCTAAAGTTGCGAGCTTCTGTCTCGCCTGAAGCAAATTTCGTACCTGGTCAGCCATGCTGTTGAGTTGGCGCGTCGTCTGCTTGCACGGAGAAATCACCCTGGCTCCAGCGATCCGCCGCCATCGTCAACCCTTTCAAGCGACGTGTGAAGCCGCGCGCGGTCAGATAGCCAGAGATGGTTCCGCAAACGGCGGCATACACTATGATGATGGCCGAACTCAACACGATAAGTTGGAGAAATTCAATAAGTAATTGCAGTCTGTCCGGTGGCATAAGGCGCATAACAAGCACACCCTCTACTTTTCCCTTGTGCCCTACAATTGCCGCCATCGCGACCAGCGTCCCATCCGTTTCCGCATCGACCTGACTCATGGTCCCTTTTGTGTCGTGAAAGAGGGCGCGCAGGTGTGAGCGATTAGGGGGAGAAAGCTGGTTTTGAAACGGTGTGTCGGGCGAAACAGGGTGCGTACCCACCGAGGCAAGCGTGTATCCCTGCGTATCCAATACACTGAGTGAAAGGGGGTGTGAGAAAACAAACGGTCCTTGCTTGTTAGGAGCATCGCTGTTCATGATAGACAGCCAGACCGCGAGCGCCTGGCGATCAGGTGAACCATGCACAAAGTATGGCACGGCCTGAGGAACTTCTTGCTTCAGCATATTCAGCACAAAGTAGGAGGCATCCATGCTTGAGATAAGTAGGGCACCGCCAACCACTAGTATTTCGATCAGCAAAAACGTTATGACCGCCGTCAGCATGTATGATACGGTCATTTTTTCTCTTAATCGCCTGAAAGGCCGCAACCTCTTTTTCTGGACCATCATGCTTACCCCATGATGAACAGGCATAAAATATGCCCTTAGTATAGCACAAGCGTGATAGATGTGATGGATCGCGAAAGTATCAGTACTTTCGCGATCCATCCATCCTTCTAACGCCAACCATTTTCCTCATCAATCGCACTGCTTATTCGTAGCGTAGAACTGCTAGCGGGCGGGTGCGGACCGAACCCCAGGCTACAAGCGCCGCCGTCAACATCGCCAATAAAATTGAACCGCTGACCAGCGTCACAACAATCCAGGGCGAGATGCTCAAAGTAAGGTTGAATAACAGGCTGCCTAGCAGAGCCACACCGCCAGCAGCCAGCAACATCGCGACTACAGCGCCAATTGCGCCGACGATACCATTCTCGATCAATACTTCGCGCAGGATCGTGCCGCTCGTATAGCCAACCGATTTGAGGATACCCAGTTCGCGCCTGCGTTCCAGCATTGCCAGAGCTACGGAGTTAGCGATAATCACCACACCGGCGATCATGGAGAGCGAGGCAATAGCGACCAGTATATCCAGGAAACTCGCGAGCTGTTGCGTAAATGAACCGATCACATCGGCGACGTTCTGCACCGTCGCGTTTGGCGTGATGCGCCCAATTGTATCAAGTGCATGATTGATTTGCGCCGGATCAATCTTCATATACGTAATCATTGAGGTTCCAGTTTTCGTCGCGCTTAGCGTATTCACCACGTTTGTCGGAGCAAGCACCATTCCCAGGTGGCTCACACTGACCGCGCCCGTATAGATGCCAACAATGGTTACCACCTTACGCGCTTTACCATCCGCGCTCATAAAAGTAATCGTGTCGCCTGGTTTCAGGCTCATCCCAACCGAACCTGTACTCGCTAACTGATCAATAATCACCACATTACTAGAATTCGCATCACTTGCATTCAGGTTACGCCCCTGAGTCAGCTTGAGTGAAGGCTGGTTAGAAGCCAGGTCATACCCCTCCATAGAACTCATGAAATTGAGGGCTTCCTGCCGATGCGAGCCAGTTGGTAGCACCTGTTGTAAAGGAGTAGCATTAATGGCAAGCGGGATCACCGGAGAGAAGATATCCTGTTGCGATTGCGAGAGACCGGGAATGGTGTTAAGTTGAGAGTGTAGCGCGGACGAGTCAGTGCCCGACGTGACGGTAAGTACGTTATACTGTCCCTGCGAAAACGCCTTCCCAATTTTCGCCTGAAGGTCCTGGCCCAGGGCCACTACCAGACCGATAGTAAAGATACCAACAAAGAGGGCTACAATCGTCGTCGTTGTGCGAGTACGCCGTCGCCCGATGTTGCGCAGCGCCAGCCGCATGCTGACCTTCCAGGATAGCGGCGCAAGCGCGAAGGCTACACCGATGAGTACCACGATGAGCAGAATCACCCCAAACACCGGCAGGAACAGGTAGAGCATGACCGAGGCAACGATGCCCGCCAGGACCAGGGCGATAAACCCGAAGGAGAAGCGCTCCGGCACAGGTAGTTTACTCAGGATGAGCACGACCAGGCTGAAGAGGAGGCCCAGCACGAGCAGGAAGGCGAAGGCTCCATAGACGACCTCGACACTCAATAACACATTGTTATTCATGATCACAATCGCCAGCGCACAGAAGAGTATAGAGAACAGCGCCAGCAAGGCCAGCGTCATAGCGGTGCTCCCCACGCTTCGGTGCTCGGTAATCTCGCGGATCACGTTCAAGGGGCGAATGCTTGCGGCCTGTACGATAGGCAGCAGGCCAAAGATCAGTGCGCTCCCGAAGCCAATGAGGATACCTCCGGCGATAATCCAGGGATTGAGCACGAAGAGCATGTTGCTGCCAAGATTTATCATCAACTGGCGCACGATAGCACTCACACCCGTAGCTGCTGCCGCACCGATCACACCGCCAATCATACCCAGCAAACCAGCCTCCAAACCAAAGAGAGTATACAGGTCCAGGCGTCGATAGCCAGCGGTCTTGAGCATCGCGATCTCCGTCTTACGGCGTGAGAGTAAGACCTGCATGGTATTGATAATACCGATGCCACCGATCAGCAGAGCCAGGAGTCCCGCGATCTCTAGAAACTGGGTAATGCTATCCAGTGAGGACTGCTGCGTTTTCAACACGTCAGCGACCGTCTGCGTCGAAGCCAGAGGGAACTGCTTGTTGATTGCCTTCGCAGCAGTATTGGCATGAGCCACATTCATGGTTGTCATATCGACCACACTATAGGTCACGTTACTATTCGATCTCGTGGATGCGTAATCCTGAGCTGAGATAAGCAGCAGGTTCCCGGCCTGAGAAAAGCTTCCAGCATTGGCGATGACTCCGGCAAGCTTGACATGTAGCGTGCGACCAGCGCCATCGCTCGTCTTGGTATACACATCAAAGGTATTCCCTACCTTTTTGCCATAGCGATCAAGAAAACTCTGCGTAGCAATCACCTGGTCATTTGTAAGCAAGCCTGAGACGGTACCGTTGCCCGGAGTGGCAAAGTTTGGCGGCGTGGTGAGTGGATAGTGTGATGGGTTGACCGCCTCAACCGTGAAGTCTTCGACCGAGGGCGTTGTCGCCTTCAGGCCGCCATTCGCCATGCTAATAGCGGTATAGTCAGAGATGGTGCTGTCGCTCTTCAAGCGATCAAAGAATGTAAGGTCACTCGTGTGAAGTGGCGTGGTTTGCGCGGTCACCGAAAGGTCGCCGCCGTTGATATCGCGCACATTGGAGGTCAGTGAGGTTTGCAGCATGAAGCCGACGAGTTGTAGAGCGACAATTGACATCACACCCACAGCGATACAGAACACCGCCAGGATGGTCCGCTGCCCACTGCGCAGGAGCGAACGGCTTGTATAGTTGAGATAGAGCGAGGCTTTCATATACGATGCTCCTTCTTGAGAGGTTGCGTAGTGTTACTGCGTAATTTTGTCATTGGAGATATCTATTGCGGCGGTGTTGCCATCGACGATACGAATAGCGCGGTCCGCGCGCGAAGCGACGACCGGGTCATGGGTCGCAATGATAAAGGTCTTGCCGGTCTGTTCGCGTAGCTCGGTGATGAGCTTGAGCACGTTTTCGCCGTTGCGTGCATCCAGGTTGCCTGTAGGTTCGTCCGCGACGACAAAAGCGGGATCGGTCGCCAGGGCACGGGCGATGGCAACGCGCTGCTGCTCACCGCCAGAAAGCTGACTGGGACGATGCCCAAGGCGATGTGAGAGACCAACCAGGCTGAGAAGCTCACGTGCCCGTGCAGAGGGCGAGCCTTTATGCTTACCCACGTAGAGCGGTACTTCGACGTTCTCCTGCGCGGTCAAAGTCGGGATGAGGTTGAACGCCTGGAAAACCATGCCAATCTTAGTATTGCGCACAACCGCTAGCTTGCCTTCGGTCATGCGTGTAATATCCACGCCATCAATCAGGACCTTGCCTGTGGTTGGGTTGTCCAGTCCGGCGATAATACCCAGCAAGGTACTTTTCCCCGAACCAGAGGGGCCAACGATGGAGACAAATTCTCCACTCATGATCTGGAAATTGATACCTTTTAGAATTTCGATACGCTCGTGCCCCAGAGGTAGATTCTTCGTTATGTTTTGTACGTCCATTACTATTTTTGTCGCTGGCTTCTGTGGCTGTTCTGTTACGAGATTCGCGTCCGTTGACATGGCTTGCTCCTTTGCTTTGGTCCTTCTACTGCAGTTTTCCTAGAAACTGCGCATCAATTACTTGACTCAAGAATAGTTCGAAATGCCATGTGTTGTTACGCGTCTGTGGTTGTGTTTGTGATGAGACTTTAGACGGAGATAAGACTCGCTAAAAGTCTGGCTCTTACACAATTTAGGTGGTAAGCACATCAATAGAACAATGAGAAGCAATTCTTTGTGCTCAAAAACGCGAGGAGCTTTCAAAAACAAGCTCATCCTTCACCTAAATTGTGTAAGAGCCAAAAGTCTTGCCTGGCCTTATGAGGTCCAGTACTACAGGTCATTAACCGCCTTTGTCCAGAAGTCTCAGCGCGTTTGGCGCACAGCCGAAGGAGATGAAATTGATACATAGAAATTCCTGTATGGATCGCCGATCCATACAGGAATTTCTATGTATCAACCAACTGTGTTATGAGTAGAGAGGAAATACAGTCTTATATGCTGCACTAATGCCCGTGGGTCGCCAATAGCAGTATAATAATCAGCACGAGGATTACCGCAATAGCGATGGCCACGACTATTTTGACGTTCATGGATGAAAGCATAACGTGCTGGTTTTCACCTGGCGCTTGTGGAGTGCGGTTGATGGTCCCTATGCTATTGGTCCCTGGTGGTGTCTGCGTGATGGCAGTTGTGGACTTTTGTGGAGGCATAACTGCTTGCTGTGGACCAGATGTCTTGAGCCCTGGCATACCCGGAGTGAACCTGGACATGGGTGGGTTTGCCGATGGTGGCTGAGGATAGGTAACGTAACGCGCCTGGCCCTGTTCTTTGTATGCCATGTGTGGCGTCGAGTCGGTCGGATTATTTTGCGTCGTCGGGTGGGCGTTGGATGGGGAGCTTGCTGGATTGGTACTGGTACGTCCCAGGGCCAGCCCACATCGTTGACAAAAAGCTGCCCGCGCTGCCAGTTGCGCATGACAGCGTGGACAATGTTGGGTCGCAACCGCTGGCTCCTGCGCCTGCGCGCTGCCCTGGTTTTGCTGCTCTCTAGCGGCTTGGATGGCCTCGAAGCGTTCCGGTAAATTTGGTTCCGTGGCGTATGGACCTGCACTGTGAGGCTCGCCTGGCGTTTGAGGTGGGGGTGGCAAGGCTGCGAGGACGCGCTTCAATTCGTTTGCGAAGTCCGCCACAAACTGGTAGCGATCCTTTGGTTTCATTGCCATGGCACGCTGAATGGTCTGGTTCAAATATTTCAGCAGTTCGGGCGGCACTGTGCCGAGCTGCGCTACGTGCTTGAGGTGACGCGGAGCTGGCTTCCCCGGTTTTGTCACTCCCAGCCTGAATTGTCGTAGCTCGTTGCCTTGCGGCGCATTTTCGGGTGGGTTGTTCGCCAGGCATTCTTGTAGCGAAGGGAGCGACGGTTGGCGCTGCTGAAGGAGTTGATTGCGCGCCGATACGCTGGGAGGTTCGTGGCCGGTAAGCGCGAAATACAGTGTACCTCCTAACGCGTAAACGTCGGAACGTGCATCGGTTCCGGTTCCTCCGGGGTATTGTTCTGGTGGAGCGTACCCTGGTGTGCCCTGGTGACGAATGAAAAAGAGTGTTCTTGCTCCATCCGCTACAGCTTTCGCGTTCCCCAGATCAACCAGCACAGCCGTCCCATTTGACATGATGCGAATGTTATCCGGCTTGATATCTCGATGGATGACGATTGGATGCTGATTGTGCAAAAATGTGACAGCATCGCAGATGGCAAGCATCCATTGGAGCACCTGGGCAATAGGTATGACCTCGTTGCGCTGCCGTATCACACGCAACAGGTCGGTCAGGTCGTGTCCCTCAATGTAGTCGAGCACGACATAGTAGTGTTCTCGCTCCATGAAGGCATCCAGAAACGCTGGAATGTTGGGGTGGTGCAATTGGCTGAGCAACTTCGCCTCGTGGTTAAGCTGCTCCTGCCCGCTTGTTCCTGTCACTAAATATTCTTTAACCGCACATGGCTTGTTTGTTCCGATATCGACAGCGAGGTAAACGTGTCCAAACCCACCACTGCCCAGCACGCGCTCGATACGATAGCGTCCGTGCACCACTGTACCTGATGGGATTGTTTCTATCATCTTCGGTTTCCTTATTTTCAGTATCTGTGAGCCAATGGCACAACAAATCGATCTCGAACCGCCTACCACGCTTTGTTACGAGAAAGAGTATACACGAACGCATGGAAAAGGTCAATTGACTCTACATCGGAGATTTTTACACGTTAAGACGCTTTCCGATACCCCTCATGGGTAATGCCAGCCTGGTAAATCTTGTGGAGAGACGATCTCCACTGTACTTACGGGCTAGGACTAGACGCAGACGCTGTACCGTATGATAATGGAACGTGTGAGTGCTTTGCCGTCAGCTTTGAAAGGACTTTCTTACTATGCCGCGCGTTCGCTCTGGACTGGTTTTTGATCCACGCTTCTTACTACATGATACTGGTACTGAATCGACGGTCGTGACGCGTTCCGGCTCGTTCGAGCTATCTGCCGAACCTCATCCTTCCGCTGCATCCATCACCCGACGCATCAAAGAATTTCTAGATGGAGTAGGACTCACTGCTCAGATGTTTCCTGTGCCTGCTCGTGCTGCCACTGAAAATGAGCTAGCAACGTATCATACCCATGATTACATCGCTGGTATTCGCGCTTGTGCTGGCGGTGGCCCTAAGCGTGGTCCCTGGGGTGAGGTCGATGAAGAAACGGTCCTCAGCCCTGAATCATTCGAGGCTGCTCTCTATGCGGCTGGTGGGGCCATGAATGCAGTGAGTGCTGTTATGGATAGAACTGTGCACAACGCTTACGCACTCCTGCGTCCTCCTTGCCATCATGCTACGCGCAATCAAGCTCTTGGCTTTTGCATCTTTAATAATACGGTACTAGCGGCTCAGCATGCTCGTAATGCGTATGGCCTGGAACGCATCATGATTATTGATTGGGACGTACATCATGGCAATGGGACGCAAGATGCTTTCTATGGTGATGCTGGTGTGCTCTTTGTCTCGCTTCACCAGCAAAACTGGTTTCCCCACTTGTCAGGAGCGCTAGAGCAGGTTGGTGCTGGCGCTGGCGCTGGTTATACCGTCAATATCCCCTTGCCGCCGGGTACCGGAGACAAAGGCTACCTGGCTGCGTTCGCGCAGATTGTCCTCCCGATTGGCTTGCAGTTTCAGCCACAATTGATTATCCTCACTGCTGGTCAGGATGCAAGCTGGTTAGATCCACTCGCGCGCATGATGATAACTATGGATGGTTATCGGCAGATGGCGCAGTTAATGGTCGACCTGGCGGAAGAGGTTTGCGCCGGTCGTTTGGTCATGTTACAAGCTGGTGGTTATAGTGCGCCATACGTGCCGTATTGCACGGTAGCGGCTGTTGAACCGCTGGTTGGTGCTGACCTTGGGATTGTCGACCTATATGACAATGCACCAGAACTCGAACGATGCCAGACGATCTTCTCGCGCGATACGCAAGAGGCGCTCACCGCCGCACGCTCCTGGCACCGCCGCTTCTGGAAACTTTGATCGATGGATAGCGCACACCTTTGCAAATATAATCGATGTCCATCAATTTAGTGGCTTCTCCCTTCTCGCTGCCTGGGACGGCAAAGATAATATCACAAATAGAGCGAATATAACAGTTTTGAACAGAATCCCACGCTAAATATAACAAAACGAGCTTGCTTTTAGCCGTAAAATCACTATACTTACTCTCAATACGAAGCCATTTTCCTATAGCCTCAACAAGTCATGAAGCAACAAAATTGTAATCAGAGGCTCATCATGTGCTCCAGGCTCAGTAGTATGTTGAATAACCCTTCGTGATGTACACCAGGAGGAATATTTCTAGGAGGTAGATATGCAGCTACTCGATGTAGGTATGCGATTAGAAGATCGGCTAAAAATTTGTCTGTTGTCTTTGACGAGTAGGTATCCCACGCACGTTATAGACATGAACGAGGCCGTGCTGGGATCGCAATGTCTCGGTTGTAAAGGCTGGCTTGCGCCAGACATGATTGAACTCCTAGAGCAGACTGCACCAAAGCTGTTGCAAGCCATGTCGTGCCTGGTAGTCGATTGCCAGAGAGCTGAAATTTATCTTATCGACTACACAGAAGCAATCCCTGCTTTTATGATTCACTGCCGTGGGCATATCCCTCATTGTGAGGGCAATATGATTTCGCGCCAAAGGGGACCAAAATAATGTATAATGAAAGTGCATGAGATGCACATGCCTTTTTCATTTTTCATGCACGCATTTTAATATAGCCATTAGTTTCGCGATTTGCGAATTAATGTCTATACATTACTGTCCTGTAGTTTTCCGCATGCCAGAGATGCATCTTTTGCGTTTTTATCGGAATCCATGAGGTAGTTCAGTGGCACTCGACCAAATGGAGGAGCACAAGCATGCAAAGAACATCGTCCCCGCGTAGAGTAAAGACCTCTGTCAGTCATCTTCAAGAAAACGATGCCGAGGTTCTACATTTCTCCTTGCAAGGATTACTACCTTCTGGACATATACTCGCCCTCAATACGCAAATCGGCACGCTTGCACACCTCGCCTGTGAGCAGAACTTTCCCCACATGTTACTGGAACAGCAATTTACCAGTAGCGAAATTTGTGTCTTGCTGCCATTGCTGCAAGCCTACCCCTACTATTGTCCCTACGAGGTGCTCCTGACCAGTTTTAGCACTGGGCAGGTAATCGAAGCCACCATCACGCGCTATCGGCAACGTCTACAAGAGGCACAAGCGGCAGGCATTTGGGAAGCCGAGATGCGGCCCGTGCGCAATGTGCTCTCGCGTACGCGTCTCAAAACGCGCACCTTTGGCATTGAGATTGCGTCTATTCTCGAAACTGGCTGTATCCTAACGGGTACGCCCAATTATTCATAGCGTGATCGTTGATCACAGTGAGATGAGTTGCTGTTGTACGGCCTCGTACAGCAGCAACTCAAATGTATGTTGGGCATGTGCTAAATGTAACATTACCATTATGCAGTGTCTATGTATCTGTATAAAGATTTCATAAAGCATTTAGAGTGCCTTGAGCAAAGATTGGTATAAGACAGTACAACGTCGAACGGTGCAGACATTTTTGTACAAGGAAGCAGCATCTTTTCACTGGTATAAGATACTTTGCAGAGAAATGGGGTAAGTATGTCACCACCTCTGCATGCAGGGAAGCCAGAAGCTAGCTCTAGCCTCCCTGTATAGCTTGTAAACGATCGGGAAACATGGAAGCAATGTAGGAGCTTATTTGAAGCGCTGAAGCCTATACTGACTCACAGCAATGTAGTGTTTTGCTGAGAGGAGCTGTGCTTCTATGTCTTATTACAACGCTCGTAACGTATCAGGTTCGTTAAGATCGAGCCAACCATCTTTTGCCAACGGTCATATCAAAACCGCTCACCAACAGGAAGCAGACTATTTTCATGGTGAGGCTCTGGCCCGCGACACCTGGGCTGAGCGTTATGGTGCCTGGATTGTTCTGGGCTTTGCACTAGGTTTTGCACTTTTCCTGGTGGGTATGATGCTTGCTGGCCAGGTACCCGGCAAAAGTTTTTCGCTCAAAGGTATCTCGGATATTCTTCAATTTGTGGGAGAAGGTATTGGTTTCGTTTTTTGTATTCGTATAGCCACGCGTTTACGCGCTGCTGTATCACAGCTACGTCGTGAACTGCAACAACGCGAAGCCGCGTACAGTGCACCAAACGAGCTGGCGAACGCACGTACTGAACTGTTGCTGGCTCGTCGAGCGTGCCTGGCCTGGTGCTGCCTGGCTATTGCCATCGCCTTGTATGCGAGTGGACAGGCTGTATGGACCAGCTATGATATTAGGATGAACTCGGCTGCTGTGCCCTTTCCAGGCGTGTATGATCTTGGTTTTGTCGGGTCCTATCCATTTTTCCTGCTCGGTACGTTGCTGCTCACCCGGCGCAATAAGGCGACCGTGGGACGTGCCCGCCTGCTGCTTGACGCGTTGGGGGTGATTGGCGCGGCGTTGGCCCTCTCCTGGTTCTTCTTGCTTGGTCCCGCGATTGCGGGGCTGGCGCAAGCACCGAGCGGTGGGGCCGCCTTCCTTTCGGTATACTTTCCTAGCGGTGATCTTTTCCTGGTAGCGGTGGGTGCGTTTTTGATGTTTAGCCCGCTTGCCAATCGCGCCCAGCAGCCCGTATTCTTGTGCCTGTGCCTTGGGCTGTTCTTCCTGGCCGTCACCGATAGCCTGCTTGCATACTTCTCGCTCTCCTCCAACTTCAATACTGGCACATTGCAGGATGTGCTCTGGCCGCTGAGTATGGCCTTAATTGGCCTGGCGGCAATTGAGTATCCGCGCAGCATTGCACACGAGCAGGAGCAAGCGGCACGTGAACGTAACATGGCCCTGGGCGTTGCCTCGCAGTTGAGGCCCAGCCCTCTTTCCCAACTCACCACCACAGCACAAACCATCTCGCCTTTTCTGTTGGTGCTCATGACGTGTGCGATGCTGCTTACCATCGTGGCTCCGCGTGGTGGTGCAGTTCTGGTGCAGGCCGACCTGGTTGCTCTGGCGCTCGTGCTTATTGTGGTCATCCGCCAATCCTTGACGCTGCTCGAAAATAACCGCCTGGCTATGCAGATGCGTGGTGAATTGGTGATCTCACGGCGCGAACTTCAGGTCACCCGGCGCGAGGCCGACGAGGCGACGCATACGGTACAAGAAAAGTTGGTGCTGGAAGAAGGCATTGCCTCGCTGCGTGCTATTCATGCTCGCGTGGCTCGTGGTGATATCTCAGCCCGTGCCCCCACCATTCCTGGTCCCTTGCTGCCGATTGCCGTGAGCTTGAACCTGATGCTTGATCGCCTCAGCGCCTTATCGCAGCGCGGTGCACGCTACGACCAGCTTTTGCAGGAATGTAAATTGCTTCAGGAGGGGGTAGAACATCTCGGCCAGGGAACGCCGGTATGGTTAACACGGGCTCAGATCCCCCAAAGTTCCACGGAATTGCGTTCGCTCTTCCTTGGCCTGTCGCACCTCCAGCGCATTCAAGAGAACCAATGGCGGCGCTTTGCCGGGTCTTTAGAGGCGATTGCTAGCCTGACCAGGCGTCTACGCGATGCCCTGTACGAGCTGCGTTCTTCGTCCCTGTTTGCCGATCCTCAGCAGGCGAATTTCGAGCGTATGATTATGGAACGCGCGGTACGTGAAGTCGATATGGTGATGCAGCAGCAACAAACCTTGCTGAAGCAAACGTCGCAGTTGGGAACACGCTCTGCTGGCAGTCCTGCTCGTGCTGAAGTGGCAGCTTCTACGCCAGGGCAACCTGTGGACGAGGGCTATCCCGTACAGCAGAATAGCTATGCTTCCAGGAAGCATAGCGATCATAGCTTATTGAACGGCGATTTCTATCCCATACCTTCACTGTATAAAAATGTCGTAGAAGAGTAGTGTGCGTGTTGCTCAGGGGAGAGACAACTTTCTTAGACCCCGGAAAGGTTCGAACGCGATGGGCAGAAGTGTTCGCTACGGATCACAGGATGGAATCACTACGGCGTTTTGTCTCGGCAATCCACCTCACGTGGTTCACGCAGGAGAGGTTATCTGTTCCATCTGCGGAGCTCTTGTTGCAGGAGCACAACTCGGCGTCTATCAAGTTCAACAGTACCTTGGACGAGGTAGAAGTGGCTGGACGTATCTGGCTACGCACGTGCGTTCAGGTCAGCCGGTGGCGATCAAGCTGTTTCCACCAGAGCCAGCGGCGACGGCTCTGTGGGAAACGGCGCGCCGTGAAGTCCGCGTGGTCACGAACCTGCGCCATAATGCCATTCTTCCGGTTTTTAGCTGTACGTTGTGGCGACCAGATGCACAAACACGCCAGAAGGATACCTTGTACGATTGGCAAACGCCCACGCATTCCGATGAGTACTTGCTAACGCTTTGCCAGTACGTTCCTGGTACGCTTTCCGGGTACCTGGCCCATTATGAACAGATAAAAAATGTTGAGCAAACGCCGAGCTTGCTGATGCGTGTCATTAATCTGATCAAGCAAATGGGGTCAGCTTTGAGCGCGGCGCACGAACGGGGCATTGTGCACGGCGCTCTTGTGCCTGGTAACGTGCTACTCGATAGCCAGGAACACCTCTGGATTGCCGATTTTGGCCTGGCACGTTTACAACCGCCCATGGCTCCATTTCTCGCGCCTGAGCTTGAGCACGTGGCGAAAACCGGCGCACAAACAGGCAAAGCTCACCTATATTGGGATGAGGTGACACCAGCAAGCGACCAGTATGCTCTCGCGATAGTGTGCGAGCAACTGGTTACGCGCTTATTGCCAGCCGGTGATTACGAGCCCGCGCTATCGGTACTGCAATGCGCCATGCAGCCCAATCCGGCGCGCCGTTTTGCGAGCGTCGAGATCTTCGTACACGAGTATATCTCGCAACTTACTCGCGACCATGCGACCATAGAGCGTCAAACATCTAGCTTGCATCTGTCTGCACGCCCCACCTCAAGCGCCGAGTGGCAACTGTCTTATCCACAAGCCAGTGGCTATGACAACGAGCGCTACGAGAAAGTAATGAGCTACCAACTTGCTTCCTCTGCCTTTTCCGCTCCTGTGGAAAATTGGGAGAAGCGAGGTGATAAGCTATTTACAATGCGCGATTATAGCGGGGCTGCGAGCGCGTATCAACGTGCTCTGGATGTCGATAATGGCAAGGCATCAACCTGGTTAGCGCTTGGCGATGCATGCCTGGCGCTCGAAAACTATAGCGAGTCGCTACGCGCGTACGAGTATGCCATGCAACTCAATCCCAACGATCCTCTGGCCTGGTCAAATCGTGGCACGGCGCTCGATGCGTTGGGGCGTCATAAAGAGGCGATGGATTGTTATGAGCGTGCTAGCCAACTGCGTTAATGTTGTTGAGTATCATGCGATATCCTTTACGCAAATTTGGCATTTTGACACGTTTATTGAGTATCATACTGCCGTTGATTAGCTGTACAATGTTCTTATTAGTGCATTTCAATTTTTGTGGCATTTGCTCTTATGCCGAGCCCCAACGCCACTGGCGTGGCTAGCGCTACAGGTGCTGCGCGCTCAGGGGTTCGGATAGGTAGTACAACTCTTATGCCGAGCCCCAACGCCACTGGCGTGGCTAGCGCTACAGGTGCTGCGCGCTCAGGGGTTCGGATAGGTAGTATTGTAT
>DATAYF010000690.1:0-6521 GCA_036272735.1 Ktedonobacteraceae bacterium
CTTGGAGAGCTTTTTCTAGGCTCGCTTCAGAACTCGTTTGCGGAGGAGATCGAAGCGGCCTCGGCCATACATTTGCCTCTTTAAGAGTTTCAGGATATGCACCTGGCCCTCCGTCTGGCCATTGCTCCACTCCAGGGTGAGGCCGGCTTTCACCGCCTCGTAGTCTTTCCGCAAGCCCTGGGCAAAACTTTGCAGTTCGGTCACCCCTTGCTTCTCGACGCGCTCCAGCCACTCATCGAGCCGTTCGCCCTGTCGCTCGCGTAGCATGGTCGTGAATTCCTGGATCAGCTCATAGGTTGCACGGATCTGCCCATCAGCCTCACACAGTCGGGCGAGGTAGGCTTTTTGCCAATCAAGTCGCTGTTCTTCCTTAAAGGTGATCCAATGAGCCACTTGCAGGGCGGTGGGAGGTCGCTTTTTCTTCCCCTCATCGGGATTGATCATCGTTTCAGGCTTGGGTTCCACAGACTTAAAGCTGCAAGCCTCGCCTTTGAGCGCTCGCCAGGGAGCGATCAAGCGCCCAACCGCCGTGTCGGAGCCAGTATATCCGGCGGCTGTAATCTCACGATACAGAAGCTGAGCATTCCGGCAGCCTTCGTTCCACCTTCGGATGAGATAGTCTTTATAGGGCTCCAAGCGTGACCCACCTGGGCGGTGAATCCGGGTGCGTTCCGGTGGCTGCTTCATCTGGAGATAATTGTAGACTCCCTGCCGACTCATCCCCACCTGGCGTGCAATGCTAGCCACATCGACCTTTTTCGCGAAGAGACCATGGACAAGGGTGTAGCGTTTGACTCGCTCCTGATGGTACTGAACACTTTTCTCTTCTTGCTGCTGGCTCATCCCAGTATACCAAGGAAGGTCAGCCACCGGTTCCTCCGCGGGAACGGAAGGGGCCTCCTGTGTTGCGGCTTTAAGCTGAGATTGGTTCCTCAAGAAAAAACTTTGCATCGTCTCAGACAGGTTCTTGAGTAAGTGCCAGCGGTCGGCTGTCTGGACCGCGTTGGGAGCGCCAATGCTGGCACACCTGGCGCATAATCTCCTCCGCGATCGCGGCTAATGATCTCCACGCCGGGGTGGGCTATCAGCCACTTGGCAAACGTCTCAGCTTCCCGATCAGGCAATAGGTCCACTGGGATGCGTTTTTCGAGATCGATGAGGATGGTGCCGAAGGAGATCCTGCGCCGAAACGAGAAGTCATCCATACCCAACACGCGGGGCGTGGACACCTGGCTCTCTTGTTGTTTGCGAACGAGCCTCAGGAGCCGATCAGGACTGGTCTCTAGCCCTATTCCATCAACCAGGCGTTTGCCTGCTTCCCCTCCGAGCGCAAACCCGATCAACGTGAAGAGCTCCGTCAGACGGATGGTACACCGAGCAGAGGGAGCTACCACTCCAGGTAAGCGCTCCGTGAAGATCTGGCGCTCACAGGCTCTATTCTGGCAGAAAAAGCGCCGTACATGCAATTTCAGCCGCACCGCCCAACCTGCCCATGGCAAATCGGCTACCAAGCGAGTGTAGCGCGAGTGGATGTGCTCGCAACGGCCCTGGCAAAGGGGACAAAACGCTTCGAATGAAGCGGTCTCAACGACGGCGAGAATGGACTGCTTCCCTGCTTCCAGGCGGACAAGGTGCAAACAGGTGGGATCAGGTAATAACGTTGGGCTTATGGGGCTGGCCATCGCGGACTCCTTCTCGAAGGCGGGTTCAGCTTTTGTCATGTATCGGCTAAGAAATGCCTGAAACAGGTCGCATTTCTGGCACATCGGAGGCGAGAGGAGTGCGGGTGGACGAAGAGTACCTCGGGTCTCCCGCGCTGCTCCCGATGGAGGAGCAACCCCGGACTCTTTGGTTAATCGCGCGCCGGCCAGTCGAGCGGCAGGCCCGCCTCGAGATGGGCCAGCGCCTGATCTGCCAGACCAAGTATGTCGGCATCGGGGTCCTTCACTACGGAGAGAAATGTTGCCATCATCACCCCGAGCAGGGCACCGGCCAGATTGCGCCCTGCAAAATCGTCGCTTGAGCGCCCGGCGCGCCCGGCGACCACTGCAACGATCTCATCGAGCTGGTTGGCGGACTGGTTGAGAAACGCGGCGCGCAAGGTGGGGTTCGATGCCATCAATGCGAGGCGCCGCCGAAAGAGGGTGTTCTGTTCCGGCGTGAGTTGTGAGAACACGTTGTGGATGGCCTTGCGCAGCACAGCGATCGGGTGGAGACCTGCCGGTTCCACCTTGATAGCTTCTAACAGCACCGGATCGAGGTCGTCTTGAAATACCACGTCTTCCTTGGTCGGGAAATAGTTGAAGAACGTGCTCGGTGCGATGTCCACCGCCTCGGCGATCTCCTCGATCGTGGTAGCCTCAAACCCTTTTTCCAGAAAGAGGCGCAAGGCCTCTCTCTGGATCAAGGCGCGGGTCCGCAGTTTCTTCCGCTCGCGCCGGCCGAGGCGTGTCTCAGGCAATGCGTCCAACTCTCACCCTCCGCTGTTCGGTGATTTCATTCTGGTTCAAACACAGGTTAAGCACTCGGCGCGAGTCCCTTAAATTGTGCCCAGACGCTTCCGGTATCCAGATACTGCCTCATGAAGTCTATCTTTCCTTCCGGATTGATATGATACACGAAACATTGAGCAACTCTGTATGTCTGCCCCAAGAAGCTCTTCGGGTCTTTGGGCCAAGGCCACTTTTGTTCGTTGCCGAATGTGATCACCTCTTCGCTCACGGTCCCTATATTCCAGTATTCAAAGACACCCCAGTCCTTGGTGGCGACGTTCGTTATCACGATGGGTTTTTTCTGGTCCGCTGATCCGGCCCTGAACCATGGAAGAACTTCATCTTTGCCTTTGAGAACTTTGTTGTATGGCATCAATCCCCATTCAATATCGTCTGTAATCTGGGCCTCGACGGCAGCAATGTCTTCCGACACAACTGCCCAAAGCAAAGTAGAAAAGGGAGTCGCCTGTGATCCTGGTGTGAGCGCTCCGTGATTGAGATCGATTGGTCTTATGGTTTCAAAATCGAGATCGTGTGCGTTCATCATATGTTCCTGTACCTCCTGGAATATGCAACATCATCGAATGTTCTACAAACTTGCAGTTACATTATAATCGGAGTAACTCTAAAAATCAAGGGCTTTATCTTACAGCGGCTTGCGGAAGCGATCGAGAGGGATCTGTTCCTCAGTCATCAAAAGATCGGGAGACCCGACCCTCTTGACATATACCGGCTACAATGCTTGGACTAAAAACCTTATCCGAGGCTCTCGAGTGCAAACCCCAACATTAATTCAGCTTTAAAGAGCATGAGATGGAATGCCCTTTAAGTCCATACGTTCAATTTCTGATAAGGTCACTGCTACCTCAACGTTGTAAACTTCGCTGTAGGGCCTCATGGGCCGAGCTACAGGGGCGACCATTCCACTCCAATATGTACAGTCTGAGATAAAGCTGAGTTATAGTTTTGTTTTCTTTACCCGATTATGAAGATACGACAAAGATGAGTCATACCTCAGCAAGAGCTTTGTTGATGGGTTGTATGCGAGGCTGCGTCATACACGTTTTAAGATGTGTCATGGAACAAAAAAATCGTGCATGAAGCGAGCACTCAGTGAAAGAAGAGAAGAAGATGGTTTTACGTATATCCAAGCGACGATGTCTGCTGATACTCACGAGCTTCCTGCTTGTGATACTCTCACTATCTCTTGTGATGCCTACCCAACAATCGGCAAAAGCTTCAACCTTGGGACGGATTTCTATCAGGGGTGGTGGCGGGGGATCCAACGCTCGGTCTGGACCGGCCTCAGGGGGAGCATCCGGCACGGTCGACAGCGTGTCCACGTCGAGCTTCACAATGTCGACATCAGCGGGTCAGAAGGCGACCGTCGACGAGGCGTCCTCTACGACATACCAGAAGGGAACGAGCTCGACCGAGGCTGGTGCCATTACAATAGGCGAATGCGTCCTCGTACTTGGGACGACCAGCGGAACGACCATCACGGCCACGCAGGTCATCATGCAACCGACTGGCGACTGCGGATCTGCGGCTTCCTCGGCGGCAGGGGTGATCCCCTTCCAGCCTGGTGCACCGACCATGTCAAAGCAGGTCGGTCAGATCCCGGCGAACTACAGTGAGGGGTCGGGGACGATCGTCAGCGGAACGGCAGCGAATACGGCGACGCAAGCTGCGCTGGCCGCCTACCCGGGGGGCGTCGTCGACCGTGTTGTGAAGCTGAGCAACGGCGAGTACGAGGTCCACAACATCGGCGTCAACTGGCCGCACCACGTCTTCATCACCCAGGACTTCAAGGTCGTCGGCGCTTACTAGCTGCCACGGTAGAGCATACATCAGCTCGGACGGCTCTCAGACCGGCCGTGCCACTCACCACGCGCGCTGACCCGCCGTGGTGAGTGGCACTGACATCTCGCTGCGCATCCCGTGGGCGTCTTGAGCTCAAGAATGTCACTCGTCCCCGCTGAAAGAAGAGCTTATCACCAAAAGTGAGCCAGATCCGTAGAGTGAGCAGGTTTTAAGGTGAAGAGTGAGCAATCAGCGCCAAGAGTGAGCAGCTCAAACATTGACGACAAAAGAAGCCGCCTCTGGAGCGGTTCACGGCACTCGACAGGTGTAAATTCACGGCAAAATGGTTCGCCTCATGCTCGCCTCTTTTCGCTGAAAAGAGGCGAGATACGAGCAAATGAGCTGGCAAATCAAGTTTTATTTACTCCTTGCGTGTCAGCACGACAACCGGGATTTTGCGTGCGGTCTTCGCCTGATACTCGGCGAAATTGGGCATAATTGCTACCCGGTTGGCGTAGAGCTCATCCCGTTCCGCGCCTTCTACAACGGTAGCTCTGGCCTCAAAGGTTTCGGTTCCGACCTCAACGGTTACATCGGGATGGGCGACGATATTGTGATACCAATCAGGATTGGTTGGCGCGCCGGCTTTGGACGCGATGATGACCAGGTGCTCACCATCAGTTGTGTATGCCAGCGGGTTGATACGCTGCTTGCCGCTCTTCGCGCCCGTTGTGGTAAGAAGGAGCAGAGGCGCTCCTTCATACGGTCCACCAACCTTGCCTTCGTTCGCATGAAATTCCTCTATAATTTGGCGATTCCAAGCCTTATAATCGTTCATCATTCCTCCCTTTGTTCATGCGATTGGCATGAACAAAAATAGTTCACATGATGCTCATCTGCTATGCTCCAAATAAAGAAGAGTTTACCATCGCACCTTCATTCTTGCAACACAACCTCAGAGCGTGGGTGGTTACAGAGAGACTAGTGTTCAATTGTCAGTGTGAGTTGTGCGTTGAACTCAGCGTCGTCGAGCAATGATCCATCCCAGACTGCGGTCAGTCTTGTGACCTGACTCTGCTGGTTGAGTTCCAATCCGAGCACGCCACGAGGAACTGATCCAATGGATGATGTCCATTCATAACCGCCGCCCAGGGCACTCCCTACTACATGGCGTATCGCTGATTTATACCCATAAGGGAGCTGTGGCAAGGCACGTTGCAAATAACCAGTGATGGCCAACTGACCGATGACCTGGGTATGCAATGTCATGTCCTCGAAGACAGCATCGGGTGCAAACAGTTGCCCGGCAGCAGCAGCGTTGTTTGTCACAAAGGCCTGAGCGAGTTCGGCAGCAACCTGGCGCATTATCGGTGAAGCGGTTTCACCAACTGTAGACTCTTTGAAGTCCTGTGGGAATTGGTCTGCGGGAGTGCGCAGTTTTGCCACATCCGCGACCCCGAAGTGACGACCATCCCAGTAGTCCACCCAACGAACGACCTTATCTTGCTCAAAGTTTATCGGCGAAATCGTACGAATCTCATGGCCGAACAGTTCAGGCGTATCAGTGAAGAAAACCAATGCGCTCGTTGTGTCACCCAGAATCCTGACCGGGTAAGACCGTGCTGCTGGTGGCCATGTTGGCATGAGTTTCGTGAAAAACGCATTCAAGTCTTGCCATGTGTAGAAGCCCAAACCGAGCGTGCCGTCAATATAGGTCAGCTTCTTCTGAGAGTAGTAGGACATGGTCCTGGCTGGATCATGCGCACTCTTGGCCGCAAAGAATCCTGTGAGGAGACTCACGAGATCAGGTGTGGCGTGCGAAGCATCGATGCCCTCTAATGGTGTCGCTTCGGAAGCGTACGCGGGCGTTGGGGTAAGCACCGACGATGCTTCATATGCCACACCAGCCAACGTTAGGGCTGAAACACTAGTCACACCGAGGTGATGCAGCATGCTGCGCCTTGTCATGCGGGACTTTGGCTCGAAATCATTGCTCATTATTGATTTCCTTTCAATTGCTGTTTGATAATAGGAGGACACCAGCAGGTGACATGTATGAGACTTCGCTGCTGTTTGTCTTCTTTTCGCTTGCCTTCATCCAAGTGGAAGGCACTGAAGAAAGTATCGTGCATCCTGTGAGGGAAGAGTCAAGAGGCCAGAGGAGTATATACTCTCCCGTCGGTGGAGAGTATATACTCCTCTCTTAGGAACAACAACACATGCCCG
>DATAYF010000691.1:0-4299 GCA_036272735.1 Ktedonobacteraceae bacterium
GTTGCCCGCGCCGGGTTGCCTTGACCTCCACTGCTTCCCTCATCGTTGGGCTAGCTGCTCAACAGGCTGGCCGCCCTGATCTCATCCGTTCATCCAAGCGTGTCCTCGCTCATCTTTGGGAAGGAGATTCTGAGTTATGAAATGCCCTCTACGCCGCCGTTGCCAAAACCATCGACGACGCCACCTACCCCTATAGCTGGTATCCATAAGCGACCTGACGAGGGGAGGAGCCGTATGGCTCTCTGGAATTCCCCCGAATTTGGAGGGTTGGAGAAGAGAAATTTGGTAGAATAGAAGCAGGAGGATTCACTATCTGTTTGACGTAAATTAAGATGTAATTAGCTGTAGATGTAAATCAGGGATTCGGAATCAGGGCCATCAAAGGCTTCATGCCGAGAACACGAACGCAGGTCTGGCTCCAGAGTGGAAAGGGAGCATCTGCAAAACCGGATTGTCCCTTCCCGTATGTTTCACCTCCGAACGTAAGAATGCTAGGAACTAAAGTCCAGCACCAAACGTCCCCGTACACCACCAGCTTCGAAGCGACGGTGTGCTTCTGCAGCCTGGTTGGCGGGCAGAACATCGGCAACGCGCAGTGTTAGTGTGTGGTCCTCGACTTGCCGGACCAACGCATCGAGCAAGTTGGTATCGGTCGCAGCGGAAGATACCAAGATTTTGTGGATGGTAATATGACGCTCGGTCGGTCCGTCCCATCTATGGATAACAGCGAGTGCACCTCCATCAGCAATCGCGGGCAAGACTTGGTTGTTGAGTACGGCCCCATCAGCCAGACCAGGGACTCCATCTGGCGCGATTGAGCGCACACGTTCAGCAAAGGTGTCGCCTCGGTCGAGGACATAGTCAGCACCGAGAGAGTGCACCAGGGCCTGGTCGGATCGTGATGCGTCTGCGATCACCTTCAGACCATCTGCTTTAGCAAGTTGAAGAACATATCCACCAAATGAGCCCGCTGCCCCTGTGACCGCCAGCAGTTGTCCGCCAGTCAGGGCAAGGGCATTGAGAGCAAGCCGTGCAGTCAGGGCATTCATGAGCAGCGTGGAAGCGGCGGGGAAGTCAACACCTGCCGGTGCGGGAACAACCGATGCGGCCGGAACGATAATTTGCTCGGCATATGCACCACCATGGGGACCCGAGGGGATAACTAAAGCTACGACTCGGTCGCCTACCTTGAGGCGCTTATCGATATCGGGGCCAAGTTCATCAATAATCCCTGCCGCATCCATGCCGGGGACATACGGTCCCACTCGTTCACTCAGACGATTTGCGAAAGCACCAGCACGGAAGAACGTATCGGTGGGGTTGACTGCTGCGGCATGGACCCGGATACGAACCTCTCCAACGCCAGGATGGGGCTCGGGAAGATCAACGACTTGCAGAGCCTCTGGCCCACCAAATGTAATGACACCTATCGCTTTCATATTTATCCAATCCTTTTGTCTCTTTTGACATTTATTCCTGATCATTATATTACAAAAAATCAATATTACCCACATCCCGCGTCTTCTACATCTGAGGGATAGATACGTCCTTCCTAAAGTAGAAACGCATATTGCTCCTCTTCCTTTTTTCTCTCGGCTTCTTTTCGTCTTTCTGTACACACTCTAAGACATTAGAATGGAACGCGAGTCGTGTAGGTACCATCTACCACCATATTGATGCCTGTTGTAAAAGATGAAGCGGGACTCGCGAGGAAGACAGCAGCCCTTGCAATCTCCTGTGCCGTACCCATACGTCCCATCGGATTCCGCTCCATAAATTGTCGGAACATCTCCGGGTTATGTTGCTCAGCAAGCTGCCAGAAGCCTCCCTCGAAGTACACCGTGCCGGGTGAGACCACATTTGCACGAAGGCCATAGGAAGCCTCTTCTCGTGCTAATCCTTTCGCGAGATGGATCAGCGCCGCCTTCATTGCGCCATAGGGAGAAACTCTCTCAGTCTCGAGAGCCGAGCCAGAGGCAATGCATACGATCGCAGCATCGCCTTTCTCCTGTGCTGCTTTTACCAGCAAGGGCCTTGCTTCTTCGACTGCTCGTTGAGCCCCCATAAGGTCAATACGGAAACTACTTTCCCACTCGTTCTCCGTATTTTGAGTCGCGAATGCGCTCGGATTACAGATGAGGATATCGATGCCACCCAGCGCCTGGGCTGCTTCAGCGATCCAGATTTTGAGAGCCGGGCCATCAGCAAGATCAACGCTTTTCCCAAAAGCCTTCACCCCTTTGTTCTTGAGCGCCTCAACCGTTTCTTTAACTTGATCCGGGTTGCGTGCACAGATCGCCACCTGGGCTCCTTCATCCGCCAATAGTTCAGCGATAGCACGACCAATACCACGTGTCCCTCCTGTCACCAGAGCTTTTTTCCCTTGTAAGCCAAGATCCATTGATTCTCTCCTCTAAGACAATACTATTACACCTCTCGCACACTCGCTTGAGTAGGCTACCCATGCTTGCATGGGCTTCCTGTGCTATACTACATCCAGCCATGAAGACGAACAATAGCTGATGGTCTATCTTTTTTGTCTGTTCGTCCAAGGGAGAAAAAAGAATTGGATCCTTTAACGGATATATTTACAGCATTGCATGTCGAAAGTGTCGTCTATAATAGGTTAGAGGTAACGGCCCCATGGGGACTGAGCATCGGCTCCTATCTGCATGCCAAATTTGGCATGGTCATTCGTGGAACGTGTTGGATCACCGTCCAGGGAGATTCAACGTCGACGTTGCTCACTGAAGGCGATTGTTACATCGTATCCCATGGCACGCCTTTTATCTTGAGTGATAGCCCTGGGACTCCTACGCGCGATTTCGCTGAAGTCGCTCACGAACATGAGGGGCCGATCATTTTCTATGGTGGTGGTGGCGCCAGTACCAGCATCATCGGCGGTCGATTTCTCTTTGATGGGCCAAGCAGCCAACCATTGATAAACGTGCTTCCACCCTTTCTTCACCTCCGGGCTAACCAGGCCCGATCGTCTGCGTTACAAATGACGCTGCAGTTCCTGGCGTCGGAGATGACTTCCTGGGAACTGGGTTCTCAACTCGTCGTCAACCGGCTCGCTGATATCTTTTTTGTGCAAGCTATCCGAGAGCATATCGCTTCTGAAGAGCGTCCCGCGCATGGGTGGCTCGCAGCACTGGCAGATCCTTCAATGGGTACAGTTCTCAGAACAATGCATCAGAGCATGGAATATCCGTGGACAGTTGAAGCGCTGGCTACCACCATTGGCCTGTCGCGTTCAGCGTTTGCGCTTCGCTTCAAGCAGTTGGTCGGCGATGCTCCAATGGAATACATCACACGCTGGCGCATGTATAAGGCAAGCGGTTTGCTGCGCGAGAGAGAGAGAAATCTGATGTCTATAGCAAACATGGTGGGATATGATTCCGATAGCGCCTTCAACAAAGCATTCAAAAGAATCATTGGCATCACCCCTGGGGAGTACCGACGCAAGAGCACTCCATTGAAAGGATAGAGTGAGCGCGCATCCAGCAAACAAGATTCAACCGTTGTCACGTGGAATGCCTTGTAAAGATCCATGAGGATGAATCAAGCCAAAAGCTTCTTTTGCAAATACAATACAGCGTCCTCGTCCCAGCGCGGCTTGAGCCAGGCCAATAGTTGCGTTTTGGCCTCGGCGGACGTCAACGAGAGTGGTTTGATGTTGTGCTCTTCCATCCAGTGATTAGCCAGCATATAACAAGTACCGTCCCATCCGCTTTTTTGGCCCTGTCCATTGCGGTTCTCGGCCACGCCTGAGATAACAATATCGACAGTGTTTTGCAAATCGATCAGCGCGTGGTCGAAGGCAATTTTGTCAGCTTTGTCTTGCATGCCAACCAGTTTTCTGCGCTCTCTGACCTCGATGCTGTGATTTTGCTGAATTATCTCGTAGATCTGGACGGTCGAGCGAGCCAGCCGACCATCTGCATAGCGCTCTTTCACCGTTTGGGACGAAGCGAGCAGACATTTCACGAGCGGGAAAATTCCTTGAGCGATTAAGATGGGTCGAGATCCGATAAATCTGCCATAGGCGGCAATTCCCTCGGAGGCAAAGCGATCTCGCCAGTGCCAGGGATCGGTATCGGCACCGGTATGCCATGCGGTAGGCTCGGTGATCGAATCAAGAGAGGGATGACCAGGAATACCTCTTGATAATGGCAAGAGCTGAAGACTCCCCGTGCGAAAGTAGCGGGGGTTCTGCACGTTCCTTCCACGCTTCCAGCCTTCCTCGTCTGAGGAGGAAGCGTGGCTCTGGTGTTGGTTCGCGCGAGACTTTTGGGC
>DATAYF010000692.1:0-3794 GCA_036272735.1 Ktedonobacteraceae bacterium
AGCAGTATAAGCATTGAGCGGCTCTGCAAGCCGCTCAATGCTTTTTGAAGGCTATTCATGTGCTATACTTCCGTCTTCCTGGCGTGTTTCGTTGTCTTTTTTATGCCTTATCTGCCTTATCTCACCCAGATTTTCTTACAGTATAGTATTGGTAAATGACGTGAAGAGTGAGCAGGTTTTGACCTCAAGGGTTGGCATTTGCCCCGAAGGTTGAGCAGCACAGCCATTGAGTATTTAGGAAGCCGCTTCTGAAGCGGCTTCCTGTGTGCCATATTTGTAAATTCGATCAATTAGTCTCACCGAGAGTGGGCCAGACCCGTTTCATTCCAGGATTTACACCGCCAGCAGAAGCACGCTTATCGGCAGCGCGCGCTTCCACTGTGGCTTGAGATACCTGACGAGCAGGCAGCGATTGGGAATACTGGATCGGCTTCAGTGCTGTGCTCATTGTTGTTCCTTCAAGTCGCTTGCTGACATCGGTTTGCGATACCTCGGATGGCGCGACACTATCTGGTAACCAACGCTTTCGTACAGGTGGGCTGATTTGCCTGGATTTTCAGCCACAGTCCCGATGTCTGCCTGCTGAATGCCGCGCTCCTGACAACGTTGGAGCATGCGCGTCATCAACGCTTTGCCCAGACCGCGCCGTCGGTAGGCGCGGCGTATCCCGACCCAGGGCGTATGCGCGCCTTCTTCATCGCTGGTACTGATGACATGCCCCGCGATCTCATCCCCATCCCAGGCCACCACCCACAGACTGGTATCCAGGTCAGGTCCGCCCAGCTTGCGCAGCCAGGTTTCATAGCTTTCGAGGCTGTCGTGGCTCTCAGAGAACGCTTCTTCGTTCGCTGCGTAAATGGCAGGCAAGTGTTCACGCTCAACGGGGCGGATTTCCAGGCCATCGGGGAGCGGTGTGAGCTGGATGGGTTCTGTGGGAATCTGGCAGGTCATCCACACGAAGGTAAAAGCTACCGTGTATCCCTCACTCAAGAGCAAGGCTCGGTTCCCTGGCTGGGTCTCGTCTGCATTGCCGCCGAACATACAGGGTTTCGCCGTTGGTTGCTTCAGTGCAATCTGGCGTAACCGTTGCTCTTGCCAGCGTAAAAGCGCCCGTCCAATGCCTTTGCGCCGCCATTCAGGGACGAGCCAGCCAAGATGCAGGTAGAGCTTTGTGCCATTCATCTCTTCCCACCAGGTGAGCCAGGTATAGCCAACCACCTGGCCCTCAACCTCGGCTAACAGGCAATCCTGAGCTGGATTGCAAACGGCGTCGGTGTCCGGTCCCGGCAGCCAGAGATCGCCATCAACAGTTCGCACCGCCTCGCGCACCGCCTCGATTGCGGGGAAGTCAGCTTCCCCCTGAAAAAAGCGGAATGCTAAGCCAGGAATGGCGGGTGCATCGGGAAGCGTGAGATACGATTTTGTTTGACTCATCGGTATGTTCATTCCTTTCTGCATTGACGTTCTCTGAACATTTTCTCGAACATCAATCACATGGGAACGTGTGTAAGCTTCTGATTCTGGTCAACAAAAAACCACGAGGTCGCTCGTGGTCTGAGTGGGAGTGTGAAAGTGAAAGTGAAAGTGAAAAACGCCACAAAAAACCACGAGCCGTCAGTACGCCTCGTGGTGCAATTTCCTTGGAAAAGCCGAAAAATCTACCCTTTTGAGGACGCACTTATAGATAGGTGAGCGCAAATGCCAATTTTCGCGCCTACGCCACACTTGCTTCGATCATAGAAAACCATCGTGTGCGTCCTTTCTCAAAGAGAATAGTTGGGTTACTAATCAGAAGAATACCATAGCTTCCACTCTGGTGCAAGCCTTTAGGGAAAGGTGGGTGTATGAAAAAGTTGTAGGCAAGCAAACAGAAAGAGGGTATCCACAGCTGTGGGCTGAAATTTGATAATGCTGTGGGCGATCAGTTCTTTTTGCAGCGTGCAGTAGCTCACAGAATTGTATCAGTTTTGCTCATGCCATCCCGACAGGTACAGCAACACCGTATCCGCTCACTCGACCTCTTCCTCAAGCATCGGGAACTCAGCGGAGTGGGTCTGGGCCCAATCGATAAGCGCGCACAGCGTTGGAAGCAGCGTCTGAGCAAGCGCGGTGAGCGCATAGGAGACACGCGGGGGCATCGTTGGGTACACCGTACGCGTCACGAAGCGCTGTTTCTCCAACCGCTGCAATGTTTGACTGAGCATCTTGTGCGAGATGCCACCCACATCACGCTTCAGCTGGCTATAGTGTTTGGGTCCGTCCGCTAAGGTAACGATCAGCAACGTGGTCCACTTGTCGGCAATCAGATCGAGCAAGCGCCGGGATGGGCACTCGCTCCACACGTGGTGCGTACGAGCTTTCTCGAGCGACTCCCCAGTCTTCATGGTACTCACCTCCTAGTAAGTGATGCACAAAAAAGTGCGTTCTTGCATGAAGTCTTTTACTCTCTTATAGTGAGCATAACACAAAGAGAGAGTCGTATCGAGGCTTCCGCATTGACAACAAACAAGAGGAGAAAAAATGAGCAGCCATCCCCATATTTTGGTGATCTTTGGGAGTACGCGGCAGGGCCGCAGAGGTGAAGTCGTGGTAAACTGGCTTATGGACCGCCTTGCCAGGCGCATCGATGCCACATGTGAGTTGGTTGATCTACGCAATGTCTCCCTCCCTTTTTTTGATTCCCCCGCCTTGCCAGGATATGGACATATTGTTCCAGAAGCTGAGCAGTGGGCAGCGCAGGTGGATCGGGCTGATGGCTTTATTTTTGTCACCCCCGAATACAATTATGGCTATCCAGCTGTGCTCAAGAACGCTATTGACCACCTTTACCTCCAATGGGTCCATAAGCCTGCCGCTATCGTTCACTATGGCGGTTTCTCCTCAGGATATCGGGTGGCGGAGCAGTTGCGCCTGGTACTCATCGAGTTGAAAATGGTCCCCATCCGTGAGCAAGTTGGCATCTCCCTTGTCCCTGGTGTGGTTCCCAATGTGTCCGACGCGCCTGATTCGCCCAGTGGAGCATTTCTTGACCGGGCTTTTAATGGGATGGTGACCGAGTTGCTGTGGTGGGCGAGAGTACTCATCCCAGCACGCGAACGTGATCGGTCGCATCAAGGCTAGCATGTACCTACCATCAGTTGGTAGGAAGATGGGTATGGACTTGAGAAAAGAGCCTGGACCAACCATTCAGGCTCTTGCTCGTGTGTCACCGATCATGAGGACGCGTACAAACGGCGTCTCGTTCTTCCTCCCTCCTTCCGCTGATCATTTTTGGGAACAGCCAGAGGAACTTCTTTCTGCTTGATTACCTACAACTTTTTCATACACCCGGGAAAGGTACAGGGGTAGCCTTTTCTCGGCTCTCGCAACTGCTGGTGAATCTGCTCGATTGGATCGTTTATGGAGATGTGGAAAACTGGAGGTTGCAGAACGTGATATGCTAGAGGAATTTCCTAATGAAAAGGTTAATTATGAAACTCAAGATATCAAGCAAGGGTTAACTGATTATGACTGGCTTGTGCAATCCCTTGAGAAACATGCTGAACGCCTTCAAAATAGTGAGTATGAAAGCCCTGGTGTTGCAGAGCTTATTTCCCGATCTTTTATTGCTATCACTGAAGGTTGCAATAATTATAGCAGCCAAAAAAATATCAATCAGACAATCGCTGCAGTCCTGGCTGATCTCGCCCAGTGTATCGACCAGGGAGAACTGGAAATCCCAATTGCCCGCGTCTATCCCCTCGCTGCTGTTCGAGAGGCGTATCGCGAGTTGGAGCAGCGTCATACTCATGGCA
>DATAYF010000693.1:0-6912 GCA_036272735.1 Ktedonobacteraceae bacterium
TTGCCGATTGACACACCTTCTCAAGCAAGTCAAGAGGAAAGTACACCGACATTTTTTGTACCTGTTCTTCCGTATTCATAGCGTTATTATACCTCTATTTTAACGCTATGTCAACAGTACCACACACATCGCGCCCCAGAAGGAACACGCCTTCTATCCCCATGCCTGAAGGGCAGGGGAGGGGTTTTACGGCGCCGTTCAGATAAAAAGAAAATAGACGAATTTCAAAAAGGATTGCTATCGCCCTTTGACTTTTATTGGTCAAAAGGTGATAGCAATCCTTTTATGGTTTCACGCGAATTCGTGGGTAAGTTTCTGGTATACGCTACCACACCATGAAGGTTAGCTCAGATATTGGTAAGCTGGCAATGTGAGAAATTCTACAAAATGATCATCTGCGATAATTTGATCGAGAATTTGAGAGGCCCTGACAAATTGGCGCTTTGTCTCGTATTCCTCGCCAATTGCAGTTTTGAGCTGTGCTAATTCTTCCTGCAATAGTTGCCGGAACAGATCAATGGTCACCTTACGGCCATCCTGCAAAATCCCCTTTGGATGATGCACCCATTGCCAAATCTGGGCACGCGCAATTTCAACAGTGGCGGCATCTTCCATTAGATTGTTGATGGGCACGCAGCCCAGGCCGTTGAGCCATGACTCAAGGTATTGTAAGCTGACACTGATATTGTTGCGCAGTCCGTCCTCGGTAATCGTGCCGGTGGGAACACGCACCAGGTCGGCAGCGGTTGCCTCTACGTCTGGACGTTGACGCGTAATCTGATTGGGCGTCTGCATAACCGCGTCAAACTCCGCCAGAGCCACCGGCACAAGACCAGGATGCGCAACCCAGGTACCATCGTGCCCATCGCTTGCTTCGCGGTGCTTATCCTCGCGCACTTTGCTTAATGCGGCTTCATTGGCGGCGGGATTATTCTTAATGGGAATTTGTGCCGCCATACCACCGATGGCCGGGGCGTTACGCCGATGGCAGGTTTTGATCGCAAGTAGGGCGTACGAGCGCATGAAGGGGGTCGTCATAGTCACCTGGGCACGATCCGGGAAGATGTACGCGGGCAGATTGCGAAACTTCTTGATCATGCTGAAAATGTAATCCCAGCGTCCACAATTGAGGCCAGCGGAATGCTCACGCAGTTCGTACAAAATCTCGTCCATCTCAAAGGTGGCAAGGATGGTCTCGATCAACACGGTGGCTTTGATAGTCCCCTTTGCGATACCTAACTTCTCCTCGGCCATCGTGAAGATTTCATTCCAGAGGCGAGCTTCCAGGTGGCTTTCCAACTTAGGAAGATAGAAGTAGGGACCGCTGCCGTTGGAGAGCAGTTGGTGCACATTATGAAAGAAGTAGAGCCCAAAGTCGAAGATGCCCCCGGAGATGGGCTTGCCATCGATCAGCACATGCTTCTCGTTCAAATGCCAACCACGTGGGCGTACCAGCAACACGGCAGTCCGCTCGTTGAGGCGATAGTCCTTTCCTGACGGGTTGGTGTAGCTGATGGTTCGACGCACG
The DNA here is from genome assembly GCA_036272735.1 of Ktedonobacteraceae bacterium. Classification (GTDB taxonomy): domain Bacteria; phylum Chloroflexota; class Ktedonobacteria; order Ktedonobacterales; family Ktedonobacteraceae; genus DATAYF01. The sequence goes on from DATAYF010000693.1 coordinate 1,529, forward strand.
GCATCACGCACATTGATCTGCCCCTGGATGGTTGCCTCCCAGGTGGGTGCATGCGCGTCCTCGAAGTCGGCCATGAATACCTTCGCACCGGAGTTGAGCGCGTTAATTACCATTTTGCGCTCAACCGGGCCGGTGATTTCCACCCGTCGATCTTGAAGGTCGGCGGGTAGTGGAGCAATCGTCCAGTCGCTTTGGCGGATGTGCGCGGTCTCCGGCAGAAAGTCGGGCAGCTTCCCGGCATCGATTTCCGCCTGGCGTTGTGCACGATGCTGCAATAGTTCCTGGCGGCGTTGCTCAAAGTTGCGCGAGAGCGCGGCGAGGAAGTTCATCGCCTCTGGTGTCAGAATGGCAGCAAATTCGGGCGTGATAGTGGCATCGACCTCGATGCCTTTCGCGTACTGCGTTGTTGTTGGCTTGGTCATGAATGGCGATCCTTTCAGGTATTCGGACTAGTGAAACTGCGCCTCCTCGGTTGAGCCGGTTAACGCGGCCGTTGCCGAGATGCCACCAGCAACAATCTGTGCTACTTCGTCGAAATAGCCAGCACCAACCTCGCGCTGGTGCTTTGTCGCGGTGTAACCATGGCTTTCGAGCGCGAATTCCGACTGCTGCAATTGTGCATACGCGGTCATGCCGCTTTCCCTGTAGTTCTCTGCCAATGTGAACATACTGTGGTTGAGGGCGTGGAAACCTGCCAGAGTAATGAACTGGAAGACGTAGCCCATTTCACCAAGCGTTTGCTGAAACGTTGCGATAGCTTGATCGTCAAGCTTCTTACGCCAGTTAAACGATGGTGAGCAGTTGTAGGCGAGCAACTTGCCGGGAAATTGTGCATGAATGGCCGTTGCAAAGCGCTGAGCTTCCTCCATATTGGGCTCGGATGTTTCGCACCAGAGCAGGTCACAGTAGGGCGCGTAGGCTAACCCTCGCGCGATGGCTGCATCCAGACCACCCTTGAGCGTGAAAAAGCCTTCTTCTGTGCGCTCTGAAGTCAGAAATGGCGCGTCTGCCCCGTCGACATCTGATGTGATCAGGCGCGCACCGTTCGCATCGGTACGAGCGATCAAGATGGTCGGAATGTTCGAGACGTCAGCGGCCAGGCGTGCAGCCACCAGATTTTTAATGGCGGCGCTTGTTGGAATCAATACTTTGCCGCCCATGTGTCCACACTTTTTTGCGGAGGAAAGCTGATCCTCGAAATGTACTCCGGCTGCGCCAGCTTCAATCATTGCCTTCATTATCTCATATACATTCAATGGACCGCCAAAACCAGCTTCTGCATCGGCGATAATTGGCGCGAACCAGTAGGTATCACCGCTGCCTTCCGTGTGCTGAATCTGATCCGCACGTTGCAGAGCCTGGTTGATGCGGCGCACCACATCGGGAACGCTATTTGCTGGGTAGAGGCTCTGATCGGGGTACATCTGACCAGCCAGGTTGGCATCGGCGGCTACCTGCCAGCCACTCAGGTAGATCGCCTGCAAACCGGCTTTCACCTGTTGCACGGCCTGGTTGCCGGTTAACGCACCGAGCGCTGGAACATAGGATGCGCTATGCAGCAGGTTCCAGAGCCGCTCTGCACCTACGCGAGCCAGAGTGTGCTCAATCTGAAGCGAGCCACGAAGTTTGACCACCTCTTCTGCTGTGTATGGTCGCTTGACTCCTTGCCAGCGAGCATCCGTTTCCCATGACTGCATCATTTCGGTAACTTGTTGCGTGCTCTGTGTGCTCATAGTAAAGTTCCCTTTCTGATGATGAGGCACGTACATTGTGACTATCATCACGCTTGTCTGTTTGTTATCTGCTATCGACGCCATTCCATATAGCAAGGATAGCCTGAAAAGCCAGGAAGGGTCTAGCTTTTCGCTTCAAAGATTGTGAAGGAACACATAAGCGGTGAGTTATGCATAGAGCACAGCTATTGACAGTGAGTGTCGCGAGGGAATATAACCTACAGCATACTACAGCATACATTCAACGTTTCTCGTTCATTTTTTAGCGAGGAAGCAAGATGCACACGATCAACCTGCACCAACTCGCAACGTTCCGCGTGGTTGCTAAACATTGTAGTTATGCACGGGCCGCAGACGAGTTGCATTTCAGTCAACCGGCGGTCTCCGCGCAGATACGGCAGCTCGAAGAGTTTATGGGGGTGAAGCTCTTTGATAAAATCGGACGCCAGACGCATCTTACCCAGGCTGGTGAAACGCTTTACCTCTACTCCCAGAAAATTTTCTCCATCATTGATGAAACGCTAGAGACGATGGAGGCGCTACGTAGCCCCTATCATGGGCACCTTAGCATCGGTGCTGATACCACGGTGGGAACCTATGTTGTGCCAACGCTGCTCGGCAAATTTCATCACGCGTACCCGCACGTTGAGATTGCCTTAGAAGTCGTAAATCGGGTTCATCTCCTCAACTCGCTGGTGAACAATCAGATCGACCTGCTGATTATGGGCAAGGTACCCTCCGAAGTTCCTGTATTTTCTGCGCCTTTTGCCCCCAACGAACTTGTGTTAATCGCGCCACCAACGCACCGGCTAGCGAACTGTGGTGTTGTGCCCTTTGCTGAACTGGCGCGCGAATACTTTTTGCTGCGTGAGTTGGGATCAGGTACACGCGCCGCGCTGGTGGACGCGTTTCAAGCCGCCGATTTGCCGCTGCTGGTGAGCATGCAAGTTGGCAACAATAGTGCCATTAAGCAGGGAGTAGCCGCTGGCCTTGGTATTGCGTTGATCTCGCGGGTGGCAATTAACATGGAGCTAGAGACGAAGCGGCTAGTGATGCTCGATGTCGAGGGTTTTCCCATCATGCGCCAGTGGTATCTGCTCCATGTCAAAGATAAGCACCTTTCGCCCACGGCGCTGGCCTGCAAAAACTTTTTGCTGCAACATTCTCCGGGCAAGCGTATATAAAGTCGAGGAATACCAGTGCGCGACACGAAAAGCTTGCCACAATCGTATCACAATCGTATGCCTACATGAACAGTGGGCATGGCTCACCGACAGGACAGAAACGTTTTGCCAGGCATCATAAGATCTTGTCGTTGGAAGAAAACGTTTCATACGATTGTTTCTGTCTATGTATAAATATCACCCTCTGCTAGTATCGGCTCTGCTCGTGCGGCACCTGGTGATTATTTACTGAAAGAATTGAATGGTACGTACACAAAGGAGAAAACATCGATGCAAGATAAAACTGTACAGCGACCAGCGGAAGCGAGTGGTACGCTCACCATTGGTGGCGACCTCAAGGTGTATCGCCTGGGCTTTGGGGCCATGCGTATCACGGGAGAAGGTATCTGGGGACCACCGGCGAACAAGCAAGAAGCGATTGCCGTGTTGCACCGTGCTCTTGACCTTGGCATCAACCTGATTGATACCGCTGACTCTTACGGCCCTGAGGTCAGTGAGTCGTTGATTGCCGAAGCGCTCTATCCTTATCCAAAAGATCTGGTGATCGCAACGAAAGGTGGCCTTTTGCGTACGGGTCCGGGTCAATGGCCGCAAGACGGACGTCCCGCTCATCTGCGCGAGGCGCTTGAGGGAAGCCTGCGACGCCTGCGCCTCGACCACATCGACATTTACCAGTTCCACCGTCCCGATCCCAAGGTTCCGTTTGCCGACTCGGTTGGTGAGGTTGCGAAGATGCAGGCAGAGGGTAAAATTCGCCATGTTGGACTCTCGAATGTCACGCTAGAACAGCTCGCACAGGCGCAAAAGATCGTGCCAATCGTCACTGTTCAAAACCATTACAATATAGGGAGTCCGCAGTCCGAGCAGATGACGGTGCAGCAGTCCGAAGAAATGATCGACGTATGTGCGCGCCAGGGGATCGGCTTTATTCCCTGGAATCCATTGACGACAGGTGAGGTTGCGCGTCCAGGTGGAGCATTCGACCAGGTTGCCAAGCGGCACAATGCGCTCCCCAGCCAGATCGCGCTGGCCTGGCTGCTGCAACGTTCCAGCACGATGCTACCCATTCCAGGTACCTCTTCGGTGAAGCACCTCGAAGAGAACGCGATGGGAGCCACCATCAAACTGACGCCAGAAGAGTTCGAGTCTATTCGACGCAGTATGCAGTCCTAAGGAATTCTTGTCGCATAGGTCGACTTCTTACGTGAAGAGTACATATAGTACATCAATATATAAACATGTGTCTACTGAGCCACGGCTCAGTAGACACATGTTTATATATTGATGTACTGCCAGGCTAGCAGCGATTTTTGGTCTATCGATATGTTTCTGTGCAATGCCGAGATGAGTGTCCCTGCGTTTCCTGGCGAGCGTAGAGACAAACGAATGCGGTGTGTGGCATACTGAAGCTACTAGTAATCTCCTTCACTGGCATGCGAAGAACTTGCTGATGAGTTTGTAGCAGGCCAACCGGAAATACAAGCCACTGTTCAATGGAGAAATGAGGTATTGATGAGTACACGGGTAGATAACGCCGCACTATTTAACGTGCTTTCGTCATTGGCCGACAACAAGCAAGCCATTGGGCGGCGCTATGCCTACTGGTGCAATGGAGCGCCAGCGTTAGAAGCATCGGTTGCCGCTGCCGCCATGGCCCAGGATGAGCTTGGGCACGCTCGCACGCTGTATCCCCTGCTCGACAACTTTGGCCAGGCCGAAGTTGATCCTGCCCAGATCGAACCCATGACGCGCACCCTGCATTATCACCTGGCCTTCCTGGATAACGACTTCGCACGCTGGTCCGATTTCGTCGCCATCAATTTTTTGTTCGATGGAGCGTTAACTACCTTCTTTGCGGCAGCCCAGCAATCGAGCTACGAACCCCTGCGCCAGCGCGCGCGCAAAGTGGTGCAGGAGGAACGCGTCCATGCGGTGCATGCTGAGGGTTGGGTGCGTCGTTTGGCCGGGGCTGGTGGCGCGGTGCGGACCGCGTTGACCTCCTCGCTTATTTCTTTATGGGATGAAGCATTCTGCTGGTTTGGTCCAGACGACGATCTCAATATGCAACGATTGTGCCGTGAAGATATTATCGACGCACCACCCGCCGCGCTGCGCAGCCGCTACCTGCATACCATTATGCCAACGCTGAGCAGTTTGGAGATAGCGGTCCCTGCGGCCTTCAACGCTGCAAGCGCGCAGTGGGAATTGACACAGCCGCTGCCCTGGTTCGCGTGGGCTGCTGTTGCCAGGAGGTTGGGCTAGCCATAAAGCATAGGAATATGGTATGATACGTTAAGTAAACCATAAAAGATACGTCTTCGGGGCAGGGTGAGGAAGCTATTGCTTTCCAATTCCTGATCGGCGGTATAGCCCGCGAGCCATGCTTGTTATGAGCGTGACAGGATCTGGGGAAGTTCCAGAGCCGACGGTATAGTCCGGATGGGAGAAGACAAGCTGTATGGTGTAA
>DATAYF010000694.1:0-5564 GCA_036272735.1 Ktedonobacteraceae bacterium
CACGCTTGTGATCTCGATTAAAAGCATGGTGATGGGGTATTTTTCTGACACCTGAACTGACACCTTATCGGCTTTATTGCGGGGTATTTTGCTGAACTGATCTGAACTATATTCGTTGGGAAAGGTTGAGGGAATAAGCTTGTAGAGCTATTCGAGAGGTTTTGCTTGTGCCTTATTTCAAATGTATCTATAATTGACCTATGCGGTAAAATTCGGAAAAAGCAAATGATGAAAGACGGGAGAGAGAGATGTCTATCAAAATTGCAGTTATCGGTGCAGGCTCAATTGGCTTCACCAGGAAGCTGATGAGCGATATTCTCACGGTGGCTGAACTGGCCGACACCACCTTCGCATTTACCGACATTTCGCAACGCAATCTCGACATGGTTACGCAGCTTTGCCAGCGCGACATCCAGAGTAATGAGCTACCCGCGACCATTGAGCCAACCCTGAATCGGCGACGCGCACTGGCGGACGCTGATTATGTGCTGTGCACGATCCGCCAGGGAGGACTAGAGGCGTTTCAGACCGACATTGATATTCCGCTGAAGTATGGGGTGGATCAGTGCGTCGGTGATACTATTTGCGCTGGTGGCATCATGTATGCACAGCGCACCATTCCAGCATTGCTTGGCTTCTGCCAGGACATTCGCGAGGTCGCCAAGCCGGGCGCGCTCTTGCTCAATTATGCAAACCCGATGGCAATGAACGTGCGCGCCTGCAATCAGTATGGTGGCGTCCCCACAATTGGTCTCTGCCACGGGGTACAGGGAGCACATTGGCAGATCACCAGCGTCATCGAGCACTGGGCTAAACGCGAAGGGCTGCTCGGACCCGAAGAGCGCCTGCATCGCCGCGATGTAGATGTGGTTGCAGCAGGCATCAACCACCAGACCTGGTTTGTAAAGGTACAGTGGCGTGGTAGAGATATGCTTCCGCACCTGCTCGAACTTTTCGAGCAGCATCCAGAATTTCCCACCACCGAGAAAGTGCGTATCGATGTGCTACGCCGCTTCGGCTACTACAGCACGGAATCCAATGGGCATTTGAGCGAATATTTGCCGTGGTATCGCAAACGCACAGATGAAATTCAGCAATGGATCGATCTTTCTAGCTGGATCAATGGCGAAACTGGCGGTTATCTGCGCGTCTGCACCGAAGGTCGCAACTGGTTTGAAACGGATTTTCCGCATTGGTTAGAGGAGGCTCCAGCGAAGTTTACGCCAGAGAAGCGCAGCGAGGAACATGGTTCCTATATTATTGAGGCACTGGAAACCGGGCGCGTCTATCGTGGCCACTTCAATATCGTGAACCATAACCATATTACCAATCTGCCTAATGGATGCGTGATTGAGATTCCTGGTTACGTTGATAAGAACGGGATCAACATGCCAGTTGTTGGCGATTTACCACTGGCCTGTGCAGCAACCTGCTCAGCTAGCGTACATGTACAGGAAATGGGGACGGAGGCAGCCGTGCATGGGAATGTCATATGGCTCAAGCAAGCAATGCTGCATGATCCACTGGTGGGAGCGGTCTGCAACCCGGAAGAAGTATGGCAAATGGCCGATGAAATGCTCGTGGCACAGGCGCAGTGGCTCCCCCAGTATAAAAGCGCTATTCCAGCAGCGCAACAGCGCCTGGATGAAGCGGAACGCAACGGCACGCGCGTCAAGTTACGCGAGACGGAGGGTGCTGCACGCCTCAAGACGCGCTCAGTGGAAGAGCTGGCGCTAGACCGCGAAGAGGCACGCGCCAACGCAGCCGCGGCTGATAAGGGGAAAATGACGCGTTAAGATAGCACTATAACACAGCAAGAAAAGGTATCGTCGGCATCGGCAATACCTTGTTTTTTGCTCAGGAATAAGCTATGCTGTGACAGAAACAGAGATGGATATCAATCAATAACCAGAGAACACGCGGGTTCTTTTTTTATGGCAGAAAGCTTTTTTCAGCTTAACGAAGCGCACACCATAGTAGAGAGAAAGGATGAGATAGCGAACGATGACGAATATACAAAAGACGGGGCGTACCATCCACGTGCACCGCGACCAATGGCATCTGGCATGGGACAATAGTATTTCTCCTATCGCCACCATTCCTTCCGGGGAAACGGTCGAATTCGACCTGCTCGACTCTGCGGGCGGCCAGATTGGCCCCGACAGCACGGTTGATGCGATCCAAAACCTCGATTTCGCACGCGTGGACCAGGTGCATGGTCCTATTTATGTTGAAGGTGCCGCACCCGGCGATACGTTGGAGGTGGAGATTGTCGATCTGCAACCAGGGGAATGGGGCTGGACCGCGCTTATTCCAGGGTTTGGCCTGCTGGCCGACGAATTTAGCGAACCCGCGTTAAAGCTCTGGACGCTTGAGGGCGGGGCCGATGGCTGGGGCGAGTTCGCGCCTGGTATTCGCATCCCGCTCGCTCCTTTTTGTGGTGAGATCGGACTCGCGCCAGGTGCGCCAGAACCGCTTTCGACCATTCCCCCCTATCGTCACGGCGGCAACATGGATACCAAACATCTCACCAAAGGGGCACGGCTCTTCCTGCCGGTGGAGGTGCCGGGAGCGCTCTACTCCATGGGCGATGGACACGCGGCACAGGGCGATGGCGAGGTGTGTGGCACGGCCATCGAGGCACCCATGCACGCGACAGTGCGCTTGACGGTGCGCAAAGACCTGCACGTGCCTGAGCCGCAATTCCTCACCAGCGGCCCGCTGACCACGCGCACGAATACAGCCCCGTACTACGTCACGGACGGTATCGGACCAGATCTGGTCGAGGCCACACGTAATGCCCTGCGCCATATGATCGAGCACCTGCAACAGACCTACAATTTGTCGCGAACCGACGCCTACATGCTTTGTAGCGTAGCCGTTGACCTGAAACTCTGCGAGGTCGTGGATATGCCCAACTGGCTCGTCGGAGCCTTCCTGCCCCTCAGTATTTTTACAAAATAACCTTACAAGTATGCCACGCATGCATTGATGCCTATTGATGGTCTAGTAGACCATCAATAGGCATCAATGCATGCGTAACCATCACGATTCTTTATACTTGCAATCAAAGATCCCCGGCTCCTGTAGCAACAGTGTGCTCTGGAACGTGCGATGCTACTGGATGTGCCGCGCGCAATGATGCCTGCACATGCACACGTACTAGACCAATGGCTATCAGACGCGCAGGAATTGTGCGCAGTACAGGAATGCGGGGCAGCAGATACAAAAATCGGGGGATATTGAGTGGCTGCTTCGTTGCCAATGCTTTTGTGAGCAGTGTTCTTTGCAAGAGATTCTGCAATACCTGGATGACGCGTATAGGAATGATGCGTTGTTTCCGTATCTGTGCCAGTTCAGCGTCGGTGACTTTTCCCCGCTGGAGTGGTTTCGTCAGCAGATTCGCGGCCACGACGGCATCTTGAATCGCGTAGTTAATACCAACGCCACCAATGGGGGACATCACATGCGCCGCGTCACCAATCAGCAGCATACCGGGACCATGCCAGCGCCGCAGATAGCTTGACTCCACAGAGAGCATTGGTAGCTGCTTCCAGTCCGTCAGCATCTCAAAACGATCTCGCCAGGAAGGTATCATGCTGGCAAGATCGCGCTGTAACGCGTCGATACCTTCAGCGCGAATCGCTTGATAACCGCCTTTGGGAATGACGTAGCCTATCTGCCAGTAGTCCGAGCGAGGAAGCATAACCAGCAGGTGTCCATTCCCTTGTTGTACCCTGATCTGCTGCTCTTCATCAGCGTGCTTAGGTAGGCGAAACCACAGCACATCCATCGCCTGCCTCGATTGAACGGGTTGCCAGCCAAGTTGCTTGCGAATGGGTGACGAACGACCATCGGCACCTATGGTCAGCAACGCACGCAACTCGTGCAGGCCATCCTGTGCTCGATACCGTACACCTTGCACAACGCCTTGTTCCTCGATCACCTCTTCCGCCTGTGCATTCATCAAAAGACGAAATGTGGAATACTGGCTTGCCTCCTTCGTAATAAAGGCCAGGAACTCGTGTTGGGGGATGAGCGCGACAAAAGGATATTTCGTTCGCAGATGCTGAAAACTCGCGAGCCTCAATATGTCACGCGAGGTCACAAATGCTTGCCCATCCACGCGCGAATGCGGGAGCGCCAGCAAGCGTTCCGCCAGGCCGATTTCATCCAACACTTGCAGTGTCGAGGGATGAATAGTGTCGCCGCGAAAGTCACGCAAAAAATCGTTGTGCTTTTCCAGCAACGTGACGGCGATACCCTGACGCGCGAGCAGCAGAGCCAGCACTGCGCCCGCTGGACCTCCACCGACAATACAACACGTCGTATGTTCCACTGCATGCTGACTCTCGGAAGTGTATTCCACTGAATGAAACTGCATATCGGACCTCCTTTTTTACTAATCAACTGATCAATTAAAAAACGTTAAAAAAGATCAGGCATCAGCAAGGATGCCATGCAGCACGGTAGTGACGATGGCATCCGCGATATGTTCTGGCGAATAGCGTTGTGCTAATGGGTCCTCGAAAATATAGCGACGCAGAACGAAGCCGAGCACGCTGCTGAAGAAAATTTGCGCAGTGAGCAAGGCATCACCTGGACGAAGCGCTCCTTGCGCGCTCCTGGATTCAAAGTAGTGCGTAAGGAAGGTAAGTATGCGCTGAAAAAAGGTCATCGTGACTGGTCTTATATCCGCCGAGCCATGAAGAACCTCCGGCAATACGATACGAATAAGCTGCACAAAATTTTCCTGTTCGATAATTGCAAAAGCATCGATAAGCAATGCGCGCAGAAACACTTCCGGTGGGAGACTGAGCATGTCAGGCGACATATGGTCGAGCAAGCGAATAGGCGAACGCGCCTCGAAAATCGCCTCCAACAGTCGTCCCTTACTCTCGAAATAGTAATAGATGAGCCCTGGCGTGATGCCCGCCTCCTGCGCAATATCTTTGTTTGTTGCTCTGGTAAAGCCCCTCTGAGCAAACACGCGAATGGCAGCATCGATAATCTGTTCTCGCCGATCCTCGACAACTTTCGGAGTTCTTGCCACCTGTTACAACCTTTCCTTTCGTATTTGACTGGTCGATTAATTAAATCATAGTGCGGAGAAGAAATACTGTCAAGGGGGTGTCGAAAAGCAATATTTTTGTCTCCAGGTGCCAGGTGCGGCACCTCTTCTCACCATCAGTAAACGTTCGCGACCAGCAGCTTCGCCGTGTTATTGGCCTCGCGTGAAAGCTGATCCAATATTTCGGCCTGCTGCGTGTAAAAATGACCATGATGAGCAGCAATTTTGATGGCTTGCTCACACGTTGCCAGCGCATCTTCATAGGCTTGCAGATGATACCAGGCCTCGCTTTTGCCAAAATAGGCCTCGGCATCTTGCTGATCTAGCACAATCGCCTGCTCATATGTTACAGAACGCCGAGCGCGAAAGCCCCCGTCTTTGCAAGCGGGGGATGAAGCGCTGTTCCTTCTTGAGGTGAGAGGAGCCGCTACCATACCAGAAAAAGAGTGAAACACGTGCCAAAGACGACAGAACCTGTTAAAATAAGAACGTA
>DATAYF010000695.1:0-4263 GCA_036272735.1 Ktedonobacteraceae bacterium
CTGGTTCCGGCTACAAAGCCACTGAGTACCACAGCACCTTTTGCGTGACGGAAGGAATCTGGCATCCCCTGGGCCCACGTCAGGAAGAGCAAGAAACAGAAGAAGCCGAGGGCTTGCAGCCAGAAGAGGCGGCTGGCACAGAAGCGACGCAGTTCCCAGACCATCACGCGAGCCAAGGGACGCGGGCTATGGTCGAGAGAGCGGGTCGGCTTCTCGGTACTGGTCAACGCAGTAATATTCATAAGACTCTCCTTTGTGTGTGTTCGAGTTGATAGGTGCGAGCTGGGTGCTGCACGTCCCCTCTTACGAGCCAACCCCCAAAAAGGTTCGCGAACCTTACGGATGGGGAAGCAAGCGATGCATGAAGATCGGGATGCGCAGCAGCGCAATGACGAACAGCGCACGAGCAGATTAGCTGAGTGCGTCACGAGACCGCTTGAAAGCGAGAGCCGCGATCAGCACCAGTACCAGGCTAGCTCCGGAAAGCCCCAGGTGTGGCCCAAACCAGCCGGCGAGGTCCGGTATCTTGTTCTCAACAGTGAGGAGGGTCTGCTGAAGTTGAGCCGCGCTCGTAATCGCCTTAAGGTCAAGAGAATACGCGAGGCGCAGTCCATAGCCAGTAACCCCGCTGGTCGGGTCCCAATTGACGTACCAGGTAGCTGGTGTGGTACCGTTTAGTCCGAGAGGGATCACCACTCCCCCTAAGATCCACATCACCAGAATCACCACCTTAATCAGCGTGGACAGGCGCGGGAGCAAAGTGCCCAGGACGAAGCCGAGGCTGCTGACAAGGATCGTCGCCGAGACTACCATACCGACCCAGAGGAGCAGCACGCTACCAATCTCCGGTGCCGGATAGTCGGTGATGGTCAGGTGCAGCAGCCATCCCATGCCCAGGATAGCGACCAGAAACAGCAGCGCCAGCGCCAGGCTCATCAGCAGGCCCGCCAGGTAGCGTCCCCAGACATAGGCCCAGGTGGGCAGCGCGGTCGTCAGCAGCAGTTCGTGGGTGCGCCGCTGCAGATCCCGCGTTACGCCATCTACCGTGAGAAAGGGCAGGAGAATAACCAGCACCACCAGAGCAATTGGCAGGGTATGCAGCAACCCCCAGGTGCTCGTTCCAGCCACGAAGCCGCTGATCTGCACGCCATTCATCACGTCACCGAAATTATCTGGTGCATGTAGTGCCCAGGTCAGGAAGAGGGAGAAACAGAAGAAGCCGAGGGCCTGCGCCCAGAAGAGGCGACTGGCGCAGAAGCGCCGAAACTCCCAGGTCATCACATTCAGCAGCAGGCGCGGGCGCTGGATTGTCCGGGTAGGCTTCCCGGTACTGGTCAGCGCAGTAATATTCATGATGAATCTCCTTTATGTTTGTTCGAGTTGGCAGGTGCGAGCTGGGTGTTGCACGTCCCCTCTTACGAGCCAGCTCCCCAAAAGGTTCGCGAACTTTATGCATGGGGGAGCAGACGGTGCATATTGGTGTGCATACGCAGGAGTGCAAGAGAAAGCCCCGCCAGGCCGATGCAGCCCGGCAAAACGCTCAGCGCAGACGCAAGCTGGAGAGATTGGAAATGGTGCTGATGGCCAGGAGAGCAAGCCAGCTTCCATAGGCCAGGGAAGCTGCTACCCGGATCGAGAGACGTAATGAGAGCAGGAGAGCCAGTCCCGCCACCAGGAGCAGGGGCGTGAACCAGGAGAGTGTCAGCGCCAATACTTGACCCAGAGCCGAGATACGTGTAAAAATAGGACATAGGGGAAACGAGTAAAACAGGTAAAAGATTTTCGTCGCTTAGAGACCCACCCGCTCAACAGCCGCGCGCACGTCGTCTTCACTGGGAGTGAGATAGAGGCCCGCGGTGGAGAGCCGACTATGGCCGAGCATACGACAATCGCATCGATATCATCTTTGGGCACTATGTGAGATAGAAAAAGGAGTGGAAATTTACTTACCACTCCCTTAGACAAGACTTCCCACCTAAAGTCCTTTCACAAACTGCTGGATCAAGGACCCTTCGCGCTTTACCTCACTTGCAATCGCGAGTGCGCCAAGGATAATCGCAACAAGTAGCCATATTTCCTTTTTCATAGGCAACTCCTTTCGTGAAATTTCATTATAGTATATCAGGAACAGACGTACTATTACAACAAAAAGAGCGCCGGGGCATCGTACGCTCTTCTTTGGGGACATATCTATGTCTATCCACCACCTCTATTACATCCAGGGGGATTATACGTCGCTCTTGCACGCTGCTGCTTGCCTGGCCCACGGGTTGCGCAACGAGGTTACTACAAGAAAGCTATCTTGTGCGAGTCAGCCGCATAAGCGATGTCGGTTCCATCGCCTGCTGCTTTGCGTCGAGAGGACAGAGCGCCTTCGTTAGCTTTCGTTTGACGACGCGGTGACGGGTGAAAGCACCTCGCTCTGGTATTCTTGAAGGCACTCTCCCAGGTGAAGACAGCCACACCGCAAGAAACGCTCCAAAATCCGCTTGGTCTGCTGGGCATGAGCGATGGTTGTCTCAACCTCTTTGAGCTTTGTGTGAGCAAGCAACTGCCACCGCTCTGATGCTGGAGTTGAAGCTTCAAACCCTGCTACCAGCAGGTGCATCTCGGCAATGGTGAATCCCGCCTGCCCGGCCATCCGCAGAACCGCCAACCGTTCAAGAATACTGACGTCATAGCGACGATGCCCTCCAGATACTCGTTGGGGTTCCGGCAGAAGTCCAACGCTTTCGTAGTACCGGATCGTTGAGGTTCGTACACCAGCCCGATGGGCCACTTCTCCAATGGGGAGTGTCTCCATCTGTTCCTCGCTTTCGCGTGCCCTCTTGACTTCAAGTTCACTTGAAATTGTACTCTGGAAGAGGAAGATATACAAGGGGTTCTGTCGTTCTCGTTGTTCTTTTGACAGAAACGCCTTCGTTCTTGTCGCCGATGATCTTGTTTCCCACACCACAGGAGGAATCACATGACCGAGACCCAGCCTGATCCCATTTTCGCATGCAATCCCTTCGCCATTCCGAAAGCGTATCGATCAGTGCATGAGGCCAACACCAAGCAGATCTTTACATCAGCGGAAGTGCTGCAAGAACTGCCCACCGGATATGCCTGGCGGCTGCCCAACGAAACGGATGTCTTGCAAACGGTGGTGGCCTTTCTGAGCTACGAACGACTGTGTTGCCCATTCTTTCGCTTCAGATTGGACATTGAGCCAGATCAGGGACCAGTCTGGCTCCAGATTACCGGAGTCATCGATATGAAAGAGTTTTTACAAAGCCAAGGAGTTGTACCACCGACCACGCTTTCTCCGCATCTAGAGAGCGAGTAAGACACAACCATGTTGAGTTGTTCATGAGAACAGGAAGCCGCTTTTTGGATAAGGGCGGCTTCCTCATACCCACGAATGGTGCAACGATCTGCTAACAAAGAGCGAGCTCGCGTAAAAATATGCCTCCTTACGAAAGAAGAAAACAAACGCCCTGAAAATTAAGAAGCCGGAAGAGAAGCTATGAAAGAAGCGCTCAAACAAGCCGTGCGGCAAAGCGAGGAGCACCAGGACAAGGCTATTGTACGCTTTGTGGAGTATTTGCTTATCCGCCAGATATCTCGTATTCCCCTGCTGTTAGGTCCACCTCTCCAGGGGAAGGGTCACCGTAAAGGTGGAACCTTTCCCGACTTCGCTATCCACGGTGATGGTTCCTCCATGGTGCTTAACGATCTCCGCCACAATGTACAACCCCATGCCCAGACCGGGGATCCCTCTCTGCCTGGGACCAGTAGCCCGGTAGAAGCGCTCAAAGATTTTCTCGCGCTGCTCTCGCGGGATGCCCAGGCCATGATCGCGCACGCGGACCGTGACCGCATCTTCGGAGGTATCGAGGTCCATTTCGACCATCTGGGCACCGGGAGAATATTTGATGGCATTGCTGATCAGGTTGGTGAAGACCTGCCGTAGCCGGTCCGGGTCCCCCATCAGGCTGGTCTGCCCCGCCTGTACTGCGCCACGCACCACGAGGGTATGGCTCGGATGGATTTGTTGCAGGGTGTCAGCCACCTCCTGGAGCAACGCGTCGAGATCCACGGGTTCCTGAGCGTACTCTAACCTGCCCGCCTGGATCTTGGACACATCCAGGAGCTCTCCAATCAAATACTCTAATTGTTTGCTCTGCCCCTGCATTCGGGAAAGCGCCGGAGCAGCGTCGGAGATGCCTTGCTTTGCCAGTTGCTTTGCCAGCAGTTGCATTTGCAGCTGCAAAGAGGTGA
>DATAYF010000696.1:0-5209 GCA_036272735.1 Ktedonobacteraceae bacterium
CAGTTACACTGCCCCTGACCCTTGCGACGTCGCTCTATTCACGGTCAGGAAAGATGCACGCTTTTCACGGATTTGCTATAATTTTCTAGGAGCAGAGCGTCAGCATGAGAACAAAGAAGCAAACCATGATCCATCCTCTTCTCAAGAGATTACACAGCATATGGGAGGCTCGATCGCCATTCCTCCTGTTTGCGATCAAGAGCGCACTCACAGCGGGATTCTCGTGGGCCATTGTCTCTGCGTTCCTCGGAGAAGAGGCCGCAGCACTTGCCGTGGTCTCGGCAGTCATTGTGGTCCAGGTCACCAGTTGGCAAACGGTGCGTAAGAGTATCGAACGCATTTTGGGCGTGATCATTGGGATGTGTCTGGCAATCTTTGTTGCCCACGTTCTCGGTCTCACTTTCTGGACCATTACCCTGATGATCTTCCTTGCTCAGATCATCGGATTGGTTCTTCAGAACCGTGGGCAATATCTCGCCACCCAGATTCCCATCAGTGCCGCACTCGTCCTTGCCCTGGGCGCTACCGCGAGTGACTATCCCCTCTTACGCATGCTCGGTGCCCTCGTTGGTGGCCTTGTTGGAACCATCGTGAGCCTGCTGCTCTCGCCGCCCGTCTACGTTTCCAGAACACAGGATGCTGTAGCAGCGTTGATGACCGAGCTGGCAAGTGCCACACCCAACCTCGCCGATGCTCTGGCCGGTCATCTGAGCGAAGCCCAAATCCGCGAGAGCTATCGCTCAATGCAGAATTTAGAACAGCGGGTACGTACAGCAGAACAAGCATATGCCCTGGGCATGGACAGCACCCGTCTGAATCCATGGGCACGCCGGGCGCGTCGTCTCCTGATGAATTATCCCGACATGCTGCAGGCACTTGGCCGACTGATGCGACAAATGCGCCGGATGATCTATACCATCAATAAGCCTGAACTCGCCTGGTCAGAGCTGGCTCAGAAACAAGCCTGGGCACGCGATTACGCCTCGCTGCTCAAAGAAATAGGAGTAATTCTGGCAGAGCTGGCAAAATATATCTCCTCGCCTGCTTCCCTCCCACGTAGTGAACGCCTCAAGAGAGAAACCCTCAGATCGCGCCTGGAGGATGCACAGCAGCAGCTCCGTAGCTGGCAGATGCACCTCGCACACGATGCAAAGCCCATCGAATCACCAACTGAGCGCGCAGAGAGCCTGTCCATCAGCGCAGGCTCTCTGCTGGCTCTTCGTGGGGCAATGCTTACCGATCTCCACCATATGCTTGATGAAGTGCGTGATCTTATGGAAGCAGCAGGCCAGGGCGAATAAACACATTCGACCCACTTTAAAAAAACGGTCAGAGGAAGTCAAGGCGGTGCTTACACGTATTGCCATTGATAGCCTCCTCCAGTCATGAAGAAGCTGCCAGTGAAACAGCTTTGCATCGTGCGAACTGGATTCATAGATTCACAAAATGAAATACAATAGAACCTATCCAGATATTCGCACATGAAGAAGTGAGGGCGTGGCACCACGGAAATTCCCCAAGTGTAATAGCATTTGATGATGATGTAATAGTAATTGCGATGAGACCTTGAGAGTACTCCAGATCAACCTCGAGAGGCATTTTTTCTCTCGCCCCTTATAGACTAGTATATAACACTATGTCTTATATGGGGCAGCCTAAAAAACAAAATTCAATATGAGTTAGGCTCATCCGCAATTATGGTGCATGCTGAGCTTATTTGAGAAGACCACGATTCAGTCTTTCTGAACAGAGCCTATCATTGCGAAAACTATTATTGATAAGTATTACACCATAATTGCGGATGAGCCATATTTTGCACCCCAGGATAAAATAAGGATGATGTTCTATTTCTCAACCGGATAAGGAAGAAAAAGGTATATGGATGAGAATCACCAGAACGTGGCAGGAAACACACCACTAACAGATGATAACAAGCTCTGGACTCCCCCATTATCAGCAAAAGACCGAAAGAAACTTGACCATTTGCGGAAAAAGTCGTTCGCTAAAAGGATGGGTTTTACTGGCAAGACACCCTGGGACTTCATTCAGTTGCTGCTTATCCCGCTTGTCTTCGCTGGAATTGGATATTGGTTCAGTTTCACGCAAACACAAAGCAATCTTCAGAACAGCCAAAGGCAATATGACACCAACCTCCAAATTACCATGGACCAGCAGCGAGAAACAGAACTGACAACCTGTCTGAACGAGATAGGAGATTTATTGCTCAACAAAAACTTGAGAGGAGTGAAGCCTGGGGACGAAGTAAGAGTCGTGGCAAGGGGAGATGTTTTAGCAGCCCTGTGGCGCATGGATGGAGTGCGCAGAGGGCTCCTGATGCAATACTTGTCCGAAGCAGGGCTGATCTCTAAGAGTAGAAGCACGAGCATTATTGATTTGAAAGGGGCCGATCTTAGTGGGGCCGATCTTAGAAATGTTGATCTGAATGGCGTTGATCTGAGCGAGACAGACCTCAGTGGAGCAATGATCACAGGAAAACAACTGAAAGAAGTGAAGTCGCTCAAAGGAGCAATCATGCCTGATGGGTCAAAACATCCCTAGAACAAACGCTCCCAGGCGCTCTCTCGCCTTACCCACGAATTGCGCAGCGGGATGACCCGTAGCGAATCAGAAGAAAAAGAGGCTTTGTTGATGAGGAAGAACAAAAAGATTCCTGACAAAGGAGGCATAGGTGAACAGTATGATGGAATCGTCCGTAATCATCCAGACCACACTTCGCATTCCATCCCCTCGACGCCTTGCTCGTTTGGGAAGGCAGCGGTCATCGCTCAGTTTCTCCGACACACAGGTGTGCTGACGAAGATGGCTGAGCGAGTACACTTCGCGGGGCGTCTTTCGGACGCTCTGATGGAAATCACTTTTTTCTGTGAGGCAAAAATCTCCCCCATGAAATGAGGCAAACATTTTTTCTCTGATTAGCTCTTACATTCGCGTGGAGGCCATCCGAGCTACTTGCCTGTTACCCATTTCATGAGAGGGATTTTTGCCTCGAAGGTGGTGCTCAACTCATCAATAATCATCGACGAACGGTCTTCTCAGCTCAGAAAGAAGGGAAGTCTTCTCAAATAAGCTCAGCATGCACCATTTGCGCGGGAGAGCCTGAGTTATACATATTCTCAACATTTACACCTGCACCATTTAGAAGCAGAGCCACAGCGAATCACGGCTATGGTGACTCGACGCGAAGCTGGTACTCAAGCTCGAACAAGCGAGCGGGCGGCGAGCACTCCTGCTGGAACGCGAGGGATGCTCGCCGTTGGCGTCAACACAAGCCATACGGAGCCCTGCCTCCCCTACTTTTTGTCTTCATAAAATTCATTGTAGATTGGGGCTGGCAGTTCGGCGCGAATATCCTCAAATTCACCCTGCGACAAAGCATCACGCAGAACGCTCATCACGGCCCGAGCATGCTCACGGGCCACCTCTAGTGGCACTCCTTCGAGCGTACTCACCCACCAAAAGAATTCATCAGCGGTAACAGGGCTTCCAGGACCAGGACCTAGCCGCTTCTCAGGACTGAGCAATGGTCTTTGCAGGTACGTTTTGATTCCCTTCGGCAGTTGAGATGCCGCGTCGTGACGTTCCTTCCGCGATATATAGGCGGCGAGCGTTTGAAGCGTTGCCTGGATAGCCTGCTGTGCCTTAAGCGCTGTTGGGAGATCTGCCCGTCTTTGTACCTCTGCTACAAACTCTTCGTACTGCATACTCTCCTCTCCATTTACTACAGCGTGTGCTGAAGTATCGAGCCAAGTAGACATAGCTTGAGAACAGTAAATGGACGCTGTTAGGGGGCCAACCTTTCAACACACCGCTGTAGGGACTCTTGGGAACTCTTCTTTCTCGCCACTCGTACTACTGTAGAAGAGGGAGGAAGGCAATTCCTCCTTCTCAAAGGGACACGTCCAAACAAGGAAATAGTGACAGACCTCTCTCTTCCCTCTCGCACCGCCGGCAGATAAGAGCAGGCGCACCTTGCAATGAACCCAAGAGACCGGACCGTACATCAAGTCAAAAATGTGGCACACACTTGTTGTTGACCCGTTTTTGTAGAAGGGGAGAATAGAGATTAGCTCTTTACTGATCTCTGCATAAGCAGTTAAACTTTCCGCATTGCCACATTCTGTATGAAGTAGTGGGCAAAGTCAAAGAGTTTACATCTCTATGCAGAGATCAGTAAACACATATTGATTGATGGGGACAGACGAGAGAAATGTGGAAGACGGGATGCGTTCGTCCTAGGGAAAAGTATTAAACGAGCAAAAACAAAACAACACATGTGTTTTATAATCATCGGTCTTCCACATATAACTCAGAGTTATTGGCGAGGATATACTCAGGCGCTTCAAGGACGTACGCCAGACGTTGTTGAGAGCATCTGATGATAGATACTTCATCTTCTTTTTCCGTCATGAGGATCGCAAGCAAAGCTCATGGATTGCGCAAGGAGAACTTTCGAATTACTCACTACCCTACTACAATCTCGTTGCGCAATCCGTGGGCCCCATGAGTGTGATCCTTGTCACGCCTGCAAGGTTCGCCGCTCCTGTGTAGCTTATTGCATCTTTTAAATCAATATTCTTGCTGAATACTCTCCTTTTGTCTATATTTGAGGTTGTCGTTATTCGTTTATATCGATTTATACAATGTATTCTACATTGGATTGAAGCAAAAGTACATAGCGTGATGTGTCATGTAGACGAATCTTGTGGAACTCATTGTCACGTCTGGATGCATGGAAATGTAAGATAATCTATCATCGATGTGCGGAAAGAGGCATTCTCGTGTGTCTGGGAGGCCTGGAGAAGTATATGGGCAGACATCCGCTGCGTATTACCGAGACGGACACATGACCCATAGACAGATGTATTCTATACTGCTCTGATTAATGTGGTAAAACATATGCAAGCATAGATTTTGCCACACCTTTCATTGTTCCTGCTTCATTGGTAGCTGCCTCCGGGCCGAAGCCCTTTGGTTTTACACCGCCTCCACAGGCGACTTTTACGCGCCGCCGGAGCCACTGTCGAGCGCGACCTGATCAACCAACCCGATCAGGCGAAGGGCTTCTTTTCTTATGCCTTTTGCTGCGTTTTCGTCTC
Organism: Ktedonobacteraceae bacterium; assembly: GCA_036272735.1. GTDB lineage: Bacteria > Chloroflexota > Ktedonobacteria > Ktedonobacterales > Ktedonobacteraceae > DATAYF01. The sequence continues at coordinate 5,118 of DATAYF010000696.1, forward strand.
GATCCTGTTTGGTCTGATACAACGTGCAGCTTTCATTCTGACAGAGAAACACGCGATCCGAGAGCTTGATCTCACGCCAACGCCACCCGCAG
>DATAYF010000697.1:0-2731 GCA_036272735.1 Ktedonobacteraceae bacterium
AGGAGCGCACGCTGGAACTCAATGCAGTCCTCTTGCCGTTCCAGTTGGTAGCGCGGAAAATGAACGGGCAAGCAGCGGCGTGCGATCTGCCCATTGAGTTTGCCAAAATTGAAAAGATCGTAGGTTCCCACCAGGATGTACAGCGCGCCCGTCTTACTGCCCAGCGACTTGAGCCACTCCAATTGTTCCTGAAGCGTGCTTCCGCCCGTCCCGTTCCGTCCATAGAGCAGGTGATGGGCTTCATCCACAAAGATCACGCGGACCCCATGCCGATGCATCGCGGCATCGGTGGCCTCTCGCAGCTCTGGGTCATCATTGGACTCGGTGGCCGCGCGGGAAAGACGCCTCCGTTTGGGTGGAGCAGCCTCAGCATGGATGTCCACATGGGTCTGCTGCGGATAGGTCTGTTCTCCCAACAAAGTCAGCACCGTTCGATAAAAGTAGCCACGATTGAAGGCGCTCTTGTCCGGCAGGTCGGCCTCGATCACCAGCACCGGCATGGAAACAGGTGAGAACCTGTAAGGCGCTGTCGTGTGAACGGAAGCGTGGAAACCTGGTGGAAGCAGGAGATCTCTGGCCTGTCCTGCCAGGCTCTCCATCATTGTGGTCTTGCCAGCCCCAGTAGGACCATGGACCAGGACAAAGGAAAAGCCTGCTGGTTGACGAATCGCGCGCCGAATCTTGTCATGCACGACTTCGAGCTGACGATGCGTGATCGTGGCCGAGGCAAACAAGGCTTTTTTCTCTTCGACAGAGAGATGGGCAAACTCGTGTGGTTCCATTACCGATAGTCTCCCAGACGTTTCAGACGTGACACATCGACCGGCTGAGATAGGGCTGCCAGCCGCTTTTCAGCTCGCACGGCTTCCGGTGGAATGGACGGCGGAGATTTCACCATGCCCTGGGGTTGCACGTGCCCAGACTGGCTGGCAATGATGGAGAGCACCTTTTTCTGATCCAGCTCGCGCAACCGTTGCCGCAGCAGATCCTCATGGCTCGCCGCTTTGCTCATATGGGTTGCCAGCCGCTCTGCTGAAAGGTCGGCACGCGCGCCATCACGTCTGGCTTGCCTGCGTAATTCGGTCGTGGCGATGAGCAGTTCTTTCTCCGTGTGCCCTTCCAGGCCCAGATACGGCGCGCGGCAGGTGACCCACTGGCCTTGCACAAATGCGAAGGCTGTCGAGAGGTCGAATGGATCATAGCGCACCGGGACAGCGGTTTTGATCACTTCGGGATTACGAAATACATTGTTCCAGTAGTAGAAATGATTCACTTTGATCCCGCTGCCCTTCTGCACAATCGCAGTCCCTTTCGTGGTCGTCGGACAGGTTGCTTTCAAAAAGCGGTCATCGTAGGGAATCCGGCGATGCTCGCGCTCTCCTCCCTGTTTCCTGCCCCACAGATACGCCGCTTGTGGTGTCATCCCAAGACCGCTGTGCTCGTTCTGGTCATAGACCTGATAGGCATACTCGCAATATTTATGTGGAGAATAGTTGACCTCCTTTTAACTGATAAATATACTTAGCCAAATCTTTCAATAGTTGGAGTTGTAACCATGTCTCTTGAGTGCGTTATGGGCCAACCGGTCCAGATCACCATTGTGTATGAACACAGCATGATGATCGATGTCTCCACCAATTCCTCTTTGATCGACCACTTCCTTCGTAAGGTGAAAATGAGTCGATCTCGGCATACCTGGATCAACTACGCTCACGATTTGAAGGTCTTCTTTACCACGCTTGGCCTCCCACTTGAGCAGATTGATCGCCACAATTGTCTCAGGTTCATGGAACAGCAAGACCAGGCCGGACTCTCTAGCCTGACGATTAATCGTCGTCTGGCCACTGTCTCCTCACTGTTTCATGAGCTGAATCTGCTTGATCCCATCCTTTTCCCTCAGAATCCTGTTGCTCCTCTGCAACTCAATCGTAGCATGCATAGAAGAGGAAGCCCAAGTTTGTATCGCAAGCAGCCCCAACGGGTGCCTGATGTCATCTCTGAGGAGGACCTGCGCTCGTTCTTTGCTGTTTTACCCACGTGGCGAGACCGAACATTAATCTTGCTCATGTGGATGAGCTGTCTGCGCATCGGTGAGGCGGTTTCGATTCGGTTTGAGGATATCGAATGTAGCCATCGCAGCATCCATATCCGGCATGGAAAAGGGGATCTAGAGCGGATCGTCTACATGGACCCCTTTACCTTTGCTGCACTCAACAAATATCTTGATGAGGAGCGTCGCGATCTCTTTCCTGATGTTGATGAGATTTTTGTCGCATTCAAAGGGGTGGCTCGTGGTCGCCCTCTCTTAGTGAATGCACTCCAGCACGCAATTGACTACTACGCAGCACGTTGTGGATGCTCTTTGCATGCTCACCTTTTTCGCCATACTGGCATTACCCAACTCGTGCTTCAAGGGATGTCTGAAGCGGCCATTCGTAAACTGGTTGGGCACAGGAATATCAATTCGCTGCTTCCTTACCTGCACTTGGGAGATACATTTGTTGCAGCGGAGTTTGAGAAGGCGCAGCACGTCTTCTCTCCGGTCAAACAGATTCAGAGTGTGCTTTCGGGAGGTGAGCAATGATCCTTGGACGTGGAACAGCCCAGGGCGACGAGGCCATCCTCGCTGAGTATCACAACTTTCTCCAAGATCCTCGTCATCGGCATAGCCAGGGCACGCTCGAAGGCTTTCGCAGAGCGGCGGTTGCGGTCTACCGACGGATGGGCAAAC
>DATAYF010000698.1:0-12726 GCA_036272735.1 Ktedonobacteraceae bacterium
TAAGCAGAACGAATCGGGGAGCCCGTGTCAAGCGTTGCCCTCGATTTCAAGCGGTCCAGGGCCTCGCGCCCCTCCCACACAAGGAACGGCGCTTCATCCCCCGCTTGAAACACGGGGGCTTTCGCGCTCGGCCCTCTGTAAGTTCATGCAGAGTCCCAACGTAATTTCTTGCGTTGGGACTCTGCATACCTGTCAATCGATCAGCCTTGAACGATTCGAGCTAGGGGTAGCTCACCAGGTAGGCGACAGAGTTCCTCGAATTCGACGGACCTCCAGTGTTATTGATGATGTGGTTGATGGTTCCGGTACCGCCCAGAGACACCGTTACCATATCGTGGAATTTGACCCCTGACGCGTTCGGAACCTCAAAGGAATGCGCCTCGACAACGCTTGGGTTGACATTGAAGTAGCAGTAGCTGCCCAGTCCCCAGGCCTCGTGGCTGGTGACCGAGTCTGCTACCTTGTAGGCCGTGTACCCGTCGACGCCACCGTTCATCCAGGCCCCCTGGTTGGGAGGATCATAGGGAAGTTCGTTCTGGAAGAAGTAGGTGCGGCCGCCGTTGCCGTTCCAGATGACCTGATACTGCTGATACTGCTGATAATGCTCGACGAACAAGCCGTATGCCGTGACATTGTTCCCATTCATGATCAGCCCGTTGGCAGCCGTGTTGGATGTCCAACCCACGCCACTTCCGTGATCCGCACGCTACAGCCACATATCGTCGGTGATGACATCGTTGCTGTTGATGATCAGGCTCTGCGTGGCCTTGCCGACACCCGCCCCGCCGATCCTGAAGAACACGTCGCTAAGAACGGTTGGATTGGCCGAGTGATCTTGTGAGGACTCAGATGGGCCAACTTGCAACAGAACCGAGGAGTTCACCGAGCCTGCATCGAAGAGCAGTCCGGCGATGGACACTCCATCGACATCGGCAACAGTCATGGGGATGACGCCGTTGTCTGGGGTGAGCGTTGCCAGACCAAGATCGAGCACCACTGTGTTGGGTCGGGTCACTCTGATCGTGTCGTTAAGGTGATAGATGCCGGGAGCGAACAGCAGGTTCTGTCCCTGAGCGAGTGCGCTGTTGATGGTGCTAGCAGAATCGCCCGGCTTTGCGATATAGAACTGGCTGATGGGCAGGGACGATCCCGCTGGCGATCCATTGGCCCAACTCGTTCCTTGCGAGTTTGTCCTGAGTGCAGGCACAAAGACCTGATAGTTGCCTGCCTGATCAATGTAGAGGAACGGCTTTTCCCGGACGACGGGTGCCTGGTTGACAACCGTGAAAGGTGGGTTGGGGAAGTTCCCAGATGGCGCGTTGTTGACGCCTACGAAAACCATGTTCCAGTTGGAACCTGACCAACTTCCCAATTGATCATTCCTTGATATCCATTGCTGCTGAGTTCCGGACTTCACCTGGCCGGTGACATTGCTGTCGGCGAGAAAGCCGCCGCTCGACCATCCTCCATCATCCAGTTGCATATCGCCCCGTATATCCATACGACGAAAAGGTGCTGCCTGGGATACGGCCCAGATATCGGTACCCGACGGAGGGTTTACGGCCATGTTCTCGGCCCCGCGCCAGAAGTTCAGCGTCGCGTTCCCATTCATCCAGGCAGCGGAGACGTGGACTGCGCCGTTAATATTGACATCGACGTTGTAGGCACCAGGCTTGAAGAGCAAGGCATAGCGATTCGTGCCGAATTGATTGCTTTCCTGTTGACTAAATACCGAATTCAACTGATTTTGAATCGTCGTACTGGACATCGTAGGATCGAAAATGAAGACGTTGGGGCCGAAGTCGGGATCTGGTGGGCCACTGACCAGCCTCCACCTGAATTGCTCCCATTCCTGCACCTGGGTCGCGCTTGCATTCAGGGGGGTATTGGTTTGGTCGGTGCGGGCGCTCACGTAGTTGTTATTGGCGTTTGCCCGCAGGGCGATCGTGCCATTGCTTTGTGGAAGCTACTGGAACTCCTCCCAGGCTTGCACCTGGGTCACACTTCCATCCAGAGGAGAATTGGTTTGATCGGTGCGGGCGCTCACAAAGTTGTTATTGTTCGTCGTCTGGAGCCAGATGGTCTGGCCGATAGGTGCGCCATTCCCAGAGGCTGCATATGCCAGGGGAAGCTTTTCCAGGGGAAACATCCCCTCGGCTGATACTCCCAGAGCACCTGTCAGGACGAGGAAACTGGATCTGCGTAAATATTGCCTCCGCGAAAATTTCATAATCGCTTTCCTCCATGAAAGACTCTACACTCTAAAGACATGGTAGAATGATCCCTACAAAGGCGATTCACCAGCTACTCTTACACACGAAGAGCCATGCATTTCTATGAACCTATGCTTCTGCATCAAAATCCTCCCGCAGTAATTACATACGGGAAGTTTTTCGTAAAGTGCCGCTATCGATAGTGAGCTTGTATATACAACTATACTGGTGAGAAAGTCAATTGTCAAGGTTCCTATTACGAAAGCAGAGGTACTACTTTTCTGCTTCCAATCGCGTAGGCGATACGTAGTATATACAGAGACACTCACTCTCAGAAAAAGGGGCGTATATCATGACGCAGCAAGATACTGTTATCGGCGTATTTACCGAGCGTACAGCTTCGGCCGAGGCTATACAGGCGCTCAAGCAGGGTGGTTTCGACACAACGCAGCTAGGGTTTCTGGCGCGCCGCTCACATCGTAAGATCAATTCTGGTGAACTGGGTCGGGGCATTGTTGGTGGTATTTTAGGCGGGGTGGATATGTTGATCTTACCCTTTACCGGTCCGGCCGACGCCATTGGCATGTTGGAAGGCACATTACCGGCGGCCGAAAATGCCCTGGATCGATTGTTGGCGTTTCATGCTCATCGCGAAAGCCAGGGGGAGCAGCCAACGCCTGCAACAACTGATGATACAAGCGATACCACGGGGCAAGATGTCGAAGCGTACAACGACACTGAAGATAGAACGGGTGTGGCTGCTGGCAGTATTGCCGGTGGTGTTGTGGGCGCGGGCGCTGCGCTGCTCATACCGGGTATTGGCCCTGCTATAGCGGGCGGTGTCTTGACGGTGCTGTTCGCGGGCGCTGCGGCAGGTGGTATCGCCGGTGGTTTTCTGGGCGCATTCGCGGACCTGGGCGTGCCTCAGGAAAAGGCGCGTTACTACGAGCGTGAGTTCAAGGCTGGCAATATTATCGTCACTGTGACCACCAATGATCAGGCTCAGGAGCAGCACGCCCTGGATATTCTGCGTCAGCGCGGTGCACACGATGTTGAAGCGCATGCTAAAGTATAGCATGCTAAAGTATAATATGTAGCCATGCAAATGTTCGTACTGGGTCCCGGACTCAGTACGAACATTTGCATGGCTACAATCTGATAAGATTATTCACCCTCGGACATTTCCCCCTCTATGAGCTTTTGCGCGAGCAGCCTGGCGCTATTTTTGACCATTGTTCGCCCCCTGATGATATCTCTGATCACTCCCAGGCCAATACCGAGACCGAGTAGCAGGAATATGAGCGCACCAACATTCTCCCACAATGGGATGTGCGGATCGTCAACGTAGACGTTGATGCTCGCGCCTATGCAGAGCACGCCAAATAGTCCTTCCAGAACTCTATACCAGAGCCGAATTTCTGTTGGTAGTATGCCTCTGGCGGTTTGGTATAATATTTCGCGGTTCCGCTGGCGATGTTCCTCGATCTCGTGACTCGTAACCGGCACTTTGCCGCGTTGGTATGCTCTGTATCCACTCCAGAAGAGCAGGCTCCATGCCAGTGCGAGCACTACGAGGAACGCTGCTTCCATCAATCTATGTAAATGGAGGGCGAAAATGAGGCTGCATATCAGCAAAAAAAGGATACACAACCCTGTGAGCAGCATGCCACGTATGCCCCTTTGGCGTATCCTGGCCCGTTCCCGTTCTAATTCCGCGCGATGAAACTCAAAATTGGGGTTGACTTGTTGTATGTTCATACTTCCCTGTTCCGATGGTGATAAAAAAGCTTAACCCTTATTATAACCGCAAGCGGCTTTTATCGACAAGGAAGATTTAGAGCAATACATAGACATGCCTGTATGGGCTGGCAGCCCATACAGGCATGTCTATGTATTGCTCTTGTGTCATGTGATTACACGCGATCCAGGCTTAAACCTGCGGCTGTCTGCTCTATGAGGAATTGGGTGACTGCCTGCGTGCTGCCCAATTCCTGGTACACGGCTATTTGTCGATCCGCGCCTGTGCCCTGTGGACTATCCAGTAAGTCACGCAGATAATTGATCTCACGCCGACTTCCCAGGTCGTCGATCACGTCCTCTACAAAATCGAGCAGTTCGTGAATGGACTCGCGCATGCTAAGGCGGCGCTTCTGCACGAAATCGATGAACTCGGCATCGAGTCCATAGCGCGCGACCAGCCATTTGTTTTCGTTAATCAGGTGAGTTGGTATGGTACACGTGGTGATATTGTGTTTAAGCAGCCAGGTGAGCTTGGCGACCAGGGCCTGGCAGAGGGCCGCCAGGGCCATCGTATCCTCTAAGGTTCCTGGCATATCGCAGAGGCGGAACTCAAGCGTACTGAAGAAGGGGTGCGGGCGTACATCCCACCAGATGCGTTTGCCGTCATCGATGCACCGTGTGGCGACCAGATCCTCAACGTAGTGGTCGAATTCCGCTGTCGAGGCGAAGAGTTCCGGTATGCCTGAGCGTGGGAAGCGTTGCCAGACGATAGGACGATAGGCACGTAAGCCCGAAAAACGTCCACACCAGAACGGGGAATTTGCCGAGATCGCCAGCAGATGTGGCAGCCAGGTGCGCACCTGGTTCATGAGTGGAATGGCCTGCTCGTGCTGGTCGATGCCGACGTGGACATGTAATCCGAAAATCAAGATGGAGCGTCCTACATCCTGGTATTCCTCTTCTAACGCGGCGTAGCGATCATGTAGCGTGCGCGTTTGATCTTTCCAGTGTGCCATAGGATGTGTTCCAGAGCTGATCGGTGCCAGGCCATCTTCCTCTAGCATACGCGTGAGTTCGGTGCGTAGATGTTGAATGTTGAGGCGTAGCGCGGCGATGTTTGGACACACATCGCTCACCGTCTCCACTGCCGACTGCAACATTTCCGCTTTGATCTGTTCGCCCAGTATCGCGGTTCCTTTTTCTAGCAGCGGGTGGATGTGCGAAACCAAATGACCCGTGTTTTTGTCTACAATCTGAAATTCTTCTTCAACGCCAAGGGTGAAACGTGGGGTCATTGCCTTCTCTCCTTTAAAAGAACCTGATATACAAGGAGTTGAGTCTACGAGTGACGATGCGTTTTGTAGTAAATACGCTAGAGATACGATCCCGTAAATGTGTCGTAATTTATTGATACAAGGCGATAACGGAAGGGTATATGATGGTGCGCTGGTGCACATAATTGCATGGATGCACCTCTTAGCCAGATAAACGTACGTACGAGAGGATTGCGCTACAGCATTATTTCTAGGAATTATAGCGTACCTAAGAAGCACATCCTCTGTCAAGAAGCAAGCTTATAAGCCAAAGGCATACGGTAGAAAATCGTTCACACGAAATTCACACGCGAAGCCATCGATATAAATGATTGCCTCTGGTGCTAGATCTGCTAACCACTGTCTACAGGCCCCGCAGGGTGTTTTCTGGTTCAATGGTGCGTCGTCTGGTGCATCGATACATGCCACTGCCACCTGTGTGATTGGTCCTGCGCCCGCGCTAATGGCGCTTGCCAGCGCTGACCGCTCGGCACATAAGGTGAGCCCGTAGCTTGTGCTCTCTATATTGACGCCTACGAATACTTTACTGCCTGCGACGATGGCGGCTCCAACGTGGAAATGTGAATAGGGGCAATGGGCTTTTTGAGCCGCCTGGCGGGCCAGTGCCAGTAATTGTTCAGGTTCGATCATCTTACCCTCCCTTTTTTCTCTGAAACTTCTGCCGCAGTGTACCCCGTGTTTTTTTGTGCGTCAAGCCCTGCTTTTGCTCACAGGCAAAGTAACCAAAAGTAGGGGGCTTTTGGTTACTTTTTGTATATCCATAGCCCAAATTGTTTCAATATGTTACTGTCCTTTTATACCTCACGTTACTAAGAATTGGAGGGATTATTTCTGTACTTCTCTTTTATAAGTTGCATTAATACATTTTTGTATGATAATGCGACTACTGCTGATCCGAACCCCTGAGCTCGCCACGGTGGTGGTAGTGGTGGGGTGCGGAATGAGGACTTATCAGGAGGGCTGGAATTGAAAATCATGGTGGCGGATGATGACCGCGACATGGTAGATATGTTAAGTTATTGGCTCAAAGGTCATGGGTACGATATTGTGCGGGCTTTTGATGGAGAACAGGCTGTGCAGCGCTGGCGTGAGGCGTCGCCTGATCTGGTCATCCTCGATTTGCAAATGCCTAAGATGGACGGCTTTGAAGTGTGTCGCCAGATGCGCACTGAAAGCAATGCAATGGTGCTGATTCTTACTGCCCATGATCGTGAAGATGACGAGGTACGCGGCCTCGAACTGGGTGCTGACGATTATTTACGTAAGCCTTTTACACCTCGTCAGTTGCTCGCTCGCATCAAGGCGATTATGCGCCGTGCTCCGAACGTAAGTGGTGGCATGTCCAATACTTCTACGGTCACTGTGGGGCCGGTAACCTTAGATGCTATGCGCCATGAGGTGCTAAGAGAGGGTGTGAAGGTGCGCCTGACTCCAACGGAGAGCCGTCTGCTGCATCTGCTTGTTTCGCATACCGGCCAGGTGCTGACAACCGATATGATTATCGAGCGCGTCTGGGGCTACGATGAGGCTGGCGATTCCGGCCTGGTCAAAACGCATATTCGCCACTTGCGCCAAAAAGTTGAGCCTGATCCTAACCGCCCATGTTACATTATGACGGTTCCTGGTGTTGGTTATACGTTCACCATTCCGGTTACTGTTGAGCCATAATACGCGCCTCGATCCTTTTGTATTGTCTACAGGGTACTATCTGTCCGAAAACCTGAGTGCGCCGCATTAGCCACGCAGTGTCGTTGGTTTTCGGAAGGAGGATCTGGTGGAAGATTTGCACGCGTGATGAGTAGTATGCAGAAGCGGAGCAAGCGGCCGGTCATGAATATCTAACCAGGCTAGCGTTAAAATTAACCAGATTGCAACTTTTCCTCAACGTAGAAATGTATCACCGTTGTTTACTATAACATGTAATGAGGCAATATTTGTATCTTCAGGTACAGTTATTCCATCATTACATTGTTGGTTTCAAGTGTACTTATTTATCCAACTTTTTTGAGGAGTTTTATAACATGGTTTTACAGATGATCCAGGATGATGCACTTCTTACGTTTAAAGAGGCAATGGGCTATCTTCGTGTCAGTCGCTCTACACTGTATCGCCTGATGTGGTCCGGCCAGCTAACCGGACACAAGGTTGGGAGCACCTGGCGCTTCTATCGTGAAGATCTACGCTCCTGCGTTGGTCGCGAAGTTGTGCCGACCAGCATGAATAAAGCCAACTAACGAGCAATCCAATTTGGGGATCTCAGGTTATTTCAGGCTTCACTTCTTTATTGACGAAATGAAGCACTATATTCAATATAACGCATAAACAGAAGCCGCAACGGGAGAGGGATGAACCGTTGCGGCTTCTGTTTATGCGTTGAAGTTATATATGATCAAATTGCGTGATTTTCCATTGGCCTGCGCTAAAGGTCAATTGAAGATGCACCATATAGCGTTTCCTGGCTCGTTGCACCGTCATGGTCATGTGTATGCGATTCAGGTCGGGCTGCTGATTTGACTGATAGCTGTAGGTAGTTGCGCCTGGGATGAAGGATTGGATGGTGCCGTCCTGTGCATCTGCATTTTGCGCCTGCTTGATAAACGCGTCCTGGCTGAGGTTATTGTTCCCATCTTGCTGATTTTGTAACGAGAGATAGCCGTAGGCGGTGCTATACTGCTGATTTTGCAGTGCGGTATAGTAGCTGGTGGACGTATTAATGGCCCCTGACACGTGCTTATAGCTGGTTTGAAAGGCGCTACTGAAGGCTCCAAAAAATAACCAGCTACACGCGCTACATCCCCCCAGCACCAGAACGATGAGTATACTGACCAGAATCCAGATCCACGCTTTCGACCGTTTGGCGCGTGGTGCTGCCATACCTGGCGGGACCCCATATCCGTAGTAAGGTGGTGGTACGGGCATGCCCGGCACGGGTGGCGCTCCATAGCCGTATGGTTGCTGACCCATCGGCATTGGTTGATATGGTTGTATTGGCGGTGCGTAATCACGCTGCGGCATCTGCTCATTTGTGTGCTGTATATTTTCGCGATTTTCATAGAATGACGGTGGTGGCGGATACACTTTGTTGGTAGCGTCCTCCGTGGGGGCGGCCTTGTTTGCTGTGGTAGGCGCTGGTCCATCGGGGGATGCTGCTGGCTCTTGCTGCGCCACAACTTCACTGTGCCCTGTATATGTGTCCCTTTGGTCTTCTGAGGGTGGTTGCGGCTCTTGTGCGCCTGAAAATTCGTACAATGGCGGTGAAGAAGGTTGTGTTTTCCCCTCTGATGGTTGCTCAGGTGTGTTTTCCATTTCGTTTCCACCAATCTTTTAGCAAGAAGCTACTAAAAATTTTCAGGTATTTTTGTGGGTCTCATCGGCCCTTTGCTCAAATTCTGTTTCCATATTCTGCTCTGCCCGATGCTCAGCCTCGTGACGCGATACGCCATACTTTGTAATGTAGTTGGTGAGTTGATCCATAAACACTTCGTTCAATCTGGCTCTTTGGTTTTCCAGGTCAGCCATTGGCCTCAAATTGATTATGGAGGGTGATCGGAAGTTTTCTGATGGTATCGCTAGCGAGAAGAGCCGTGCGTAGTCATTTACCGTGGCGCTATTGAGGGTGTCGTTGAAAAACCTGGGTTGAGTGCTTGAAACGAGAAATATTCCTGCAATTTTACTGCCGCGCATGAGGGGGGCGGCACAGGCACTACGCTCGTATTTATCTACCTGTACCGGTACATAGTTCTGGTCCTCATCACTCCACGCCTGGGTATGTTGCAGCATGATGACCTGGCCTGCCAGCGTCATGCTTCCTAAAAAGGCGTACGTATCTGCGGTATGAGGCCAGGGGTAATGACCACGTGATATCGCCTCTCTTAATGCGTGTATATACCCATCTGCTCGTGCTGGCAACAATTTGGCGTAGGTGATTACCATGCCACTATTTTCGGGATCTAGTTGCGATAGGGCACACTCGAATAGCGTCTGGGCAGTATCCCATAGGCGCAGATCATTCTCGTCGCGACTCACAAGCACATCAATGACCTGTTTATAGATCTCTTTTTGTATTTCATGGGTGTTCATAAGTAATGCAGCACCTTTAGATTGTTTTCGTCCTAATTATACCATAGCTAATGGTGAAAAAGTACTTATTTTGGCATAGCTATAGAGCTTTGCGAGTGTGCTTTGTTGACCCACATTGGCCCGTTAGTGTGCCTCTCCGCAGGATACAACGCTGAAGTATGTGCTTTGCTTCTCGTACGATTTTTTACACAAACATGACAAAATAGTAATGTACTAAAGTATTTTTCTCCGTAACAATGTTTTAGCAATATCCACACAAATGTCATACAACTATTGATTTTTAACAATTTTGCATGTAATATGTTGATAGAGCAAAGAGTATTCTTCATGTTATCAGTTTGCTAGTGGCTAGAAGGGAAAGATTACGTCTATGGCTGTAAATACTTTGGTACATGTAAATGAGTGCGGTCTTCCACTTAATGCAGTTGAGTGGTTAGAGACTCATCATGAATGCAAATTGAGCGAACGTGAACAAATGGTTCGCGATCTGCACATCAAGCAAGGCGGCCTGGTGGTGGATGCAGGGTGTGGTCCTGGTTTGTGGACACCGCTTCTTGCTGCTGCTATTGGGCCAGAAGGGCGTATTATTGATACCGACATTTCCTCAGAGGCTTTAGTGACTGCCCAAAAGCGTTGTAGCCACACGCGTTATCGTCATCAGGTCCAGTATAAACGTGGTTTTCTCGATCAGCTACCCCTGGAGTACGCCACGGCTGATATGATCTTTAGCGCCAATGTGAGCCAGTATCTTCCCGAACCGGTGGAGACGTTTGCCGCTATGGGGCGTTATCTTGCTTCAGATGGCCGACTGGTGATAAAAGATATCGATTTTGGTACAATGCATTTTTCGCATGTTGATCCTGCTCTCAAAAATCGTGTTTTCCAGGCGCGCAAAGATTGGGAACAGGTACGCTGTGAACAAGGCTTCTCTTATGAAGATAGTTGGGTTGGTTCTAAACTTGCCAACTACTTACGTGCTGCTGGTTATCAGGATGTGCAGGTACAAACCTACCTGGTTCGGCGTCGAGGTCCGCTGGCTGCCAACTTTTATGCGTATATACAAGGAGTTGCCGAATGGTTCGTGTGCGAAGAGGCTCCTTATCTTGCGCGAGAAGATGTTGAGCGCTGGTTATCTGCCTTTGTGCAAGAGCCGGGTAATGTTCTACAAGATCCCTCGTTTTTCTATGAAGAGACAGAGTATGTGGTTACCGGGGCCAGTTGGATTCCTTCGATTGGTAACCACCTTGCGATGCATCGTTAATGTCTACCAGGGTTTTTTAAACATGCCTGTTTGGCTTGCGTTGGCCGCTGGTGTGTTTTTTTGAAAGAGAATGGGTGAGATGTGGGGTGGTGGCTCGCACACATCTCACCCATTCCCCTTAGTGTTGCCGCTGCTGTTGGCAATTATTCAGCTCATTGGCAACTAGAGCGATGGCTGAGTCCCCTACGATGGCCTCTAACTCGCCGTGAAGCTTGCCCATATTCTCCATACGCTTCGTGATAAATTCATGCTTTGATGTGCCATATGCGAGACCGTAAAGCCCACGCTGGGCTGCTTCGTATTCTTCAGTAATCTGGGTAAGTAGTCGCGCCACTTCGCTACGTTGTTCATGTGCTTCCAACATATGGTCTGATACCTTTCCGCTCTCGTCTCTTTGATACATCGACGAATACAAACGTGTGCGGTTACAATGTATTGCATTTGTTAAAACTATCCTGCACAATACGTATCTTTAGTATGCACGAAGATGTACGGATTTGTCTAGATATTTGGGGGTCACTTTTGTTACTTTACCATGTTTTTTATGCAATTTTTATACGTGGCAATCTTTTAGACGAACCAATGAATAAAAAATAGTAGAAAGAACTTTCTACTATTCTCATGCGTTGGCTCACAAATTTTCGTAATTTTATGGACATCTTGACAAATATCCTCAGGCGTATGGTATACTCTGCTTAGCGTCGCATGGTTGGTACACGACCGCAGTATAGTGACGCTAAGAAGCCACGTTGACTCCCCTCTGATATTGTCGTCAGTTGCAACGTCGGCATCAAGCGATAGCTTCCGCTCAACCTATCAGTGTTGAAGGGTAACGGGTACGGTACCCGTTACAGAAGCGAAAAGGAGTAGACCTTCATGGCTCATGTACAATTCGAGCATATTTACAAGCAGTTCAACAAGGTCGAGGTCGTCCACGATATTAGCCTGGACATCAAAGACAAAGAATTTATGGTGTTTGTCGGTCCCTCTGGTTGTGGGAAAAGTACCTGTTTGCGTATGATCGCTGGTCTGGAAGAGCCCAGCGAAGGCGAAATTTACATCGGTGATCGCATGGTCAACGGTGTCGATCCCAAAGACCGCGACATTGCAATGGTCTTCCAGAACTATGCTCTTTATCCTCACATGACCGTCTTCGACAACATGGCCTTCGGTTTGAAATTGCGCCACTTCGCTAAACCAGAAATCAAAAAGCGCGTTGAAGAAGCTGCTGGCCTGCTTGGCCTTGAGGAATTGCTGAAGCGTAAGCCGAAAGAACTTTCCGGTGGTCAGCGTCAGCGTGTTGCTCTTGGTCGCGCCATTGTCCGCGAAGCACAAGTCTTCTTGATGGACGAGCCACTCTCCAACCTGGATGCCAAGCTGCGTGTCGAGACGCGTGCAAACATCATCAAACTCCATCAGCGTATTCAAACAACCACGATCTACGTCACGCACGACCAGGTTGAAGCGATGACGATGGGCGACCGGATCGTGGTACTAAACGGCGGTATTATCCAGCAGTTGGGCACGCCACAGGAACTCTACGATCACCCCGCCAACACATTTGTTGCAGGTTTCATCGGTACTCCTTCTATGAACTTCTTCCCCGGCGCTAAAATCGTCACGGAAGATGGTGGAACGTACGCTGTGATCGAGGGTATTGGCCGCATCGCTGTGCCAGACAAATACATTGCTCAGGCCAAAGAGGTCGCTGGTAAGAACCTCACCTTCGGCATTCGTCCGATCCACCTGGAAGATGCGGCCCTCGTTGGCGCTGATGGTGCGGTACACTCGTCCATTGATGCCACCGTTGACGTGGTTGAGAACCTTGGTAACGAGCTGCAAGTCTACTTTACAAGCGGCGGAAAGAGCGGTATTGCTACCCTTGATACCCGTTCGCGTATCGGCGTCGGCAACAAAGTGCAGCTTTACGTTGAGAGCGAGCAGATCCACCTCTTCGACACCGATACTGGTCTCGCCGTTTTCTAATATATTCATGGATACTGGTGAAGCTATCTCATATTGAGACCCTGTCTTGAAGTGCTAGGAGTGGTACTTCGTAGACGCCATATAAACGAGCAGCGGATCAATCATTCTGGTT
>DATAYF010000699.1:0-15477 GCA_036272735.1 Ktedonobacteraceae bacterium
ATGCCTCTCGTAGTGGTGCACTTATTTTTCTGATCTCTCTTTGTTTCCTGGAGTAGTATTCTTCTTTTTTGTTTAGATACTGCTCTATGATATGTACGCGGTCTAGATAGCGTAGGTTGTTGATTGTGTAGAGTGCGTTCGTTGTTTCTGTAGCAAGTTGTATACCTTCTTGAAGTTCTCCGCCTTTTACTAATGCAAGTGCTTTTGCCGTTTTGATAAGCAATTCCCAAAGCAGGGTTGATGGTAATGCGGCTTTAGCACGTTCTAGGTATTCCAGCGCTTTTTCCATTTTCCCTAAATCAGCATAGCTGCGCCCGTATTCTTCGTAGACTAAGCCTATGTTGTAGTGTCCCCGGGTACTGCTTGTGTCAGGGTTGAAATGATAGGTTGCCTCTTCTGCTTTGTCCATTTCTCGATTGAAGTTGCTTAGGTCTTTCTTCCGTAGGTATGCTCTGGCTAGTAGTTGGTGATTGTTTCCTTTGGCTGCTATATCTGCGTTGGGTGTTGTATCCCTTGCACCTTCGAGATAGGTTATAGCCTGGTTGATATCTCCAAGTCTGCGGTACATATCCCCCTGATATGTCAAAGCTATATTTAATTGTGTTTGATTGTTGGTCTGTCGTGCAATGGTCTCCATCTCTTGATAGTATGGTATTGCTTTATAAGATTGGTTGGCGCTTGATGTTAGGGATATGATATGTGCTGCTACATGTTGAGCTTCGGCTAAGTTGTACAGGAGTGCAGGGTCTTCAATGGTGATTTGCGTCTGTACGTTTTGTATGAGGTGTTCTGTAATCCTGCTTGCTTCTTGGATACGGGACTCTCTGATAATGTAATACAAGCACTGTTATAGGTTTTCGTAACTATGTGATAATCCTCATCTTGCTTGATACAGGAATGCGTGTTTCTGAGTTGTGCGGCCTGAAAGTGTCGGATGTCCAGGATCGCTATGTGAGAGTTTTTGGGAAAGGGCGTAAGGAGCGCGAAATTGGTTTGCATCCAGAGGTGAGTAAACTTTTAAGGAAGTATGTTCATAAATATCGCAAGCCTGCTGATTTGGATGAGATGGCTTTGTTTATCGGTCGCCGTGGTGAACCACTGCAATATGCAGGCATAAGGTCGATTTTGGACGATGTAAAAAGAGCAAGTGGTATCGAGCGTGTGCGGGTGTCTGCTCATACATTTCGTCATACCTTCGCAAAGTTTTATCTGGAACGTGGAGGCGAGGTTTTCAAGCTTTCTCGTGAGATGGGTCATAGCACTATACAGGTAACAGAACTTTACTTGAAAGATTATCGTAGCTCGGAGGCTCGTAGGGAGCACACTAATTACTCTCCAATTGGTGAAGTCAACTTTCCTAGAAAAGGGAAAAAGACTCGACCCAAAAATGATTAGCTTTTGCTAGAAAAAGAATATCGCTGGTTTTTAGGTCAGGGGATTTAAGAGTCTCCTGGCCTAGAAGTGTTTCTATAGGTCAGGGGACTTTATGAAAAATGGCAAAAAATAAAGTCTTTAGACTTGAGATTTCCCGGCAAATTTCTTATGACGTGGCTTGTGAACTGGCTTGAGAGAAGGATAGGGCGAGAGGGAATCGAACCCTCACGGCCTTTCGGCCTGGGGATTTTAAGTCCCCTGCGTCTACCATTTCGCCACCGCCCCATACGGTACATCAATGTGTGTATGTGATAGTATCATGCCACAGCTATTTCGTCAATCGTTTTCTCCGCCT
Organism: Ktedonobacteraceae bacterium; assembly: GCA_036272735.1. Taxonomy (GTDB): domain Bacteria; phylum Chloroflexota; class Ktedonobacteria; order Ktedonobacterales; family Ktedonobacteraceae; genus DATAYF01. The sequence goes on from DATAYF010000699.1 coordinate 1,730, forward strand.
TTGGCGAGAAGGAGGGAGGAAGTTGGCGAGGACACCTCGCGCTCCGGCAAAAGGCTGCGGCCCTCTACACTCCTTTTTACTGGTCGTATGTTGACGCATCAGGGTGTCTGATGCATAATAAAAGCCGTGCGAACGTGGGCACTAGCATGGCGTGGCGTAATAAGTACGTTCGATATTATAAGGAAGCAATCAGATAGGTTATATTGGTTATGAGTAACGGGACAGAGAATATGCAAATGGCTGAGGAGCAGTTGTCACGGGATGTGTACGATGTTATTGTGGTGGGCGCGGGGCACGCTGGTTGTGAGGCTGCCCTTGCCAGCGCACGCATGGGGCGCAAGACGCTGCTCTTGACGATGAACCTGGATAGTGTGGCGCTCATGCCCTGCAATCCCTCAATGGGCGGCCCCGCCAAGGGCCATTTGATTCGCGAAATTGATGCGTTGGGGGGAGAGATTGGGCGCAACACAGATCGTACCTTTATCCAGATCCGTATGCTCAATACCAGCAAAGGCCCCGCTGTACAAGCGCTGCGGGCGCAATGCGATAAGCAGGCGTATCGTCTCGCCATGAAGTTCGTGCTGGAAGGCCAGCCCAATCTTGTGCTAAAGCAGGCCACGGTGACGCGTTTATTGAGCGAGATGCGGGCGGATGGTCGCCACGTCATAACTGGCGTGGTAACAAATAATGGCTGGCACTACGAGGCAAAGTCGATCATTCTCACCACCGGCACCTTTATTAATGGTCGGCTGGTCGTTGGCACAAAGACGCAGGCGGGTGGACGTGCTGGCGAGGGTCCGGCGCTGGGAATTTCAGACGCGCTACGGGCCTTTGGCATGGAGATTCGCCGTTTTAAGACCGGTACGCCACCACGTATCGACGCTCGTACTATCGATTTTAGCAAGACGGAGCGTCAGCCTGGGAGCCGCGTACCACAGTTTTTCTCGTGGGATGAATCCGCACGCGCAGACGTACAGTTGCCGGGGGGACGTCCCAACCCTATCTACCCAACCACTGATGAAGATCTGCATGGTTGGCGTCCCCAATTGCCTTGCTACCTGGTACGTACAACAGAGCAGACGCACCAGATCATTCGCGCGAATTTGCATCGCTCACCGCTCTATACCGGTATTATCGAAGGTATCGGGCCGCGTTATTGTCCTTCTATCGAAGATAAGGTCGTGCGCTTTGCCGATAAGGGTGCGCACCAGGTTTTTCTGGAGCCGGAAGGGTGGCGCACCGGCGAGGTCTATGTACAGGGCATGAATACCAGCCTACCAGAAGATGTACAACTGGCGATGTTGCGCAGCATTCCGGCGTTGGAGCACGCTGAGATGATGCGTGTGGGCTACGCTGTTGAGTACGACTATGCGCCTCCCGATCAATTGTCGCCGACGATGGAGACCAAGGCCGTCTCTGGCCTTTTCCTGGCCGGCCAGATTAATGGCACTTCTGGCTACGAAGAGGCGGCAGCCCAGGGCATCATGGCTGGCATCAATGGTGCGCTGCATGCTCGTGGTGAAGAGCCGTTTGTGCTTGGGCGCCACGAAGCCTATATTGGTGTGCTGATCGATGATCTGGTGACGCACCCGGTCAGTGAGCCGTATCGCCTGCATACCTCACGCGCGGAACATCGTTTGCTGCTGCGTCCTGATAGCGCTGATCTGCGCCTGGGCGATTATGCGTATAGGCTCGGTTTGATCAGCGAGGAGCGCTACGCACAGGTGTTGCAAAAGCGCGTGAGCATCCAGAACACGATCACCCAGTTGGACGCACTAACGTTCACCTCGTCGCGCCTGGTGGAAAGTTGTGCGCAAGAGATGGGTATTGCGACTCTGGGGCAATTGCTATCGGGTCGTGAGTTGCTGCGTCGCCCCGAAGTCAGTTATCAGCAGCTAGCCAGGATGTCGCAGCGTATCGAGGAAGAGCGTCAGGCCAGCGGTAGCGTCGGGCGGCCCACCTCTGTACTGCCAGCCTTGCAGGAAGAAGCTGCGCAAGAGGTGGAAGTGCAGGTTAAGTACGAGGGGTATGTGCGCAAACAAGAGCAAATGGTGAATCGTACGCGGCGTTTGGAAGAGATGCGCATTCCTGAGACGCTCGATTACAATGACCTGCCGCATGTGCGTACAGAGGCCCGCCAGAGGTTAGCGCGTACTCGTCCACGTACCGTTGGGCAGGCCTCACGTATCGAGGGAGTGACGCCCTCTGATGTGGCAATTTTGATGGTTTACGTGGAAAAGACACGGGCATCACGAGTATCCTCTTGACAATTAACGTACTATGCGTGTACGATACTCAGGCATACAGCTCATTTATAATTCATCAGTGCAAAATAAATACGCAGGAAAGCGGCAACGTATATCTTCCCGCTTGCTTAATGCTTTTCTACATCAGATATGGCAAACTGAGGAGTCAAGAGGAGAGGAAGATCGTGTACATCCTAGTTGTAGATGATAACCGGTTTGAAAATACACTTGTACAGTTTGTTCTGAGTAAAGAAGGTTGTGAGGTCGAAACTGCTGATAACCCACGTGGTGCCTTACAGATGATTCAGAAGCGCGAACCTGATCTGATGATTCTTGATGTAACCATGCCTTACCTCAACGGCTTCGAGTTTTCCGAGCAGTTACGTGTAGAGGGGTACGAAATTCCACTTATTTTCATAACGGCGCAAGACAATATCGAGGCCAAACTTCAGGGCTTCAATATCGGAGCTGATGATTATATTTGTAAGCCATATAATCCTCAGGAACTCGTGGCCCGCGTCCAGGCGCTGATGCGCCGTATCAAGAAGTACGGGAAGGTAAGTAATCAGAGTATTCGCATCGGCCCCATCGAACTGTTTCCAGCCGATCTAAAAGTTGCAGTCGAGGGTCAGGAAGCGAGCACGTTGACACCTAGAGAAATGCACGTTCTGCGGGTGCTGATGACCAGCCCGGGCCAGGTTGTGAGTCGTGATCAACTTTTGGCAGAGGTGTGGAATGATAACGAGAATAACAGTAATATCGTTGACGTGTACATTCGTCGCCTCCGTGTGAAGTTGGAGGAGGATGCTGACGGGCCACAGTATATTCTTTCAGTAAGAGGTATGGGTTACAAGTTCGTTGGAAAATAGGGGGTGTTAGTGTGCGGAAGCGTGTACAAAATCAGGCGCAAGAGGCAATGCCTGTAGAGCATGGTCCTGTAGCGCAGCAGCAAATGGATAAGGCCATCGAACCCTTTTTTGCTGATCAGTCTCCTCGCAATATGCGTGCGCTGATTGCCAGTACTTCTGATGAGATAATCGCTCTTGATCAAGATTTTCGTGTGCTCGATCTTAATCCTGCTGCTGGTGTGGCTCTGGGCTATAGGGGAGACCAGGTGATCGGGCGTAAATGTATGGAGGTACTTCATTGCCAGAATCTCAATCGTATGGCGCTATGTGGTACGTCAAGTTGTCCATTGACGCGAGTGTTGCAAAAGAACGCACCCTTATCCAACGAAGAACTCATGATCGGAACCGAGCAGGGGCATATCTGTGAGGTTTCGACTAGCGTCACACCGATGGTGATTGATGACGTATGTTGTGCTGTGTTTATTGCTCGCGATATGTCTGCCTTGAAGGTTGCCAATCGTGTACGCTCGAACTTTGTTTCGATGGTGTCGCATGAATTGCGCACTCCACTCAATTCGGTCCACGGCTTTATTGATCTGCTGGTACAGGGCCATATGGGAGAGTTGAGCGAAGAGCAACGCATGTACCTGGGATACGCGCAGGAGGGCGTGCAGCAACTTGTTTCGATAGTCGAGGATATTCTCTTTATGACGCGTTCGGACCTGGGGCAGTTCGATATCAAGCAGGAAGAGGTACAATTGCACATGCTGGTGCGCCAGGTGATCAGTAGCTTTCAGCCGCAGGCGCACAAGGCAGAGGTAGAACTGAAGCAGGATGTTTCCGCTGATCTGCCGTTGTTGCATGCTGACCCGCAACGCATGAAGCAGGTCTTGAATAATTTGGTGGCTAATGCCATCAAGTTTACACCGCCCGGTGGGACGGTCACTATCAACGCTGTTCGCCACAACAAAGATTTCGTGATGCTCTCTGTGATCGATACCGGCTATGGTATTCCAGTCGAGGATCGTCCCCACATTTTTGAACGCTTCTACCAGTCGAATCATAGTCAGCAGTCGAAAATGGGCGGCTATGGTCTTGGCCTCTCGATAGCCAAATTAATTGTGGAGCAGCATGGAGGCACCATAAGCTTCGATAGCATTGTGGACAAAGGGACCACGTTTTGCTTTCTGCTGCCCGTCTATCACGGCCAGGAAATCTAACCAGAATATCTACTAATAACATGCGCTCGTTGTATTATTCCCACAGCGTCGGTTGTTGCCCAGGTTCCTCCGGCTCACACCAGTCGTTGTCTTTTGAAAGCTTATCTGCCAGGCGCGTCGGTTCGGGAAGGCGATAGCCTTTGCTACAGGCGAGCACGTATTTGACGCTGGTTTCTATGCTGATCATGTGGCCCGGTGAGATGATCATAGGGTTGACGCGCGCGCGCGTGCGTACGATGGCTCCAATTGTTTCACGCTTATCGACGAGTGGCACCATCGAGCCCGCTTCTTCTCCCAGCGCCGCTTTATCGTATTTACCGACCAGCATCGATTTGCCGCAGCCGATGGTGGGGAGTTCCAGCCATAAGCCAAGGTGTGAGGCGATGCCGATACGCCGTGGGTGGGCGATGCCCATGCCATCGACCATCACCAGGTCGGGACGTTGACGAAGTTGATCGAACGCGCCGATCACGCAAGGGGCCTCGCGAAATGAGAGCAGGCCCGGAATGTAGGGCATACGTATCGGCTCTTCATAGACGTGCCGTTCGACGACTTCCAGTTCTGGATAGGTGAGCAGGACCACGGCAGCGCGGGCCAGCGAGTTCGTTTCGTTGATCGCCATATCGACGCCCGCTATGTGATGCACTTCTCCCAGTCGGTCTTCTATGATCACATTTTTTGCCAGTTCGCGTTGTAAGGCAATGGCTTCTTCACGACTCAGGGTCCACTCGTGTAATGGTGTTCTTGGCATCTGCTTATCATCTCGCTTCCGCTATAAGGATCAGGCGTGGGCTTTCTAATTGATATGGGTTGAGGTCGTAATCACCGTAAACATCTTTGATGGTAAAGCCCGCTTGTTCAAGCAATACTTCGATTTCGCCGCGTTCGAACAGGTAGAGGTAAGTAGTGACGATGGTGCGTGCTACCGTGCCGCCCTGGCGATGCTGGTCGTAAAAGTGGGTCAATTCCAGTAAATGGCGCTCGGTTGACGATGCCGGGCTGACAAAGTGCGTGAGATAGTCTCCATCTTCTGTACGCCAGCTTCCCTGGTGGAGCACCTGCCCACTTAGCTCTTCCATATAACGAGCGTCGGCGTTACTTATATCAAGAATGAAGATGCCACCTGGACTCATATGCGCGTGTATCGCGGCGAGCGCTTGTTGCTGCGCTTTGCGTGCTGTGATGTGGGCAAAGGAGCCGAGGGCGATGAAGGCCAGGCGAAACTTGTGGGGGAGAGCAAGCTGGCTGATATCTTGTTGAATCAACGAGCACTGCTCGTTGACGCCCGCCGCTTCCAGATTGCGCCGGGCTAATCCGAGCATGGCATCCGAGGTATCCACACCGGTCAATGCGTAGCCTTCCTGGGCTAATGGCAGCAGGACGCGTCCGCTTCCACAAGCTAGTTCGAGAATTTTGCCTCCGCTGCTGGTGGCGAAGTTGAGATACATGTCGATATCTTCACTAAAATGTGCGTGCTCCGCGTCATAAAATGGGGCGATCAGATCGTACTCGTGCATGCTGCTACTATCATCCTTTATATTTTTGATTCTTGTCATTTATTAGTACTTGCGTACGTGTGGTGAGTATGGTATAGTGTGCGAACGGCGTCCATAGAGTATATCACTTGTCGCGTTCGCACAAGAGAACGAGCCATTGCAGGCGACCTGTACCTTTGCTGGACACGTAGGAAAAAAGGTGCCCGCGCTGGACCTATGTGGTATACTTGCAGAAGACTGTATGGTGTATTGTTGCCGAGAGTAAATTATCGATTGGAAACTGCGCGATACAGAAAGAGTTTAGAGGGGTGTATCCCCAGAAGCGAGAATAATTGATGTCTTTAAGTGACCAAACCCTGTATTGTCGCGATTGCAATCAGGAATTCACATTTACCGTCGGCGAACAGGAATTTTACGCAAGCCGTGGACTGACCAATACACCAAGCCGCTGCCCCGAGTGCCGCGCGGCACGCAAGCAGGCTGGTGGCGGTCGCGGCCAGCGCGGTGGCGGTTCCTATGGCGGTGGTGGTGGTGGTGGCTACCGTGATCGTGAGCCACGCCAGATGTACAGTGTAACCTGTGCAAGCTGTGGCAACGAGGCTCAGGTGCCTTTCATGCCACGCGATGACCGACCCGTGTATTGCAGCGATTGTTACCAGGCACAAAAAGCTGATCGTCCCGACAGTCGGCGATCTTCACGCTGGTAATCGTTCATGACAGAGATTTTAGTAAAGCCGGGTGATTCGTTTGAGTTCGCTCTCAAACGTTTCAACCGTAAAGTACAAGAATCTGGTGTGCTGGCAGAGGCACGACGGCGCAGACACTACGAGAGCCCACAATCACGACGCAAACGGAAAGCGGAAGCGCAACGCCGTAGACGTCGCCGCTCTCGCTAGGCAGAACCACTAGCAATGCGTAAGCTACTCGGCCGCTTGCTAGATGTTTCGAAATTTTGTAAAAAGACGCGCATGCAATACGCGACAATACACAAAATGATCCCCCATCAATTCTGTTGAATTGGTGGGGGATCATTTTACCTTCCGACGGTGATACGATGAGTTTACTTGTCTTTTTCCGTCTGGGTGAGCGCGGCCTGCGCTGCGGCCAGGCGTGCTACCGGAACACGATAGGGTGAGCAGCTTACGTAGTCGAGACCGACCATGTGACAGAATTCGATGCTGGATGGATCACCACCGTGCTCGCCACAGATGCCCAGTTCGAGGTGCGGATTGCTGGCGCGACCCTTCTCGACACCGATACGTACAAGCTGACCGACGCCATCGCGGTCGAGCGTCTGGAAGGGATTGAACGGCAAGATCTTGACCTTGTTTGGCAGCCCCGGCTCTTCCAGTCCGTCAAGATACTTGAGCAAGAACTTGCCCTCGGCATCGTCACGGCTGTAGCCAAAGGTGGTTTGTGTCAGGTCGTTGGTGCCGAAGCTGAAAAAGTCGGACACCTCCGCAATCTGGTCGGCGGTCAGAGCAGCGCGTGGCAGCTCGATCATTGTACCAAATTTGTACTCGATGCGCCCACCGAACTGGTCAGCAATCTCATGGGCCACCTTTTCAAGCTGGCGACGTACCTCTTTCAGTTCGTTGACGTGTCCCACCAGGGGAATCATGATCTTAGGCTGGAGCTTTTTCCCCTCTTTCGCAAGTTCGGCGGCGGCTTCGAGGATGGCACGCGTCTGCATCACGTTGATTTCGGGGAAGAGCAGGCCCAGACGGCAGCCACGTAAGCCCAACATGGGGTTCATTTCACGCATGCCTTCGACGGCTTCGAGCAATTCGCGTTTCTCCGCCAGTTCTTTTTCATCACCATGCGTTGCCTCTAAGCGCGTGACCTCCACGAGCAGATCCTCGTAAGAAGGCAGGAACTCGTGCAGTGGTGGATCGATCAGGCGGATCACCACAGGATAACCAACGCCCGTTTTGGGATCGACCATCGACTCGAAGATACCTCTGAAGTCGCTGCGCTGGAAAGGAAGCAACTGATCGAGAGCTTGCTGGCGCACCTGTGGGTTCTTTGCCAGGATCATCTTGCGCACGATGGGTAAGCGCTCCTGCTCCATGAACATATGCTCGGTGCGACAAAGCCCGATGCCCTCGGCACCGAAGGATATGGCGCGCTGGGCGTCGCGTGGATAGTCGGCATTTGCCCACACCCCAAGGGTGCGGTAACGGTCAGCCCATTCGAGGAGCGTCTTCAGGTCAACCTCTTTGTCATAGTCGGGTTCAACGGTCCTGATGATGCCATTGTAGACTTCGCCATCGGCCCCATCGATGGAGATATCGTCTCCCTCGTGGATGATGGTATCGCTGCCCACGACGCGGAAGAGCCGCTCCTGCTCGTTGACGCGGATTGCCTCGCATCCGGCAACGCAGGGCAGGCCGAGACCGCGTGCTACGACGGCGGCATGGCTGGTTGCGCCACCGCGAGCGGTGAGAATACCTTTAGCAACGAGCATGCCGTGCACATCGTCCGGGCTGGTTTCGGGGCGCACGAGTACTACCGCGATGCCAGCTTTGCCCATTTCTTCAGCGCGGTCGGCATCGAAAACCGCCTTGCCGGTTGCAGCTCCTGGTGAAGCATTCAAGCCCTTGGCGATCTGGCGGCCATCTTGCTTGGCGTTTTTCTTTTCTTCCTCGCTAAAGCGTGGCAGGAGCAATTGATAGACGTGTTGTGGCTCGACACGCTGGACGGCCTCTTGCTCGCTAATCAAACCCTCGCGCACCATGTCGATAGCAACCTTGACGGCGGCCTGCGCGTTTCGTTTGGCTGAGCGCGTCTGTAGCATGTAGAGCCGACCGCGCTCGACGGTAAATTCCAGGTCCTGCATATCGTGATAGTGCTGCTCCAGGCGGCTTGCGATATCCTGGAACTGCGCGAAGACCTTTGGCAAATCTTCCTTGAGGCGGCTGATCTTGGATGGTGTACGAATGCCTGCCACCACATCTTCGCCCTGCGCATTCAAAAGATATTCACCGTATAATTCTTGTTCGCCGGTGCCGGGGTCGCGTGTAAAGGCGACGCCTGTCCCGCTGTCGTCGCCCATGTTGCCAAATACCATGCTTTGCACATTGACGGCAGTGCCAAGCGTGTGCTCGATTTTGTTGTAGTTGCGATAGTCGATGGCGCGTTTGTTGTTCCAGGAAGAAAAGACAGCCTCGATGGCTTTGTGCAGTTGATCGTACACGTCGGTCGGGAAGGCGACGCCCGACTGGCGCTCGGCGATGCCTTTAAAATCAACCACCATGCGTTTCAAATCGGCGGCGGGAATTTCAGTATCGCTGGCAACGTGCGCCTTGTTCTTATAGCCTTCTAGCACCTCTTCGAAGGCGCGGGGTTCGACGTCGAGCACGATTTTGCTGAACATCTGGATAAAGCGGCGATAGGCGTCGTAGGCGAAACGCTCGTCGCCGGTGAGCGCGACCAGCCCGGTAACTGTTTCGTCGTTGATGCCCAGGTTGAGCACGGTATCCATCATGCCAGGCATCGAGAATTTGGCTCCTGAGCGTACTGAGACGAGCAGGGGATTATCCTGCTTGCCAAAGCCTTTGCCTGTCTGTTGCTCAACAATGGCGAGTGCAGCCTTAGCCTGTTCCCAGAGGCCAGTGGGAAACTGCTTCCCGCTCGAATAGTAGGCGTTACAAGCCTCGGTGGTAATCGTGAAACCGGGGGGAACGGGGAGACCTGCATTGGTCATCTCTGCTACGCCAGCGCCTTTGCCTCCCAGCAGTTCGCGCATCTTGGCGTTCCCTTCGCTAAAGAGGTAGACCCATTTGTGGGGAGATTGCCGAACGGCGTTGTCCAGGCCGTCATGGGTAATTTGTTGCGTCATAAAAAAGCTCCTCTAACTTTTTATTCCACACATGATTATGTTCTTGTGTGGTTTCTGCTCTGGCTATCCTACCTTACGAACTCAATACAATACCTCTAGCCCATCGCAAAACCTTCCGTGCACATTGTACGTAGCTGCTTGCCTGTTCCGCACTGATGATTTCGTCGGCCTCTTCGGGCGGAGTTTCGGCGTAGAAGGCTTCAGGATGGAAGGGGGTCAGTATCTCCATCTCGTCTTGTATCATAAGCGGAGCACCGACAGCAGCACCTAGCGCACGCAGGTCATGGTTGTACATTGAAGGGCGACCAATGCGTTGCAGGCTGACCGCTTGCGCGGCTTTTTGTGCCACCTGGTTGCAATAGTCTGCACAGGCAAAATGCCTGCCCAGGCTAAGCTCTAACGATGCGGTAGCCATATCCTGGGATGCCTCCGCGAAAAGTCCCAGCGCCCCCTGCACGTCCGTGTTCGAGAGCACTCCTTCTCCCTCTTCTTCAGCAGTATCCGGCAACGCCTGTGCGGAGTCCTGGGTGAGATGAACGTTGTTGAGCAGGCGTTGTTCCAAATCTTCCTGCTGGTCGAATTCAGACATGCTGTCCTGGTCTTTACGCTGTTCTGGCATAATGAGAGATCCTTATGTATCCCTATTGGGAATAGTATACAACGTGTATTTCGTACTTCCGGGCATGGTGCTATCTAGCCATTAAGCACGTATAATGGTGCACAAGCACGCAGCTTTTCGAGCAGTTCGGGGCGTGACGTTATCTCGAAACGCTCGTGGTCTGCATCACCTACACCATATATTACCACTTTTATTCCCAACATACGCAAAGCTCTGCATTTTTCCTCATAGGTTGCCTCGTCGTAGTGCCCCCGAAGCTTCTCACGCCACGCTAAAAATGTATCCATCTCCTGTCTCAAGCGTGCAGCCCGATCCGCACTTGGAACGGCATGGACTCTCTCTTCATTCAACCCTGCCAGGTCTTTTTCCAGTTTGCCGAGTTCTTGGAGAATAAGTGCACGAACCCGCCCTTTAGTACCCTTGAGGTTTGCAACTAATCGATCCTGCTCATCCTCAACATCCTTGATCAGTGAGTCAATCGTCTCTACATCATTCATCGTGTTTGAGCCAGGGCCTTGAAGGATTTGGCGAATGGTGGTGAGGTTGTTTAAGAAGTTGGACACGAACACCCACACAGCATCATCAAGCTTTTGCGCTTGAAAGGCCACGGAAGACTGGCAGAGCCGACTGCGCTTCCCTGGAATGTTCGCATTGGTCGTGCACCGGTACTGCGGCTCTACGCTTTTCCTCTCATGATAGCGAAACACCCGCATGACATGACCACAGTACTCACACACAACGAAGCCAGAACGGAGCAGCGTCATCTCTGGTTCGCGATTATTGCGTGCCGCTTCCTCCTTGGCACGGGCTAGCTTTTCCTGTGCTGCGTACCACACCTCATCTGAAACGATGCGCGGTAAACGCCATCAGCAACCTCAACGGGGTGGGGATGCGGGCGAAATTTGTTATGTCCATCTTCATAGTACTGCTGCACTCTGCGATTGACGCCCTTGCCACGAGAATTCATCTTTGAGTATGCACCAGACTGATGTGTTGCCCCATGCAGAATTTCTCGTCGTTGGAACACTCGCATCGTTCAGACGCGCAGCAACGCCCCTGATCGACTTCCCCTCATTCACGTACCAAGCGAATATCTGTCGTACAACTCTCGCCTCGACAGGATTGATGATATAGTGTGTATGGTGCTCATCACCCCACTCGTACCCATATTTCGCCTTCCCGACGCCGATGAGTTGCCCCTTCTCAACCTTGTTCTGAGCACCGCGCCCACTACGCTCAATGATCTTCTCCCGCTCAATCGCCGCTGCGAATGCTAGTGCTTGCCGGAGAGATGAACCAAATGGGCTATCATCGATGGGTTCAGTGATGGGTTCAGTGATGCTCTCCAATACGACATTATTTTCGAGCATTTCATTGAGAAGTACGGCCTGGTGAGTCTGGTCACGCGATAGACGGTCGAGTGAGTTGACGATGACAACGTGTACACCGCGGTCCCGTACCTTCTGGCGCATCTTGGCTAGCTCCTTACGCTCACGCAAGGAGTACCCACCCGTTCTTAATCGGCGTACGTTCGGATAGCTTTCTCCTGTGTCTCTAGCGATGCGCCATCTTCCTTTTGTGCCACGCTCGATACACGTGCATATCCAACTGCGTAAATAAGTCCGGCTTCTGGTAGAGTTGGCATTTGAAGTTCTGGCATGTTTGGCTCCTTCTACTCGCGCATTATGAGCCAATATTAAGAGCTTATCCGAAAACTTGTGATAGAATGAAAGGAAAAACGAGAAAAGTAGGCCCAGATGGCACGAACCCATCCCTGGCAAGTCAGTGACGAATTGTGGGAGCACGTCAGCCCTTTCATTCCTCAAGCTCCGCCCCATGCGAAAGGAGGTCGTCCCCGCGTGCCAGATCGGGACGCCTTTAGCGCCATCATCTACGTGTTGCGTACAGGTATCCAATGGAATGCCCTGCCACGAGAGCTGGGAGCCAGTTCGACGGCGCACGACCGCTTTCAAGAATGGGAACGTGCAGGCGTCTTCCGTCGCCTTTGGCAAGCGGGTTTGCAGCAGTATGATGAACTGGAAGGCATCCAGTGGGAATGGCAAGCGGTAGATGGAGTGATGACCAAAGCCCCTTTCGGACACGCCGCGACCGGAGCCAATCCTACCGATCGCAGCAAGAAGGGAACCAAACGGAGCATGTTGACTGATGGGGCGGGCATCCCGTTGGCTCTGATCGTCGATGGAGCCAATTGCCATGATATGAAACTGCTGTCTGCCACCATGGAAGGCATCGTGATCGCGCGACCAGAGCCAACCGAGGAGCAGCTCCAGCATTTGTGTTTGGACGCTGGCTATGATTATGAGACCATACGCCAGAGCGTTGTTGAACATCAGTATCTTCCTCACATTCGTAGCCGTGGGCAGGAACAGCAGGACAAAGCCAGGGATCCTGGCTATCGGGCTCGCCGATGGGTGGTAGAACGCACGCATTCTTGGCTCAATTGTTCTCGCCGCCTCCTGGTCCGCTGGGAGAAGAAGGGCGAAAACTATCTGGCTTTTCTCCATCTCGCTTGTGCTCAACTCATTTTTGCCAAAATTGCCGTCTTCAGATAAGCTCTAAGAAATAGTAGGTCTAAGGAGAACATGTATGAATTTGCAATTGAATAATAAAAGAGCCTTTATCAGCGGATCAACACAGGGTATTGGATATACTATTGCAAAGTCCTTACTCGAAGAAGGTGCGTCTGTCGTTCTCAATGGAAGAAGTCAAGACAAGCTTGATCGAGTTGTCAAGAAATTGAAGCAGAAATTCCCTGAGGCAAACATATCTGGTATTGCAGCAGATTTTAATGATTCAAAACAAATAGAGGAACTTCTTCTTAAGTTATCCGATATTGATATCTTGATTAACAATGTAGGGTTATTTGAGCTTAAGCCGTTTGAAGAAATTACGGATGATGACTGGAAAAGGTATTTTGAAGTGAACGTTATGAGCGGTGTGAAGCTTTCAAGACATATATTACCGATCATGCTCTCTAAAAAGTGGGGGAGAATCATTTTTATTAGCAGCGAATCAGGTGTGAACATACCCGAAAATATGATCCACTATGGGACGACAAAAACTGCTATGCTCTCACTGAGTAATGGGCTTGCGAAGCTCACTAAAGGCTCAGATGTTACAGTCAACACGATAGTAGGTGGCCCAACATATTCTGATAGTGTGGCTCAAACTATAGAGGAAATAGCAAAATTACAAAACCTATCAGTAGAAGAGATGAAAAGTTCTATAATTGGCTCAAATCCAACATCGCTGTTGCAACGATTTATAGAGCCGTCGGAAATAGCAAACTTGGCAGTCTATTTATCGAGCCCACTATCCTCTGCTACTAATGGTTCAGCCCTAAGGGCTGACGGTGGTGTCCTCACGACCATTCTATAAGCATCAGCATTTAAATTTTCCAAGAGCTTATCCCAAAACCTCTCCGAAGCCGCTTGCAGCATAAGCGAAAATGAAGTTT
>DATAYF010000700.1:0-9594 GCA_036272735.1 Ktedonobacteraceae bacterium
AAAGGGGGTTAGCGCTGACGTATAAAGGAAGATTGATGGTTTGGCCAAACCATCAATCTTCCTTTATACGTCAGCGCTAACCCCCTTTTCCACCAACTGGCAGTACGTCGATCTTTTGTGGGGAAGCGGCTAAAAGCGGGAGGACTTGCTTGATAGCCTCCTGCGCGCCCTCGATAGTTAGCGATGCATCGTGCTCTTCCTGACTCCTCCATATCTCGGTCACCCATACACTCTCTGGTTCGGCTGGTGACGTGTTAATAAGGTACAACTCGCATCCTGCCACTTTCTCGACAGAAGCTGCCGCGCTCAAAAGGTGTTCGACAAGGGCATCGCGCTGCCCAGGCAGCGCGGTGAATTTAACATAGCATCCATATGCCTGCATACGCTTCTCCTCTTGTTGGGCTTTCAATTTTAGCTGGCAGCATGGAGGCGACCAAAGAACGCTTGTATATCCTCGGCTAGCAACTCCGGTTCCTCCATGGCAGCGAAGTGGCCGCCTCGTGGCATCTCCGTCCAGTGCTCTAAGCGTAGCCTGCGCTCCACCCATTCGCGCGGCGGCGGGTTGAGATCTTGCGGGAAGGATGCAAACGCTGCTGGCACATCTGGGAGCCGTTGCAGCTTTTGTGGTGGGTTCTCGGCATAGGTGCGCATCGACGAATTGATCGTTTCAGTCACCCAATAGATCATGATGTTGGTAAGCAGGTCGTCTTTGCTCATTGGTCGCCTGCTATCGGTCCACGCGTGAAACTTTTCCGCGATCCAGGCCGCTAAACCAGCAGGCGAGTCGTTCAGACCATACGCCAGTGTTTGTGGCCTAGTTCCTTGAATCATGTAGTAACCACCCTCGCGCATGCTCCACTGCTGGACCGCGCCCAGGTAGCGCTTCTCGTTCTCTGACAATTCTGCTGGGTCCGGGGTCCAGGCATAATGGCCGATGTAGGTCAGGTGGATGCCGACCAGCAGATCGGGATGCAGCGACGCCAGGTGCTGCGTGACTATGGCACCAAAGTCCCCGCCAGCGGCGGCAAAATGCTGGTAGCCAAGCACATCGGTCATCAAGCGTGCCCACAGGTCGGCGGTTCGTGCCAGCGTCATCCCGCGCTCACGTGGGCGGTCGGAGAAGCCATACCCTGGCAGTGATGGCACGATTACGTCGAACGAGTTGGCGGGATCGCCGCCGTGGGCTGCTGGATCGGTGAGCAGCGGAATTAGCTTCATGATTTCGAAAAACGAACCGGGCCAGCCATGCGTGATAATAATCGGTGTTGGGTTTGGTCCCTTGCCATGCTCGTGAATAAAGTGGATGCCCATACCATCGATCTCGGCGCGAAATTGCGCAGACTGGTTGAGCTTCGCCTCTTGTGCTCGCCAATCGAATTTGTGCTGCCAGTAGTCCACAAGCTCCTTCAGATATCCTAAATTCGTGCCGTAATCCCAGCCTGCCCCCTCCAACTCATCAGGCCAGCGCGTGTGTTCCAGGCGCTCATGTAGATCATCAAGTGTTGCTTGTGGAACCTGAATACTGAAAGGTTGCATACTCATAATAGGTCGTTGCTCCTTCACACTCTTTTGACGTATCTTCTAGATGCATCATAACATGCAAAGCGGACAAAATCGGTCCTTGTTCTAACGATTAGCTAGAGGATCGTTGCCTTTAAAAGCAAAATTGGCTTTCTAGCATTCGTGCACTTTTTACCTGCATATTGTAGGAAACCGAAAAAGACGAGCGAGCAATTGGCCTGCGTTTTATTGTAATATAAAGGCTCAGGGAGATACCCGTCCTCCGCGTATCCGGTAACGTTTTCACGAGGAAGTGCAAGCTATCCATTGTGAGATGACGATGGGCTATTTTATGCTTTTATGATCTCCCGGAAGGAGCTACGATGATGGACCTGTTCATTCTAAAGCTCACATTCATTGTTCTAATTCAGTAGAAGAGAGGAGCAACCCGATGGAATATAGGCAGCTCGGCGGTTCCGGTCTGAAAGTTTCTGCGCTTAGCTTTGGGACGGCTACCTTTGGCGGCGGAAACGCTTTTTTTCGTGCCTGGGGTAGTACCGATGTGGCCGAGGCAAGCCGCCTGGTTGATATCTGCCTGGAGGCAGGCGTCAATCTGTTCGATACGGCGGATACCTACTCTGGAGGCCTGTCGGAAGAGGTTCTTGGCAAGGCTATTGCAGGACGGCGAGACCAGTTGCTGATTTCAACGAAGGCAACTTTCCGGATGGGCGATGGACCGAACGAACTGGGTTCCTCACGCTATCACCTGATCAGGAGCTGTGAGGACAGTCTGCGCAGGCTGAATACGGATCATATCGATATCTACACGATGCATGGCTTCGACGCGCTTACCCCTGTCGAGGAAACGCTGCGTACGCTTGATACCCTGGTACAAAGCGGTAAGGTACGCTATATCGCCTGTTCCAATTTCTCTGGCTGGCATCTGATGAAATCTCTTGCCACCGCGCAGACCTACGGCTGGACGCGCTACGTGGCTCACCAGGCTTTTTATTCCCTGGCCGGGCGCGAGTACGAATGGGAACTCATGCCGCTCGCCCTCGACCAGAAGGTCGGCACTATCGTCTGGAGTCCTCTGGCTTCCGGGTTGCTATCGGGAAAGGTCCGCCGCAACCAGCCAGCCCCTGAGGGCACTCGAGTGCAGCAGATAGGCTCAGAGGGATCACACATACCTGATGAGAAAGTGTACGAGATCGTAGATGTCCTCGATGCAATCGCCGAGGAGACAGGCAAGTCGATAGCTCAGATTGCCCTGAACTGGTTGTTGCAGCGTCCCACGGTGGCAAGCGTCATCGTTGGCGCTCGCAACGAGGAGCAGCTCAAGCATAACCTTGGCGCAGTCGACTGGAATCTCACTGCCGAGCAGGTCGCGAAGCTCGACAGGGCCAGCGAGATCACTACAATATATCCTTACTGGCATCAGCGACCCTTCGCTGAGCGCAACCCTCTGTCTGTCCCTTCTTATAAAGAGCGATAAGAATAAGAGCGTTGAGAGATTGAGCTATGTTTCTGGTAGGAGTGCAAGAATTTTTGAGCCGAGAAAATGGAGCAGGTAATTTTTGCACTCCTACCGGAAATCTTCTTTGGGTCAAATCTGAGCGGTTACCGTGTGGTAATGAGCTCGTTGACGACATTCGATTGGACAAGTTCTTCTTTACCACACTAACTATACGAACGTAGCAGGCGCAAGCCTTCATGCACGAAGCTTGCACAGGGCGTTACCTGTAAATTTTAGGGCACTGGTGATACAATCTTGTATAGTCTACGTTGTTGCTTATGCTGTTACTACCGTTGAGATTATTTTCCGCGAGGGGGTATTATGTCAGAACGTGTTTCTCAACCTATCCGTTCGTTAGGGGTGTTGACGGGAGGTGGCGATGTTCCTGGCTTAAATGCTGCTATTAAGGCATTAGTCTATCGCGCGGAGCAGATGGGTATTCGTGTGATGGGGTTACGTGCCGGGTGGGGAGGGATTGCACTGCTGGATCGCTCCCGTGGTCAGGATGCTCTGATTTTTCGGTCAGATGCTCCCGATACCTGGCAAGACGGCTACCTTATGCCATTGACTCGCCTCAATACACGCAACATCGAGCGCCAGGGCGGCACAATTCTTCAGTCGACGCGCACCAATCCCGCTCACCTGCGCGTGGGTGATCTTCCCCCTCACTTACAATCCTATGCTCAAGGCCATCAGCCTGATGATCATGTTGATGTCACCGCTGAAGTTTTGGCAAACCTGGATTTTCTGCATCTGGATGGCCTGGTCGTGATCGGCGGCGATGATACCCTGAGTTACGCCGCGACGCTGGACGCGAAAGGCGTTCCCGTCTGGGGTATTCCCAAGACTATGGATAATGATGTACACGGCACCGACTATTGTATCGGCTTCCAGACCGCGATTAGCCGCGCAACCGAGTTTATTAATCGTATTCGCTCGGTCGCCAGTTCGCATCGCCATACCGTGCTGTTTCGTATGTTTGGCCGTGATGCTGGTTTTACCGCTTTGGAAACGGCTACCGTGACGTGGGCGGATCGCCTGATTATTCCTGAAGTTCCGGCGTCGATTGATACGCTGGCCGACTTGATCGTGCAGGATCGTCGCAATCCCGAAGGCTACTCCACAGTCATTCTTTCGGAAGGGGCCAACCTTGGCGTGACTGTACCTGAAGTCGGCTCGGCCGATGCCTATGGACATCGCAAAAAGGCCAATGTCGCTGAAT
Source organism: Ktedonobacteraceae bacterium (assembly GCA_036272735.1). Lineage (GTDB taxonomy): Bacteria > Chloroflexota > Ktedonobacteria > Ktedonobacterales > Ktedonobacteraceae > DATAYF01. The sequence goes on from DATAYF010000700.1 coordinate 4,239, forward strand.
TCCTGGCTGAACAACTGGCTACTCGCTTGCCAAACATTCGGTTTCTGCCAATTGACCTGACTTACTTCTTGCGTAGTGGCGAGCCGGAAGTCTATGACAAGCACATGGCAATCTTTTACACCAACCTGGTGATGAGCCTGGTCGAAAAAGGGACGCATGGCGTGATGGCGGCGCATCGCGATGGTATCTACGTGTGTACAGATATTCCAGGAAAAAACCTGCCTCCTCGGCGCGTCAACCCCGACGATTATCACGCCACGCAGTATCGCCCTCGCTTCGAGCATATTATCGGGCCATATGTGCCTCAATCATAGACTGCCATGCCATGGTAGCGGCCTCCCTTGCGGGGGCCGTATGCGACTGTTGAAAAGCCCTGCCCTGATTGGGCGCTATTTTGACGAATTCAGGTTCCCTCGCTTATAATACCTATCTATACGTTTTCAAGCACTAGCAAGGTTGTGAAGGGCCACCGTCGCAGGTGGCTAGCATATGATAATGGTCACAACCTGGTGAGCGAGCAACTATTCTTATGCGTATGTCAAAAAAAACAATATTAGATAACCTAAATTCACATCGTCTGTCTATTCTGAAACTTGTCAGGACCGCCCTCATTTCGCTGGCGATTACACAAGCCGTTACGGCTTTTGTGCTCTTGCTTGTCTCTTCGTTGCGCAATCGGCACAAGTACCAATATAGCTTTCCGCATGTCGAATCAGCCGAAGTAGAGGTCGGTCAAAATAAGCTCCAACTGTATTGCTACGGTCGCGAACTCTACGCTGCTATGCTTGCGGCCATCGATAATGCGCGGGAGACGATCTACTTAGAATCGTTTATCTGGAAAGATGACGCCCTTGGTCAAGAGTTTAAGGAGCACCTTATGCGCAAGGCCGCCGAAGGTGTCTCGGTTTACGTTATCTACGACGGCTTTGGAAACCTTGTGGTTCCTCGTGCCTTTAAAAATCCCGCGTCGTTTCATCCTGTGCATGCCCTGGGCTATCAGTCTATTCGTCGCTTCTGGCATATTATTGATCCGCGCCACTACGCTCTCGATCATCGCAAATTGTTGGCGGTGGATGGAACCATCGGTTTTATCGGTGGCTACAACCTTGGCAGCCTCTACGCTATGTCATGGCGTGACACACATCTGCGTATCGAAGGGCCTGCCGCTGCTGATATTGCTCAATCATTTATCGATTTTTGGAACCGTTCTTGTCGTAAATATAACAAGATTACGCGCCGCTACCAGCGTCATTTTGATCCCTTGATCACTTTGTGGGGCAACGATGCTTTGCGCCTGACCTTCCCGATCCGCGACATGTATATTGAAAATATTGATCGTGCCGAACATACGATTCTGCTGACGAACGCGTATTTTGTACCCGATCACACGCTTTTGGACGCGCTCAAAGCAGCGGCCAGTCGTGGCGTCGATGTGCGTATTCTGGTGCCGTGGATCTCTAACCACATCATCGTTGATTGGGTCTCACATGGCTATTTTTCGGAATGCCTCAAAGCGGGCATCCGTATTTTTGGCTATCGTCACACGATGCTGCACGCGAAAACCTGTACCATTGATGGTCAATGGTCTACCATTGGCACTGCTAACCTTGATCGTTTAAGCTCCATTGGCAACTTTGAGATTAATGTTGAGGTTTTCAGTCGCGAATTCGCGCAACAGATGCAGCAACTTTTTGCCTGCGATACCGCCGATATGTGCGAGATTACTCTCGAAAGTTGGCACCATCGCTCCTGGTACGCCAAATTTGCGGAACGTATCCTATCCCCTCTGCGTTTTATTAGCTGATATTTCTGACTACATACCCGAAGGTCTGAGCGCAATGCTCAGACCTTCGGAACAAAGCACCAACTACAGTTTTGGAGTATATTGCTATGGTTCGTCGTGTCATTGCGCTGGTAATGATCATTGTTGCGCTCTGCCTGCTCAATTTTGCCTTGTTTTTGACGCCCGCTGGTCCACGGGTACGCGCCTGGATCGATCCCGCCCCAACTCCCAAACCAACTCCTGTTCTGACCGTGACCGGTACGCCTCCTAGCATAAACGCTCGTTCCGCCTATCTGTTGGACGCCACGACCAATCATGTGCTGCTTGATAAAAATGGCGCGCAACATCTGCCTATGGCGAGCACCACCAAGATTATGACGGCGGTTGTGGTCCTCAATTCTGGCAATCTGAACCGCGTGGTGACGGTGCAAAAAGATGCTGTTGAAGAGGTGAAGAAGAACTTCGGCAGTAGTGCGCAACTGGTTGTTGGCGACCAGATCAGCCTGAAGGATCTGCTATATGGTTTACTGCTGCCATCGGGCGACGACGCAGCCATCGCTATTGCCGATACCCTCGGCGGCTCGCAGGCAAACTTTGTGCGCATCATGAATGCCGATGCACAACGTCTGCACCTGCGCAATACGCACTACATCAACGCGGATGGCCTGACCTATAAAACTGCCGTTGGCAAACCGGACCCCAACCACTACACGACCGCTGCTGACCTGGCGCAATTGACCCGTTATGCACTGCAAAATCCACTATTTGCACAAATTGTGCAGACGCAGCGCTATGTCTTGCCTGCTTCTGCTGTGCACCACGCCTATATATGGACAACTACCGACGATTTGTTGAGTGAATATCCGGGTGCGGTAGGCGTAAAAACCGGCTATACCGTCGAGGCTGGCTATTGCCTGGTGTTTGCGGCCACCGATAGCAAGAATCACCTGGTCGGCGTCATCCTCAACGAAAAGGATATCAACCAGCGCTTCACTGATGCCGCCACTATGTTGAATTGGGGCTTCAACCTGCCCATGCGTGTGCCTCCATCTCCCGCCCCCACTTCATAATAGTGAAGGGGTGCGTGCAATATATAAAGAAACATTAATGATTTGATCAAATCATTAATGTTTCTTTATATGTCTTACTTGTTTAGTGTGCCGGTTTTACAAACAGTTTTTTCCAGCGAATCGATTGTTGGGTACACACGATACCGAACAGGATCAGTATGATCCCCAACCATTGCGTGAGTTCTACCGGTTCCTTGAGGATTAGCGCCGATGTGATGACGACCACCGGCAACTCGGCCGAACCCAATATGGTCGCCATGCCAGATCCGATAGCTGGTATGCCTTTGGCATAACAATAGGACGGGATCAACACGCCAAATAGTCCAAGCAGCAGCGCCCAGAACCATAGGCCGTGCACGAGCGAGCCGTTGAAGAAAAACTGTGGCGGATAAATAAGCAAGGTAATCAGCATCGTGCCCGTGGTCATCAAGCTACCGCGTATAATGGGTGGGACCTCTGTGGCTACGCGTGCGTTTACGCTTAATGTACCGGTATATGTAGCAGCTGCCAGGAGACCAAAGATGATGCCCCATACGCTGATCTTGGGGGCGATGAGCGCCTGCGTGCCTGCCGCCAGCACCGTTCCAATCAGCACGAAAACCAGTGCAATCCATTGATTATTGCCGGGCCTGCGCCTTTCTAGTATCCAATCGAACAGAATACCCATCCACACAAATTGGAACAGCAAAATCACACCCAACGATGCGCTGATGGTCTGCAACGCGAGATAGTAGAATACGCCTGTAAGTCCCGCGAACGTGCCACTCAGTATCAACTTGATGATGGTTTGCTTCGAGAGCGGACGCAGTTGTCGTATAGAGGGTAAGCAGATAAGCCACAAGCCGATGCAGCCGAGCAATACTTGTGACCCTGTGATTTCAGCGGGGGTAAAACCTGCCTGATAGCCTAACTTGACAATCGTGGACAACATACCATATGAGGCCGCACCAAGCAGCACGAGAATACTGGCCGTCAATCTGTTCAATTGAATAATCCTCCTCAGCCAACCACGAACTATACCACCTGTACACCCAACCGTCAATGACAGGAGGTTTGCATAAATGATAGGGATGAGCATGAAAATGCCGCAGGGATTTTCATGCTCATCCCTATCATTTATATAATTTAGATATATCTAATACGATAATTAATCGTGCCACTACTGGTTGCGTTTGGAGTGACTTCCTGAAGGTGCGCTATTTTTCGCTGCTCGGCACCCTGGTTGTTTAGGTTGATGGCATCAGTTGAGCAGGTCTGGTGCTCCAGACAGAAGAAGGGGTCCGAAGGTGGCGCGTAGATGACCGCGTGCGTAAAGTCTTCGCTCGTACTGATCTGCAATTGCATGTGCTGCTTCCTATAGTCTATAACTACGGGTGCGTGTGGGTGCATGTTGGTGTAGACGTGGTCCAGATTTAAGTTGCCCTTACGCACGGGTTGGCGCAGATCGAACATGGCGTACATCAGTGTCGTTACGTCGAGCATGCGTCCCGTGGGCAACAGGTCGCTATCTGCCTCCATCACCGCGTCGGCGGGCAGGCTGATGTAGGTGTCATCGGGACCAGAGAGTAGCGAGAAATAAGGGTGCAGCGCAAAGCCGAAGGGCAATGTGTGTTGACCCTTGTTGTGCACGTGATACGTTGTGCTCAGGCCGTCACTGGTCAGCGTGTAGGTCAACGACAGGCGACTCTCGAACGGATAGGCGGCGTAGTGTGGACTTTCTTGCGTGATATCTATAAAGGTAGTGACGCTGGCGGCGTCGCTTGTGACCACGGGTTGTTCATATTGCCATACCTGGTCCAGCACCAGTCCATGAATGAGCACCGCGTTACCCTGAGGTCGCTTGATATCCGCAAGCGAATACTCGTGGCCTTGATAGATGTAGCGCTTGTCCCTTATCCTGTTGGGCAGCGGCCAGAGCACAAAGTCGCCGGTAAAATTTCTCTGCTTGAGCAGGTCTTGCTCGCAATAGATTAACTCGTGCTCACCGGTCTGTAAGCGAAACAGGTTGCTCCCCAGGTCGGAGGCGATGCACGCCAGCAGGTTGTGCGCCGGGTTTGTGGCGTTTGTGTAGCCCAGGCTAATTACCGTCGATCCTATGCCAGCATCGAAACCGACCTCAGCCCTAAATGCTGGTGTGTCACTGCTGCTCGTGTGGGTTACGCTATTCTTATAGTCTTCTATCATGTGATCTATAAATTCCTCTCCGTCTCGTAGTGTTCCCTTCCATCATATCACCACCAGCACTCCTGCTCCCTGAGCGGAAACCATTAGCGCAAAGGAGATCTTCCTCGTTTTTGCTTTCCTTTCTGTACCTCTATAGGCCAAGCCGTTTCATCTTCATATTGCTGGAAAATATAATTACCCGTGACAATTATCAAGCAGAGAGATGCGTATGCCTGTACAAACGAGCTCTATATTTGTTACTATGAAATTATCCATAAAGAACGGAGGCTTATACGGAATGGCGCAGACCGATTATGCGGGACAGTTGAATGCGGTATTA
>DATAYF010000701.1:0-3187 GCA_036272735.1 Ktedonobacteraceae bacterium
TTTACACCGCCACTACCGTTTTTTACATGGTAGCCCCAAGTATCCAGGGGGAGAACTCTTCTTCGCCGATGCCCTGCGCCTCGCTTTTACTCTGCTTGCCGCTAGCGACCGCGATGACTTCGTCGAGAATTTGCATACCCACAGTTTGCGTGCTAACACCATCGAGCACGACCCCGGCGTTGATGTCCATGTCGCCGCTCATATTCTCGTACAGAGCTGTGTTCGAAGCCACCTTAATCGAGGGGGCGGGCTTGAAACCGAAGGCCGAGCCACGACCGGTCGTAAAGACGATGATATTCGCGCCACCAGCCACCTGACCCGTAACCGAGACGGGATCATAGCCGGGGGTGTCCATAATCACCAGCCCGCGCTCGGTAATTGGTTCGGCGTAGTTGTAGACGGCATTAAGCGGAGTAGAGCCGCCCTTGGCGATGGCACCGAGCGATTTCTCGTAGATGGTGGTTAAGCCACCAAGCTTATTGCCGGGCGAAGGGTTATTGTCCATCTCCATATCGTTCATGGCCGTGTAGTGCTCCCACCAGCGCAAACGCTGCACGAATTGTTCGCCAACCTCACGAGAACGCGCACGACGCAACACAATATGTTCAGCACCATAAATTTCTGGCGTCTCACTCAATACAGCGGTTCCACCCTGGCGCACCAGCTCGTCGACGCAATAGCCAAGGCTGGGATTGGCGGTAACGCCGCTCCAGGCGTCGCTACCGCCGCATTGCAGAGCCAGGTTCAGCGCGGAGATAGGGATCGGCTCGCGGCGTACGTCGTTAACGACGGGAAGCAATTCAGTAATGACACGCGCCGCCTCTTCGACGGTATCAGCTACGCCACGATTTTCTTGGATGGTCAGGAAGAGCGGCTTTTTCCACGAGGCACGCTGGCCGGACGCCAGGTCCATGCTCTCAAGCATCTCCTGTATCTGGTTGCTTTCACAGCCCAGACCGACCAGCACGTAGGCTCCGATGTTGGGGTGCGCCGCCATACCGGCCAGCACACGCTGTAATTGGGCAATCGCAGCCCCACCGTGACGCATGCCACAGCCGCTTTTATGCGTGAGACCAATGACGCCATCGATGTTGGGATATGCTCGCAACGCCTCTTCACCAAAGCGGCGCTGGATAAAACGCACCGTCGAGGCGGAACAATTCACAGAACTGATGATCGCGATGTAGTTACGCGTACCGGCCTTGCCATCGGGACGCCGATAGCCCATAAATGTGCGCTGCTGCTCCACCGGAAGCTGCGTCACGGGCTGATAATCCACGCCATATTCATACACCTGCTTGAGATCGCCCACCGCGAGATTGTGGCTATGTACGTGAGTACCGGCCGCGATAGGCTGCGTGGCGAAGCCGATAATCGAACCATAGCGACGTACCGGCTGGCCTTCAGCGATATCGTGCAGCGCGAACTTATGGCCCGCCAGGATGCGCTGCGTTATTTCGAGTGAGCGTTCGCCCCCGACAGCATGCGCGGGCAAGCGCAGGATCACGCCCTTACTCAAAGGCAGGCGTGCGACCGCGACATCATCACGAGCATGCAGCAGCACAGCCACCTCGTGCAGAGGCACCACGTCGCCACGCCTGGCAAAACCTGTCACAACGGTATGTAATTGAGGAGAAGCTTTCTGCGTATCCATGAATTTCCCTTTCTGCATGAGCTAAGCATCATGCACGCGCACACGTGCGAACGGAGATAACGAGCCGTCAGGTTCCAGGCCAAAGGGCGCAGACGCACCCAGCACTTCGATATCGCTGCCGCTACGGAACGTGTGGACACAATTGGCGCTCGCCAGAATATATTCCAGACGTAGCGTGTTTTCAATGCGCGCCAAACGAATCTGACGCGTATCAGGACGACCGCTGGCATGCATGGCCGCCGCGACCGCCTGCCGATCCGTGGCTAAGACCATCGGGATTTTGATCGAGTTCATGGCAATCACGCCAGCCGTTATACCATTGATATACATCGCCTGTAGATTTACTTTATCGAGCAAGCGAGCCGTGGTAAAATCCGCCAGGCCAAGACCAATCGCGTTGCCGTGCGACTCGTCGGTCAGGTCATGCACACTGATGTTGGTAATTTGTGTAGCCGTGGTTTTTTGCTGCTCGGTGCAACGCATGCGACCAATGATGTTCGGGTCCATACCAGCGCCGCTGATGTTTTTGCCCAGTTGATCGACGACCAGCACGTCGAGCGTGTCCCAGGGCAATCGTGGCATCAGATCTTTAGCCCGCTGCGACAACTGCTGCTCTAGCTGAGCGCCGATCTCTTGGGGAGGCATCACTACCAACTCGGCAACCTCGTCATAAGCGTTCTCAAGGATAGCCAGGCCGCACAAAATCCTGGCATGCGCCGCGACAAATCTGGCAACCGCTGGCACCTGTTGGCGTAATCCTTCGACGCCCCACGAATGGAGCGTGATCGCTCCGGCATGCTTGCCCAGGCCAATCGCGGTCATCTTCGATAGGCCGCTTTCGATGGGTGCACTAAAATCGGTATGTGGCTTGATGCGATTGACCACGATAATGCCATCGGCGGCATGCGCGGCACGGTCGATATGCACACGCAGCCCATTGGGTAAGTAGCCCAGGACATCCACGTCGAGCGAAGAAATAATGGGAGCGCCGACGAAATCTTGCGTCACGCCCAGGCTTTCCAGGACAGCCTGTTGCCCTTCGGGGGTCGCACCGCCATGGCTAACCATCGCGGGCACGATAAAGGGTTCGGCACCATAACGCCGCAACGTCGCCACAAGCGAGCGCACGATGGGCGCGATATCGGCGATACCCCGACTTCCAACGGCGATGGCGATACGGGAGCCGGGTTGCAGGTTGCGGGCAACGTCGGCCTGCTCTATTACGCGAGCAACCTCCGCAGGCACATCGGCAACGCGAGGGCGAGGGAAGCGCTGGCGCAGCACTACCAGGTCGGGAAAAGGAGTGTTTTGCAACAGACCAGGCGTATCCTCAAAAGGCTGAAACTTCATAGGGCATCTCTCCAAAGCGGGCATAGCACCATATTGACGATAGATAGATATCGTTTCCTACCTCTAAAGGATACCATATAACGTGTCAATGACCACACGCATGAATGCGGTGGCTTGCCCACATCCGTTAGGACTGGGCTTCAGGGGTGATTGACAGTACCCCACTGCTCCGAAAAGCAGTAT
>DATAYF010000702.1:0-25076 GCA_036272735.1 Ktedonobacteraceae bacterium
CACAAGCGCAGGGGGCCGACTGCCAGGGCTATCGCTACGTGGTGCAGTTGGCGAACGATCGGCGTTCCCCATCACAAGCCCAAGCATATGGTGGGGACCGACGTCATCGGGGCGGATCTGGGACCCTCCTCCATCGCGCTGGTTCCACGAACAGGCGAGGCGAGCCTGTCGGTCTTGGGTGAGGAACTGACTCCCGATGCACGGGCGCTTCGCCGAGTGCCTCGGAAGATGGATCGGCAGCGGAGCGCGGCCAACTCGGACAACTACGATTCCCAGGGCCGCATCAAGAAGCAGGGCAAGCGGCGACTGCGCTGGAAAACGAGCAAGGGCTACGAGCGCACCCGCCAGCGCAAGGCAGAGAAAGAGCGCCGGCTTTGTGCCCACCGCAAGAGCCTGCACGGAAAAAAGGTCCATGAGATCATCGCGATGGGCACCACCATCATTCTCGAAAAACTGTCGTACAAGGCGTGGCAGAAACAGTATGGAAGGAGCGTGGGTCTGCGAGCCCCAGGGATGTTTGTCGAACACCTGAGACGCACCGGGGCCACGGACGGGCGGCACCCTGCTCGAAGTTTCCACGCGCACCACCCGACTCAGCCAATTTTGTCACGGCTGTGGGAAGTGCGTGAAAAAGCCGCTCTCGCGACGCTGGCATCACTGTGCTTGCGGCGTGGGTCCAGTCCAGCGGGATCTGTACTCCGCCTTTCTGGCCTCCACCCTTGATCAAGACCATCTCATCCCCTCGTGTGCTCGGGCAGTCATTGCCTGGGAAGGTGCGGAGGCGCGTCTGCGGGCCGCCAACGCTCGGGTAGCACAACGGGCGAAAGAGGGGCAGTCGTTGCCCCGAAGCTTTGGCGTTCCCAGAGCCGGAGCCCGTCTGCAGCCCCTCGGCCTCAACATCTCGAGCGAAACGACACAAGAGCCAGCTCTCCTCGCTCGTCGAGGACGGCTAGAAGCGTGGAAGCGCCGCTCAGAACCCCCGCTGCTTCAGCACGGGGAGCCGTCAGAGTCAGATCAGCAAGATTCAAGTTTCCTGCCTACATATAGCAGGTGGTCAGCGGCTCCATAGAGCGAGGGTTCTTTGCTTAGTCGATAATTCAAATCTATCCACGCTTGCCAGGCATCACCCGTGAGCCGATTGACCTGCTCTTCATTGCGGGCAACAATGCCTTCGCAACCAACAAGCTCGAGGGTCTCAAAACCGGCCTCTTCCATGAGTGGCACGATTTCAGAGGGGCGGGCAAAATAGGCATCCGTGAATCCGACTCCCTGACCAGCATGATAGACCCCAGTGCGCAATATTTCTTCCCATTCGGCTCGCTTCTCAAGCAGGATAGAGGGGGAGTTCCTGGCAAGGTCGCGGAAAGCAGCGTAGCGGGTAATGAAGGCAGTGAAGATGAGCCCACCAGGACGAAGCACACGCCAGGCTTCACAAATTGCTTGTTGCCGCTCAGGCTCGGTCAGTAGATGGTACAATGGGCCAAGCAGCAGGACGACGTCAAAGCTCTTATGGCTACAAGAAGATAGGTTGAGTGCATTCCCATGTATATACTGATGAATAGAGCCTTTATTTTCGTGAGCTTTTTGTCGTGCAAAGTTAAGATTGCTTTGTGAGAGGTCGAGGAGCGTGACTTGATATCCAAGCGAGGAAAGAGCCAGTGCATACCTGCCCGGGCCGCCACCATCATCCAGTACAGATTGTGGTGCTGGAGGAAGATAATCTGTCAGCGTACGCATGGTGATAGCAAATTCTGTCCGATGCCGCTCCAGACGCTGCCATTCAACGTGCGACTCCTCATTATAGTAGCGTTCAACGATGTCCTTACCTGGCTGATCTAAGGAGCGTAATTCATCCATGCGAATACTTTCCTTTCATCTCTGCTATCTCTTGTATCTCTTCCATTTTATCACCATTTCACCCGCACGCTGAGGTAGCAGCCCTAATTCAGCAACCGTCACTTATGGTAGAATACAAAGCATGCTACCAACCATGAAATAAGAAATGAGAAGTACTACCATGCGAAACTATACGACAGCCCCAGAACTTACTCCACACTACATCGATACCGTTTGGGAGACCCTCCCGCACCATCTGCGTTCCACCTTCCTGTTGCCTTGCCCACAACTTGCGCAGCAACTCAATTGCGATCTGACCATCGCCAGCGAAACATTTCAATATACAGGCAGCTTCAAATTTCGCGCCGCCTATAACCTGCTCTCAAGCGTGCCACAGCAGCACGTCATCGCCGCCTCTTCGGGCAACTTTGGGCAGGCTGTGGCCTATGCCAGCAGGTTGTTGGGGAAGACGTGTACGGTGGTGATGCCGGAGACCTCGGCCCAGGTCAAAATCGCTTCGGTGCAAGCCTATGGCGGCCAGGTCGATCTGATCGACGTGAAACGCGTCAGCCGCGACGAACGCGCTGCGCAACTGATGGCGGCGACGGAGGGCGCGTTTCGAGCCCAGGCGTATGATGATTACCGCGTCGTGACCGGCAATTCCACGCTGGGCAAAGATATTTTCGCCGCCTTCAGCTTTGACGCGGTCATCGTGCCGATTGGTGGTGGTGGCCTGAGTTCCGGCCTGGTTATTGCGCGCGATTATTTGCAACTGGACACCGAAATCATCGGAGCGGAGCCGCTACCCGGAGACGATGCTGCTCGCTCACTGCGTGGTGGGCAATTGATAGCAAACGAACAAGAACCCGCGACCATCGCCGATGGAGCACGAACCGTGAGCCTGGGACACCTTAACTGGGAAATCTTGCAACACGGTCTGGCCGATATCATTGCTGTACCGGACGAAATCACAAAAAAAGCGCTACGACTGTATTTCCGTAGCATGAATCTCAAGGTAGAGCCTACCGGAGCGCTTGCTTTAGGGGCGCTGCTCAAAGATCCCACGCGCTTCGCTGGAAAACGCGTGTGCTGTATCGTCAGTGGAGGCAACGTCGATCCCGCTGTGTACGCACGCGTGCTGACCGAAGAGGAATAGACAGCGCGAGATCATTGTGATGACGCGGGGTAGATGCGCAGATGGGAAAACGTGGCCTGCGCCCCGGTTTTGGAGGTGGTCAGGTTGTTGACGAACAGGGCGCTCAGGCCGCTGGCAAAGCTGTTATCCGAGACGGTGGTCAAGGTTTGGCCATTGACAATAAAGGCCAGCGAAGATCCTTTGGCATCAATGACGATGTGATTGACGCCACCAGCGTCCGCAATGGCCGAGTTCATGGTATCGTTCACCAGCGGCGTATTGGTGATCTGCCCATTGGCATCGGTCATGCCTTTGTACACGGCAAATGAACCATCGCCGTAGAGGGTAAAACGGTAAAACGTCGTGAAATCGCTGCCGTTTTGGTCCAGCGTGCCGCGAATGAACACGCCATAGCCGTTGTTCTGGTCACCCTTTGTTTGCGTGGCATCGACAAAAAGCTGAAAGTCGCCAAAGGTTTTATTGCTCCCCTGACCCGGCACCATCTCCCAGAGCAGGTCATGGTTATCGTCTTCCAGCGTTAGCGCGCCTGCGCTGACTGTAGCGCTAAATTTTCCAGGCTCGCTTTGCAACGACCAGCCATGCGTATTATTGCCAAAGTCGTCGGCAAAAAGCGGCGTGGCGTTGGGAGTGGCCTGCTGCGCCTGCGTAGGCTGACCACCAGAGAACCAACTCGCGCCAAACAGTGCAGCCGCAACCACAAGCAGGCCCAGCGCAACCAGGCCGAGGAGCATAGCCAGCCGTGATCGACCTCGGCGCGCAGCCGTTGGCCGTGGCGCAGCGGGAGGGATATTACCAGGAGGAGTGAAGGGACCAGTTCTCATGGGAGGCTGCGCGTTAGCACGTGTGGCTGGTTGGGCTGCTGGTGAAAAATTTTGTGAAGCCCACATTGGTTGAGATGATGCCTGCTGCGGCCCCGAAAATGATCCAGGGCGATTGTTGACGGGCGGTTGAGGAGGCAAAGGCGCAGGCTGCGCAGCAGGCACACGATAATACCCACAATTGCGACATTGTGCTTCATTCATCGGCACAGGCGCACCACAACGCTGACAGGCTTGAGAAGGCACACCCCCAAAGGGTGGATACGCTGAGGACACCGGGAAACCTCCAACCATAAACGATAGGTAGCTATTGCAGAGTATCGCATATTTTGTGATGGAAGTCTACGATTATTTTGTCATACTAGGACCTTATTCCGAAAACCTGAGCGCTCCGCGCTCAGGTTTTCGGAATAAGTAGTGGGTAATTTGGGCATGGCCTCTCTTTTTAGCGCGCCACCGGACTACTGAGTATCAGTATTTCTTTTCTGATGTCGAAGTGCAGGCAGCCGTGTGCTTGCCGCAGTGCCTGCTCGACTTCTTGTGAAGTGGCACCACGCGCGAAGATAAAGCCAAGGTAGCTCGCGCCTTCGGGCAACGGCACCAGCAGATGATGCAGTTTGGCAGTAATCTCCACGCCGGTAATCAGCGGCACCGACTTCGCCTCCTCGACGCCATGCACACTCTTGAGCATGCCAGCCCCAGGAATAGGAATCATCATTACAGCGGCTGCGTGCTGATCGCGCTCAACGCTCGTGACCTCTTCACCGATGGCGTGGCGCAAAATCAATTCTTCCAGGCACATGCCTGAGCCAAACTCAAGCACCGTTGAGCACAGGCCACCAATCGAGCGCCCGGCCATCTCTAACATCCAGGGACCTTGCTCATTGACGCGCAACTCAGCATGGATTGGCCCTTCGTGCAGGCCCAGGGAGTGCGCGGCGACGGCTACGCATTGGGCGATGGCGGCTTGCGTAGCGGGTGCAAGCCGCGATGGTGTTACATAAATGGTTTCCTCGAAGAACGGGCCATCCAGAGGATCGGGCTTGTCGAACAGCGTCAATACCTTCAACTGACCATGAGTCAACAATCCTTCGAGCGCAACCTCGAAACCAGGGATAAAATCTTCCACCAGGAACGACGTCTCTTGCTCGGCGTAGCCCTCACTTAACAAGAGGCGCTTCAAGCGTAAAAATGCCGCCTGAAATTCAGTGGGATCGTTTGCACGGATGACGCCCCGACTGCCTGAGAGCCGACGCGGCTTCACGACACAGGGATAGGTGACCTGCGTGGCAATCTGCTGGGGATCGTCGCGAAGAAAGAACTCGCGGAAAATAGGGCAGGGAGCGCCACCAGCCGACATCAAGCGCCGCATCAACAATTTGTCACGAGCAGCCTCGGCGCTTTGAGGAGTATTGTGCGCCAGACCTAGCGCGGAACTGGCTTGCGCGGCTAACTCGCTGGCGCTGTCATCCACCGAAAGTATAGCGGCGAAGGGATGATCCTGGGCAAATTCTGTGATTGTGCGGACCGAGGTGGGAATGTCGTTAAAATCTACGCCCAGAGGCACATGCCAGTAGTCGGCCAGGGTCTCCGGCAGATCAAGGCCAACGACCACATCCAGATGCATGGCGTCGGCCGCCTGCAAAAAAGCGCCTGCTCGATAGGTAGCGGGCGTCATCAATAAAAGAACACGTTTGCGTTCGTTTTCTACATTTGTCTGCATATATTATTACCAAAATCTACTACCTATCCGAAAACCTGAGCGCGGAGCGCTAGCTGCGCAGCGGCGTTGGGTTTCGGAATTAAGAACCTAGTCTTGTTCAACCTCGACAGCTAAACCCATCGACTTCAAAGCAGCAGCTAAACCAAACAAACGAGCATCACCCTGTACCGTCCATACGATGCGGGGGGCACGCGCCGTCGTCTGCTGCGCGTCCTCCCAGGAGCATGCAAAGCTGCCCTGCCAGTCACGATGCTGGACACGTCCCTGATATTGCCATGACTGAGCCATAGGACGCCGATGATTAAACCCCAAACCAGCACCCTCGATACCGGCAAAATCTTTACTCCAAAAGATGACTTTCACGATCTACCCTCTCGCACTATTGCATCGAACTGCGCCTATAAGTATACACCTTTGTGGCGCGTTTGGCAGCACTACGAAAGTGCCTGCCACACTTTGGCGGTCTTGTCGTAGGAGGAGGTAACGATGCGTGAACCATCAGGCGACCAGGAGGCCGACAAAACCGCGAGCGTGTGGCCGTGATAGGCTAGCGTCTGTCCTGCAGCGAGTGTGCGCACCTGGGCAAAGCCATCGTGCTCGTACGATTGGGTACTACCACCGGCAGCGGCAAGGTGTGCCCCATGCGGCGACCAGGCCAGGGCCAATATAGCGGCGGAGCCAGCTTTGTACGAAGAGCGCACTTTTGCCGTCATGGCATCGCGCAGATACACCATACCTTGATAATCGCCCATGGCAATGGTGGCGCTCGCTGGCGACCAGGCCACAGCATCAGCCCAGCCTTTATACGCTACAACATCCTCGCCAGTGCGGCTATTCCATACGCGCACCGTGGGGGAGACGATGCCACTGAGCAGGTCACTGGTGGCCGAAACGATAAACTGGCTATCGGGCGACCAGGAAAGATACGAAATCAGCGTATGATGGGCGGTATACGTGAGCAGGTGCCGTCCGCTGAGCGCATCCCAGACCTGAACAGTTTGGTCGTTGCTCGCCGAAGCAATCCTACTGCCATCGGGCGACCAGGCCACAGCATTGATATGATCGTGATGCCCCGCGTATTTGACACGAAAACTACTGGTACGCGTATCCCACACCCAGACGAGATGCAGGTCAGCGGGAGTGTAGTCACCTCCACCCAGCGCCAGGTAGCGCCCATCGGGCGACCAACACAATGAAGCGCTTTCGGTGGTTGCCTGTATCGTTTGGTAGGTGCTTCCCGTCACAGCATCCCACAGTTCCGCGTGATGGCCCAGGCCACCGGCGGCAATATATTTGCCAGCAGGTGACCACGCAACCGCAGAGAAGCCACTGTAATTGCTCACAGAGCGATCCTGATACACCGTGAGCGTTTGGCCCGGTGCGGCAGATCTTCTCATGAGGGACAGTGCACGAGAGATCCGCGCTTCAAGCTGTGGACTGATGTTACAGCTAGCTACCACCACGCCTAACCCTACAACACCCGTGAGCAGAGCACGCCGACGCCCTACCTTATACGTACCCATATCATCATCTTTACCTGCTCTTGTATCCTATAAAGGATCATTTCATCCGTCTATTTCTAGCATAAAAGAGCCGTACATAAACACATCGAAATAGAGTACAGCATCGTTGACGTAGGATACAAAACGAGGTCGGGCCATGCATCTTCCCAAATAGGAGATATAATAGGGGGTGCCGGTACCTACATCGGTGCGACCGACACGCCGTGATTAGCAAACATGAGAGAGAAGATTTTATGTCCACGCTTGTTTTTTGGCTTGATGTTGATAATACCCTTTTGGCGAACGACGACGTCAAAAAAGATTTAGATGAACACCTGCGGGGTGAAGTTAGTCCAGAGCTTGCACAACGTTTCTGGCAAATTTACGAAGACGTCCGGAAAGAGAAGGGCGTAGTTGATATTCCGCTCTCATTACGGCGTCTACGCGAGGAAACTCCGCTGGATAAAATGGACGAACTGACCTACCAGCACGTTGAATCGATCTTTAATAACTACCCATTTCAAAAAGCACTCTATCCAGACGCCCTCGAAACAGTGCTCTACCTCAATACCCTGGGCGTTACCGTGATCGTTTCTGACGGTGATCAGCATTTCCAGGCAGAAAAGGTCCTGAATAGTAACCTGGCCGAAGCGGTGAAAGGTCGTGTGCTGCTCTACGTCCACAAGCAGCAGCACCTGGACGAGATGATGAAGCTCTACCCTGGCGACCATTATGTTATGATCGACGACAAACCGTCGATTCTGGCCGACATAAAAAATGCGCTGGGGAGGCGCGTCACCACGGTATTCGTGCGCCAGGGAAAATACGCGTTGGAGCCGTTTCCAGAGCACTTCACGCCCGATATTACCGTCAATCACATTGGAGACCTGCGTGCGTTCAGCAAAGAGCAATTCTTACAGACCGTTGCTCAGCCGTAGTCTTGCTTATGGTCAGGGAACACGCACGTAGTGGTGAGGCAACATCGCTCATCAATGCGCTGCGATGGCTCGTTACTTATTACATGGTCACAAAAGTGCTATGCTTTTGGATACAACCACACGTTTTACGTTATAAGTATGTGTTGTAATAGCAAAGAGAGAAGGCACGTGGCCCTATTTCAGCGAGTTGAAGGAGCATATTTTCCATGCGTTACCATTTACGAGAGCGAGCCTGGGCGCTGACCGAGTCCTTTTCCGTGCGTGACGAAGCCAACCGCCCCGTTTTGGATGTACGAGGCAAGTTCTTCCACATCGGCGATAATCTGATGATGTACGATCACCAGTCGGGGCAGCCATTGCTACAGATCAAGCAGCGCCTGTTGTCTCTGTTCCCTTGCTACGATCTCTACCGCGATGGTCAACATTGGGGACGTGTGCACGAGCAGTTCAAAATCTTTGGGGAAAAATTTAAGGTGCAAGGGGACAATGGGATGGTTTTTCATATCGCTGGCGATCTGTGGAACTGGGATTTTCAGATCACCGATGGTAATAACAATCATCTGGGCTATGTTGGACGCCGTTTGTCGCTCTTCCGCGATAGCTATGCCGTCGATGTCGCGCCCGGTATCGACGCCCCCTTCATCATCGGGCTGGCCCTCGTCATCGAAATGGTGAGAGAGCACCACCGCAAGAAAGAGCGCGAACATGATTAAGGATAGAGAGGATTACGCGTAGCTCATGCAAAAAACAGATGATGCCACGTTGACGCTGAGTGACCATGCCTTGAACGCGTTGCTTGATGATGTAGCGCAAAGAACGGCTATCGAAGCATGCGGCGTACTCCTGGGCCATACCGATGCCCAGGGTAACTGGTTCGCAGAGCAGGCCTATCCCTTGCGCAACATCGCAGACTCGTCCGTTTACTTCGAGTTCGATCCCGAAGAGCTGCTCACCGTCGAACTCACCCACGAATTACCGCCCATTGGCGTGTACCATAGTCACCCAACCGGCTATCCCATGGCAAGCGATACGGATCGTCGAAATATGCAGCGCGTCAACCTGGAGCAGCGCATTCCCTGGGTCTGGGTTATCGTTTGCGGTCCCTTTACGCCCACCAGGCAGGAAGCGCCACGTATGATCGCGTATCATCACTATACGCATGGCTTGCAGGAAATTACTATCGAGCAAGCAGCATCATCTTAGATCTGAAGCCAATCAATTCAGTAATATGCTCGCATCTGAAAGCACCACACCCTATACTAACCTGAAGATATCCGTTATAATGGGCGCTAGTATGTTCATAACCCAAGATCTTTTCAAGATACAATGCAGAGCGAGGTTCGGCAGATGAAGTGTCCACAGTGCGGCAACGAGGTAGGTCAGCAAGAAACATTTTGCGGGCAGTGTGGTATGCCCATGACGCCTCAGATGTCGCAGCCAGGCGTGGGGGACGCGGACAAGACACTAGCAACGCAAGCAGGGCGTAGTGGCTTCCAGGACGAGTTCTACCAAGATGCAACCGAGGCCATGAGTAGCCTGCCTAACGGCGTTCCGGGAGCTTATCCACAACAAAGCTTTCCCAATTGGTCTTCGCCCAACGGCAACTATGCGCCTGGACAATATATGCCTCAGGGGGGGCCGTGGCAAAACAGTAATTTCGGTGCGCCCGGCTATCCCCAACAGATGTCAGATCCGAGGCAGGGGTACAATAACAACGCAACAGGTTTTCCATCAACACTCCCCACCCAGAACAAGCAGAATAATAGCACAGTCATTCTGGTCGCCAGTATTTGCTGCGTTGCCGTCTTGATCGGTGCAGTTGTGCTCGGAACTTTTCTCTTTACCCGGAACCAACCGAGCAATCAGCAGGCCAAACAACCACAGCCAACCGTTGTCGCCACAACTGCACCAACGCCGACACCAACCCCATCGCCCACGCCCACTCCTACACCTGCCCCCACTGTTACGCCAACGCCACCACCTGACGCCGGTTTTGCCTGGTGCAATCAACAATGTATCGGCAATGGTTTTCAAGCAGAATATCCCGGTACATGGCAGGTTGGAGCAGCGCCCAACGCTAATGGAGCGCAGTTTTCAAATCCGTCGCAACTGGATCAGTACGCGGTCGCGAAGGCACAGGGAGCCACCAGTACTGACGCGGGGACGCTCTTGAATACCGATTTACAAACAAACTTCTCCACAAAACCGGGCTATACCGCCCCAACGGGGAACACCAGCGCCAACATTGGTGGCGATACGTGGTTGCAAGCCACAGCATATTATCAAGGAGACAGTCAGCAAGAACAAGTGACGGTATACGCCAACATTCATCAGGGAAACGGATATATCATTGAACTGAATGCTCCTACCAGCCAGTTTCCAACGGTTAACGGACAAGCATTCACCAACGTCCTTGCCAAATTCCAATTTGTTACGCCAGCACAGTAAATTCTTTCTTCCGATCATCAACACCACTGGCGTGGCTAGCGTTCAGGTGTTCGGATAGGTAGTAAGGTTAGGGAAACATTGAAATATTTCTTGGTATTCCTCGTTTTTGTCAGCGGCATGACTTCACTTGCACTCGAAATGTGCGCATCGCATCTGCTCGCTGCCTATTTCGGCACCTCACTGTACATCTGGGCAGTGCTTATCGGGCTGATCTTAATTTATCTCACCGTCGGCTACTTTGTTGGTGGGCGGCTGGCTGATCGCTATCCATCGACTCGCGTGCTATGCGTAGTGACCTCATTGGCTGGACTTGCCACCTGCATTATTCCCTTTGTGAGTCAGCCGATTCTGGGCTGGTCGGTCGCCGCCATGGCCCAGATATCGGTAGGTATTTTTGCGACTTCGTTGATTGGTAGCGCGCTCCTGTTCGCGATTCCGGTCATTTTGTTGGGATTGGTCTCACCATTCGCTATCCGCCTCGCCACCAAAGATATTGGAGCCAGTGGGCGCATTAGCGGCTCGCTCTACGCCATCTCAACCTTTGGGAGTATTCTGGGCGCGTTTCTGCCCGTCCTGTGGCTCATTCCAACCTTTGGTGTCCGCCGCACATTGCTCATTTTCGGGGCACTCCTCTTTGCTGCTTCATTATGGGGATTGCGTCCGCGCTGGCGGCCAGCGTTCGCTATTGCGCTGATCCTGCTTGTCTTGCCGTTAGGTCCGCTCAAAAACATTCCTTATTTGAAATATGAGAAAGAGTCGGCCTACAACTATATTCAGGTCACGCAACAGCCTGATGGCACACGGGACCTGATATTGAATGAAGGACAGGCTATTCATTCCGTCTATTATCCAGATCCCAATCATATCCTCACCGGTTGGTACTGGGATTATTTTCTCGCCGCACCGTATTTTAATCCTGGTTTTACACCACAAAAGCTGCACCGCGTTGGCATTATCGGCCTCGCGGGTGGCACGGTCGCGCATCAATTCACGCAGGTCTATGGTCCAGTACCCATCGATGGCGTTGAGATCGACCCCGACATTATCAAGGCGGGACAGAAATATTTCGGGATGACCGAACCGAATCTGCACATTCACGCTGAAGATGGCCGCATGTTCATCGCAACAACGCACGAAAAGTATGATGTGATGGCTATCGATGCCTTTCAACAACCCTATATCCCGTTTCAATTGACGACCAAAGAATTCTTCCAGCAAATCCGCGATCATCTCTCGCCAACTGGCACCGTTGTGCTGAATACAGCCCACACGACCCATGATTATCGCCTCATCCAAGCCTTTGTTAACACCATGAGCCAGGTTTTTCCTAGCGTGTATACATTTAATGTACCTGGAACTTTCAACACTGAAGTGATAGCAACGATGCAACCGACCAACACAGCCACGTTTGAGTCAAATCTCGAACACTCCGCGCACAACTCAGTGATGAGCCAGGTTGCCAGTGAAGTCATTCCCGTCGTTCAACCAGCGCATGCGCAGAAAAACGGCCTGGTTTTTACCGATAATCGAGCACCAATTGAAGCCATCACGGATCAATTATTGCTCAATTATATCCGACAACCCTGAGAATAGAGCATTGACAAGCAGAGAAATTGTAATGTAATGTGACACGGGCTTACCCGTGATTGCACAGGCAAGCGAACATAGAAAGCTGAGAGGAACATATCATGGCGGTCATCGCAGTTATTGGCGCACAATGGGGAGATGAAGGCAAAGGCAAAATCATCGATGAACTTTCGATGCGTGCCGATTTTGTCGTACGGTACCAGGGAGGGAGCAACGCGGGGCATCGGGTTGTCCACGAAAAGGGCGAGTTTTCCTTCCGCCTCGTGCCATCGGGCATTCTCTACCCCAATACCACGTGTATTATTGGGAATGGCGTTGTGGTGGACCCCAAGGGGTTGATCACTGAAATGGAACAGCTCCAGAAGCAGGGCATTGATATTTCAAGGCTCTACATTAGTGAGCGCGCTCACGTCGTTATGCCCTACCACTTCTTGCTTGATCGCCTGGAAGAAGAGGCACGCGGCGAAGATAAAATCGATAGTACCCAGCGCGGTATTGGCCCGGCTTATGTTGACAAACACGCGCGCGCCGGTATTCGCATGGCCGATCTCCTCGATGTTGACACCTTCAGAGCCAAACTCTCGACCATTCTGCAACAGAAAAACCGCATGATTACCCAGATCTACGGACAGCAACCACTCTCACTCGAAGAAATTCACGGGGAATATTTTGGCTATGGTCAGCGCTTGCGTAGCCATATCGGTGATACCCAGAACATGCTCCACGACGCGCTGGGGACACAGAAAACTATTTTGCTGGAAGGTGCCCAGGGCGCGCTTTTAGATATCGACTTCGGAACCTACCCTTTTGTCACATCTTCCTCGACGATGGCCGCGAATGCCGCCGTTGGCGCTGGGCTACCTCCACGTTCGATTGATCGTGTCATCGGCGTGTACAAAGCCTATATCACCCGCGTCGGCAGTGGCCCGATGCCGACCGGTCTGTTCGATCAGCACGGCAACGAGTTGCGTGACCGTGGGCACGAGTATGGCACCAACACCGGCCGTGAGCGACGCTGTGGCTGGTTCGATGCTGTTGCCGGGCGCTTTGTCGCACATATCAACGGCCTCGACGCGGCCATCATCACCAAATTAGACGTGCTCGACACCTTCCCAACTATCAAAATCTGCACAGCATACAACCTACACGGACAAATCGTTCATAGCTTACCGGCCACGCTCAGCGACCTAGCAGCTTGCGAACCCATTTACGAAGAGATTGAGGGCTGGCAGTGCAGTACAACCGGAATCGCGTCATACGACGACCTTCCACGCGCAGCAAAAACCTACCTCAAACGGCTCGAAGAGCTGATTGAAACGCCGGTAGCAATGGTGTCGGTCAGCCCACAACGCGGCAAAACCTTTCAGATCCAGGACCTGATGATCCTCTCAGACAAAGAGATCCATGGCATAAAAACACGTTAGTAATCGAGTAATTTACAGTGCCTGCAACAAGCGCAGATGACATATATAGAAGGGTATCTACTGAGCCGGCGGCTCAGTAGATACCCTTCTATATATGTCATCTATACTTTTGCTAACCCAAAGGTCTTTTTGCAATGGTCGATCCATGGCGTGGGAACTGTGCGGGGCAGGGCTTGCGTTGCTTCCATACAAGTAGACGACGCCCATCCTGCAAACCCGGAATATCGACCTCCACATCCGCGTGCAGCACAGCTCCCACCTGCTCTGCCGCACGCTTCCCGCGCTCCAATTCCGCCGACAATTCACCTTTTTTGGGCGCGACGATGATGCCACCAACCCGACAATAGGGTGCGCTGTACTCCAAGAGCGTTGGCAACGCCGAGACGGCCCGCGCAGTGACAAGGTCAAAGCCTGCCCGATACGCGAGCTTACCACGCACAACCTCTTCTGCACGCCCCTGCTCAATAACAATATCTCTAAGCTGAAGGTGCTCGATTACCTCGCGCAAAAAGTTGATCCGCTTCCCGGTCGCCTCTAGCAGCGTCACGTGCCAATCCGGTCGGGCAATCTTCAAAGGCAGACCCGGAAAACCGGCTCCAGAACCAATATCAAGCAGAGATACCCGTTCTTGTTTAGCCACCAGCAGCAGCGAGAGCGAGTCGAGAAAATGTTTCACGAGCACCTCTTGCGGATCGGTAATCGCAGTCAAATTGATGCGTGTATTCCAATCAAGTAGCGCCTGGCGATACCCAAAAAACCGCTCGGTCATGTGCTCATCACGCACATCAAGCCCCAGAGACTCTAACCCCTGCACAAACAGGTCAGCAGATGACATGTAGCCTCACCTCTTATCCGACAATCTTTCCGAAAGGTATTGTAAGGGCTGTGTCAAGCGATCAAACATACTCTTGCACGGCAAGAAAAGATACGTTACAATAGCACTCGGTAACTCTCTAAGAACATTTCGTGTGGCACAAGTTTATCGAAGAACATGGATTTACAACGTTTTAAACTCTATCCACCTTAATGCAAGCGTTTGATCAACAAAGAACTGGAGACACGGTAATGAGTGATGAAAAAATCTCCTATCCCTTTGGCGATATGTCTTCCACCTCACAAAGTCTACACAGTTTCCTCGACGGTCAGTGGCAGCAGCATACCGCTTTGTTTATGAATCAGCCTGCGTCTTACCATCATCTGCTCACGGGTATCGCCTCCGTCTTTGCACGCGTCGCTGGAAACGCTGGCGAAGTGGGCGATGCGGCGACGAATTACCATAAGCAGTACGAGAAGGTCTATAGCGCCCTCTACGACCTGGCAGACCAGATCGACAAGGCATCGCAACATATGGAGACAACTGATCAAGGCGTCAAACGAGGCTTTGAGTAACATATATTCAGCAGCTTAAACGAGTATAAAACACCGGGAAATACATACATCTGAAAGGATTCGCTATGGGTTTATTTTCGGCGGTAATCAACGGCATAGAGCACGTAGCAGATGACTTTGAAAAGCTGATGGGCAAGGCTCTGAATGAGCTAGAGTCCCTGGGCCTGAGTGCGACCGGCAGCATTGGTCCATTCGTCAAATTTTTGATGGAACTCGGGGAAGATCCCGTGGTCGTCATCGAGCACATGGCGAATCATATTCGCCAGATCGATGGCGACGTGGTCTCAACCCTCGAAGAAGTGGCAAGTGGCGTGATCTCGCAGGGCCTAACTGGCTTCGCGACCTCCAAACTCACGCAGGTCGTGGAACCCGTCAAAACCGCTCTTCAGAAACAGAGCGGCGTTGGGAGCCAGGTCGCCAGCGTGCACCAGACCACGCTGCGGGTCATGCAAAGCAGGCTCAATACGCTCACCGTCAGCGGGAACACGGGTACAGCCTGGCAGGGAGCGGGCGCGCAGGCCATGCTGACCAACTTTTCCGGCCTCTCAACGTCCCTTACCTCCCTCAACACTTCAATTGATACCGGTGGCGCGCAGGATACGCTCAATAACGCCTGTTTGCGGGCGCTGGATATGATTGGGGAACTGGCGATTGGCCTGGCCGTCATTGACCTGTTGCTGCTTGTCGTGGAGGCAGTCGTAGCGGTCGCGACTGCCGGCACAGCAGTAGTGGTCGAAGCGCCGCTTGATGCTGGCGTCGTAGCAGCAGAAATAGAACTGATCCTGGGGCTGGTTGCCGCCGACCTCGTGGCGTGGGTCATCGGCACCATAGGTATTCAGCTTGTGCAGATCGCCACCACACACACTACCACCTCCGCGCCAGCCAAACCGCAGATCCTCCAACTCAACCTGCCCAAAGAACCTCATCTCACCCCTGAGCAGCAGGGAGCCGTTGAAGATCTAGTGCGCGAATTGGCAGAGCAACTAGGGGTCAATCCAGAATCGCTAGCGAATTGGCTGAAATTGATTGTGCAGGCCCTTGGTGCTGGCGCGACGGCCGCACAAATAAAAAGCGTCGTGCGCTGCCTGGCTAGTAAAGGCTACCTGGATGCCTCCAACAAGCGTGCCTGGAACAACGTCGCAGACCATCTTACACCTCGCGACCTGCAAGGAGCGTGGGGCGATAACAATGGCTATGATACCAGTGCTGATCACCAAAATGAGGTAGGTCGTGGACTGGATGGATTGGAACGCTTCATCAAGGATATCAACCTGAAGTTAAAAAACTACAATCTTTCGCCCGCCAAACGAGCGTATTATAATACACTGAAGGCAACCGCACAGAAGACAATAGATTACGTCAAACCCCTGATCAATTTAGGCAAAAAACAAGGTCCTTCAACCAAAAACTGGGAAGAACCGAAGGGACGCGTACCCTTCCCACAGGATATTCTTGAGGTATCAGGCTGCCTTCGATAACCGCCTCTTACCACATCTGAGATAAAAGAAGAAAGGCAATACGACACATGGCCGAAGAAAAAGAGACTACACCCGAAGAGGATGCACGCATCTGGGAAGAGAATTTTGGCGTCAGTCCTGAGGAGCGAGCGCGCATTGATGCCAAACTACGTGCTGCCCTGGCGGATATTCGCGCTGGAACAGAACGACCCTATAGCCTTGCTGGAACTATCCATGAATTTGGCGAAGAGCGGTTTACCGAGGCGTTGCCCGAAATTACCAGCTATCTCACTAGCACGAATGAGCGCCTCCGCTATATGGCCCTGCATGTCCTGACCTACCATTTCCAGTTGAAGGACTACAAATATGCGGCTGTAAATATGCTCCAGCATGATCCAGACGAGGAATGTCGTCAGCAAGCCGCTTCAGGGTTAGGAGTGCTGATGAAAAATACTGGGGATCACGAATCGCTTCATGCACTGGCCCAGGCGATGCATAACGAAGAGGAAGACGACTTACTACATTTAAGTGCTTATAGGTCGATGCGTCGCATTGTGCATGATGACCGTAAAGAGCAGAACGAGCTTGACTATGATCGCTTTGTAGCCAGCGACATTGTAGATTGGGAGTTCGTGGATAGCTACCTGTAATCATTATAAGAAATGGAAGTGGGCATATGGGCGAAGAAGAAGAGGCCACACCTGAAGAGCGCGCACGCATCTGGGAAGAGAATTTTGGCGTCACCCCCGAGGAGCGCGCACGCATCGACGCCAAACTGAGTGCCGCCCTGGCGGATATTCGCGCTGGACGAGAAGAACCCGATGCTTATATTATCCATGAATTTGGTGAAGAACTTTTTACTGAGGCGTTGCCAGAAATCGCCAGCTACCTCACCAGCACGGATGAGCGGGTCCGTTATATGGCCCTGCATGTCGTCAGTTGCCCCCGCCCTAAAGGGCGGGGCTTGCGTCTGGGCTCCACCGCAACTCGCTATAGCGTTGCCGCCGTAGCGCTTTGGCTTCTTCGCTCGACACATCGGGGGATACCGACAACATCCCCGTGCGCATCCAGTCTTGCCGGATGAGCAGCGTCCGTAAGGCCACATTTCTGGCACCGATCAGGTCAGCATGAAGACGATAGTGGCAGCTCTGACAGACGAAGAGCAAGCCCTTGTTGGGACGGTTGTCCTCACAGGTGTGCCCACACCTGGGGCACGCCTGACTTGTGTAGTGGGCATCCACTTTCACGGCCATACTGCCTGCTATCAGGGCTTTGTAGGCAATGTAGTGGTGCAACTCCGCAAACGCCCACTTCGAAGCATGCCTGTTGGCTTTGCGTTGCTTCTTGCTCGCTTTCTTGCCTTTTCTGCGTTTGGTCCGCTCGCGAATGTGTGTCAACTCTTCCAGGCCGATGAGGCTATGTGGGTGCTGCTCTACGATGCGCCGACTCATCAGATGGTTGGTCGCTTGTTTCAACCGTCTCTCTCGTCCTGCAAGGTCCACCAACCGGCGGGTCGCGGAACGAGTGCCTTTCTTTTGCAACCGTTTTCTCAGTCGGGCATAGTGATCAGCTTTAGCTCTGACCTGTTTTCCGGAGTAGAAGGCGGTACCATTGTCCAGGCGTGCAGTGACCGGAAGACTAGCGCTGCCCCACGTCGACGCCGGCTACGTGCTGATGGGTTTCGGGCGTGGGGTCAGCCACCTCCAGTTCCAGGGTCACGAGGAGGTAAAACTGCTTGCGGGGCCGGTCATACCACAACCTGGCGGCCCCGATGCGAGCGCCGTGCTGCAGGAGGGCAAGGTGCTTGTGGTAGCCGGTATAAGGAACAACCACCCGGCCTTCCAACGTCAGAATGCTCACCTGCTCTCCTGGCTTGAGGCTGTAGTCGCGGTGGTAGTTGTAGGCCAGCGTCGGAGAGACATACCTGGGTGGCTGATCCAGGCCCTTGTAGCGCTTCTTGGTATGACCGGCTTGGCGGGCGGCGTTGTTCTGCTTCACCTTCGTCCACAGCGCCTTGTAGGTCGCTCCGACCTGGCGCGGAACATTACAGGCCATTTGAGCGGGCAGATGATACGTGGCGCGTATTTCTACATACATCTCGTGTTGCAACCACTGCTGGTTGCTCCTCTTGCCATGGGTAAACGCGTAGCGACTGACCGCGTTCAAGGCATCGCGGTACGCCAGTTGCGTGCGGCGCAAGGCCTGGAACTGGACAGTCGTGGTCTGCAGTTTCAGTTTGGCGGTAATCATCTGCTTCATAGAACAAGTGTACTGTGGCTCACAGAATTTTTCAAGGCTAAGATCTGCGAATGAATCTCTTCTCCCCAACCCAGACCCTCCAGAAGGACTCGCCATTCTTCCCCAGGCGTGAACGCCAGGGACTCCTGGCTCGATAGGTTCAGTCTGAGCCGCTCTTTCTCTTGCTCAACGGTTTCCGGTGTGGAGGTATTGGCAAAGGCTTTTGCCATCACAAGCATACTCTATGAGTGGCCTTCGTGCCAAATTATCTTCTGAGTTCTGACAGAACCGTTGCCAATGCTGCCGATCGAACGGAGCGGTAGGTGGTATGATCCAGGTTCGCCTGGAAGTGAGCGAGTTCCATGTCCAAAGCTTGCTTTGCCTTGCTGTACAGGAGGTACTTTTTGCTCAACCAGCGCCGATAGGTACCCTGGAAGAGGAATATGGTCAGCTTCTTCAACACGCCTAGCAGGATCAACTTTTTCATAACACCCGGTGAACTTTCCAGCGACACGGTTTCGCCACCGCTTTACTCAGCAAATTATGTTACAATAGTTTTATCTGCATGGTTGGCAGATTGGTGGCGCTAGCAACCGTCAACCTGAATCCGCACGAGAAGCTACTTCTCACACTATGGTGACGCAAGCGCATAGAAAAGAGAAAGACATTTTATGGGAAACGAACAGGGGATACCATCCAAACCTCAAAGCAACCGGACAGCTCACACACCGTCTACAGAGACTGCAGAGCATGCGTTTGGAGTCGATCCCAACCTACTGAACTCGTTTGAATGGCGCTTGATTGGTCCTTATCGTGCTGGTCGAGTCGTCGCTGTTGCAGGTGATCCAACCGATTCGCAGGTATTCTACTTGGGCTCGACGGGTGGTGGCGTCTGGAAGACAACTGATGGCGGACTGATCTGGGAAAACATATCTGACGGCTTCTTTAAACGTGCATCGGTTGGTGCGATAGCTGTCTCAGCATCCGATCCTAACGTGCTCTATGTTGGCATGGGCGAGTCGACCATTCGTGGTAACGTTTCGCACGGAGATGGCGTCTACAAGTCGACCGACAAGGGCAAGACTTGGGGACATCTCGGTCTGGAGAATACGCGCAATATTGCCAAGGTGCGTGTTCATCCTCAAAATCCTGACTTGGTGTATATCGCAGCATTGGGACATGCGCACGGATCAAACCACGAGCGGGGAGTATATCGCTCGTGCGATGGCGGCAAGACCTGGGAACAGGTACTATTTCGCAGTGACAAAGCAGGAGCTATTGATCTCTCAATGGACCCGAACAACCCTCGCATCCTGTATGCTGCCTTCTGGGAGGCCCGGCGCCTGCCACATACGTTCATAAGCGGTGGTGAGGACAGCGGCATTTTCAAATCAACCGATGGCGGCGACACCTGGACTGAGATCACACGCAATCCGGGGCTGCCGCAGGGCTTGTTGGGCAAGATCGGTATAACTGTCTCACCAGCCCGGTCAGGCCGCGTCTGGGCACTTATCGAAGCTGAAGATGGAGCGCTCTTCCGCTCAGATGACAGTGGCGAGACCTGGCAGCGGCTCAGTGAGGAGGGAGGTCTGCGCCATCGCGCATGGTACTATACGCATGTCCAGGCACATCCGCAGGACCCGGATACGCTCTGGATAATGAATGTGCAGTTCTGGAAATCGATAGATGGCGGGCGTACATTCTTTAATCTGCCGACACCTCATGCAGATAATCACGATCTCTGGATCGATCCACACAATCCCCAGCGCGTCATCGAAGGCAATGATGGGGGGGCCAACGTGTCCTTCAATGGCGGCGATAGCTGGTCTTCAAGCTACAATCAGCCTACCATGGAGTTCTATCACGTCACAACCGATGCCCAGATCCCTTACCGGGTCTACGGCGCTCAGCAGGATAACACGACGATCTGTCTTCCTAGTCGCTCACCTCTGGCTGGCATTACTCAACTGGATTGGTATGATATTGGAGGAGGCGAGAGCGGCTATATCGCCGTGCGGTCCGATGATCCGAACATTGTCTATGCAGGGAGCTATCAAGGACTCATCACCCGCTACGACCACCGGACGCGCCAGTCACGCAACATCTCCGTCTGGCCCGAAATGGCGGCGGGCTGGGGCGCGAAAGACCAGAAGTACCGCTTCCAGTGGACGGCGCCTATCATGCTTTCACCTCATGATCCGAACATCCTCTATATCACCGGAAACCATGCGTTCCGCTCGACGGACGAGGGCAATAGCTGGCAGATGATCAGCCCTGATCTTACTCGCAATGATAGTACGAAATTGGAGGCATCCGGTGGCCCAATCACCAGGGATAATACGGGAGCAGAGTACTACTGTACCATCTTTGCCTTCGCTGAGTCGCCAATTGAACGTGGACTGCTGTGGGCTGGCTCGGACGATGGCCTGATCCACATTTCGCGCGATAATGGCGAGACCTGGAAGAACGTGACTCCTCCCGCGTTGCCCGAATGGGCTCTCATCAGCATCATTGAGCCTTCTCCACATGATCCGGCGACGGCCTATATCGCGGCAACTTGCTATAAGTTGGAGGATTTCCAGCCCTACCTCTTCAAAACCAACGATTACGGCGCAACCTGGACAAAGATTACCACAGGCATCCGCGAGAACGACTTCACACGGGTGATCCGGGAAGATCCTGCACGGCGTGGATTGCTGTATGCGGGAACAGAGACGGGGATCTATGTTTCGTTTGACGACGGAGAGCACTGGCAGTCGTTGCAGTTGAATTTGCCGGTGGTGCCCATCCACGACCTGGTAATCAAGGATACCGACCTCATTGTGGCAACGCATGGGCGTTCGTTCTGGATTCTTGATGACGTCACGCCACTGCGTCGTATAAACGAAGAAGTGCAGAATAGTCCTGTTTACCTGTTCACCCCACGCTCCACCATCCGCTTCATGACGGTTGGCGGTTTCTCCCAGGTGTCGCCCTCCGGCTTGTATTATCGCAAGACAGGGGTCACAACGGTAATCGCTCGAAGGAAGCAGAAACCCAATGGTGGAACCGTCGACTACAATCTGGATGCCGGGCAGAACCCGCCCGATGGAGTGATTGTAACCTATTCCCTGAAGCAGAAGCCCGAAGAGGAAGTCAAGCTGGCTTTCCTCGATGCTCAGGGTAAAGAGATTAGAGCATTTTCAAGCGAAGAGAAGCAGGATCAGATTCCTGGCGCTGAGACGACTCCAGGTAATAAAGAGAAAAAGGAACTGTATATACCCAAAGAGGCGGGCACAAATCGTTTTGTCTGGGACATGCGCTATCTTGGCCCAACGAAGGTGGATGGATTCATAGGAGGAGATGATGCCCTGGCAGGACCGGTCGTATCCCCTGGCACATACCAGATGCAACTGAGCGTTGGCGATCAGGTGCGTTCCGTCGTTTTCGAGGTGCAGAAAGATCCGCGCGTGACGGCGACACAGGAAGATCTGGACGCACAACTCGAACTGCGCTTGCGCATACGAGATAAGCTCTCGGAAACCCACGATGCCATCAATAGACTCAGGAATCTCAGGGGACAGGTGGAGGATTGGGCACGACGCACACACGACCAGGAGAATCACAAAGCAATCGAGGATGCCAGTAAAGCCGTAAAAGAGAAGCTCTCTGTTATCGAAGAGGAGCTTATCCAGGTGAAGGCGAAGGTCAGACAGGACGCCTTGAATCACCCAGCTAAGCTCAATGCCAAGCTTGCGGCCCTCGCTGGCGTGGTTTCCAGCGCCGATGCTGCTCCGACGCGGCAAGCGTATGAGCTTTTCAATGACCTTGCGGTCCGCATCGATACACAACTGAAGCTCTTGCAAGAAGTTATCGAGACGGATGTGCATGACTTCAATGCGTTAATGCGCGACTTGGGCGTGCCGGCGGTTATCCCGCAACAGCTGGCATAGTTTTTTAGGCGGATCTCGGTCCATAGGGGCGAGGCTTAACCTCGCCCCTATGGACCGAGCATAGTTGTTTTGCGAAAGGTAAGATTGAACTCATGAGAACCACATTGAGACGGCGTTTCTGGATTGAGACGGCTATAGCAATTGTTACCAGTATTTTGTTCGTGATCACTTTGGTGCAGAGGGATTGGATCGAAACCGTCTTTGGCATCGATCCCGATAACCACAGTGGAGCCCTTGAGTGGCTAATCATAGGAGGTTTATTAATTGTGACGATCACGCTATTCACGCTGGCAAGCTATGAGTGGCGCAGAGCTCGGATCGCCATTTCCTGATTCACTAGTGTGTAACGGGAGCGCTATGTCATACCTGAATCTCATTTGGCACCTGCCTACCTTTTAAACACCTGAGAGTCATCTGCATTATTCGGTGCGGCTGTACTGGCTACTTGGGATATCCGTTCAGGCAATTGGCAGCTTGCACGCGACAGAACCTGCCTCCTTGCGCAGCATATGAGATGCAAGTACCATCAACAACGTCCATTCTGCTCGTACTCTTTGGCCAGATGTCTATTTTTACGAAGGAGAGATTCAATTCGTAGGTTGTGTTCACCTTCATCAAGCAACGAATCTGCTCCAGCTGAGGCGCGCTCCAGGCATGTTTTTTGCGTTGGATCAAACCATCGACGACTTCCCTTGTGCTCGGAACGCTTGCCGACATGACCAGAGGAAAATCCGAACTGCTTGCGGAAAACGCCCTGTTACGGTACCAGCTGATCATTCTCCATCGACAGGTCAAACACCTCGTCTATTCTCGTCTATCTGAAGACTGATCGGTTTCTCCTGGTGGTTCTCGCCAGGATGGTTCGGACCTGGAAACAAGCGCTTTTCCTCGTCCAGGAAGACAACGCTCCTGCGTTGACATCGTGAAGTTCTTCCGCTTGTTTTGGAAGCACACATTGAAAGCGCACTCAAGCAAGCCTCGGCTCTCGTGCGAGACAATCACGTTGATCAAGGAGATGACAGCAAGCAACCGACTCCTGGGGCGCTGAGCACATCCGCGGGGATCTCCTCAAGTTGGATATTCGAGTGAGTAAACGGATAATTCAACGGTACATGAAGCAGATTTGCCCAAAACGAGCCCGTGGGCAGAACTGGAAAACGTTTCTACGTAATCATGCCGCAGAGGTGTGTGGGGGGCCTGCGATTTCTTGCAAAGGACGGATCTTTTCTTCCGTTCGCTCTTTGCTTTCTTTATCATCGACCTGAAGTTAGGAAGGTCATCCATGTCAATGTGACGCGCTCTCCCAGCGATCTGTGGGTCGCGCAACAACTGCGGGAGACCACTCCGTATGGGCAACCCCCAACCTATCCCGGGATAATGATTGCAAATTCGGGCCGAATGTTGCACGAGTAGCAGCAACACGTGGTATCAACGTGCTTCGAACACCGTACCAGACGCCACGTGCCAATGCCGTCTGTGAACGCTTTTTGGAAAGTGTGAGACGAGCATGCCTGAATCACTTCCTGATCTTCCAGGAGAAGCAGCGTTATCGCCTGCTCAAAGCGTATGTCGTGTTCTTCAACCAGACTCGACCCCACCAAGGGCTTGGGCAGCGGATTCCAGACCCGACAGTTCCATCTACTCCTCTCTCAAACCCGCCGAACCAGGTGATCGCCGTTCCCGTGTTGGGTGGATTACACCATGACTATCGCAGAACGGCATAAACGATGGCAAAAGTATGTGCTCCATGTAACGCCTGCGGGGGGTTGCACATTATTTGCCTCTTTTTCCCTCTTGGACAAAGAAAACAGGTCATCCCTCTGCTTCATTGTTGAGGTCTGTGCTTCTTTACTTCTGTAAGGGGAGCTTTGTTTGACCTCACATTTCTTGGTAGTGCATCTCTCTGTGAAGGCGATATGGAAAACGAGAAATTATCCTGGTGCACCTTTTCGATTTTGTGAACAGATGTCCCAAGTAGGATAGGCGGCTGGCGAGGGATCGCTCTTGCGATCCTTTTCCTTCCGCCCTCCTCAGAATCGACCGTACGAGTTTCCAGGGAGTCGGCTCGCCAGTTGCCGCTTCTCTCCCTTTGGCCTCTGCGCATTACGTATAGCCGCATCAGGTTCGAGCGGTTCCCCTGTCACCATTCGCCCTACGACTGGTTTTCCCAGTCCTCCCAGACCGGGTCGTCACTCCTGCGACTACTATGGTGACTCCGTCCCCCTGAGGCTCGCGGCAGGTCGGGGGATCCCATGTTCCGTCACGATGAGACGTATCGAGCGCAACGGAGGTGCCTCACCCATCACCTTTATCGTATCTGTGCTGGTTCTCTTGCGAGATGAGAGAGCGCATTCCTTCGACTGTTTCTCCAAAAAAAGCGAGAGCGACAAAATAAGAAGCTGTTGCATGTTTTCTCATATAATGGACAAGTATCTCACTCAGGCGCTAGTGGTTGGCTCTTGTACGCCGGACGCCATCATCAAAGTAACGCGTTGGTTCAACGCGACGCTCCTTCTGCTTATTGATAGGCAAATCATCGGATGTTTCATTCGCTTCTAAGTGGCGCATCTCCTGATCGTGTGTCGCGTCATAGATCAACTCTCGATGGTCATAGAGATAATCAAGGAG
>DATAYF010000703.1:0-9371 GCA_036272735.1 Ktedonobacteraceae bacterium
TGGCAACATCGTAGCGGATCGTTGTTTAAGGAGGGGTTAGTAGGGCAGCACATCTCTAGCAGCAGCGGCCCGTTTCCCTCGCGGGTGCGCTGCATGGCGGTAGACATCGTTGTGTAAACGGCGATGATGTCGCTGCCATCGATACGTTGATGTGCCAGGCCAGCGGGCAAGGATGGGCCTGCAATCGGTGCCTGCTGCGAACGCTCATCCTGGTTACAATCGTGCTCATAAATAAATACGGCGGGCAATTGGTGCAGCGCGGCGAAGCGTAGCCCTTCGTGAAAGTCTGGCTCGTTGGTCGCTTCATCTCCACAGTATGCCACGGTGACAACCGGTGCTTTGCGCAACTTTCCGGCAAAGGCAATGCCAGCCGCGTGCAGAATCTGGGTTGCCACGGGAGCCGGGCCGGTGACGATATTGTGCTTATGATAGCCCCAATGCTGGCTGGTATTGGTATGACACTGTTCCTGGTCTGTCGTGTGCGTTGCGGATGATGTTGGGGTCTCGTTTGTTTGCAGATAGCTACGAAATACCTCGTAGGGGGTCATGCCGATGGTTAAGACGACGCCGAGGTCGCGATAGTAGGGGAGGGTGAAATCTGTGCCTTTCTCAATGCATATCGCGCTACCGACCTGCGCGGCCTCGTGTCCATATGCACGAGCCATAAAATGAATGCGGCCCTGGGTATGTAAACGC
This sequence comes from Ktedonobacteraceae bacterium, assembly GCA_036272735.1. Taxonomy (GTDB): domain Bacteria; phylum Chloroflexota; class Ktedonobacteria; order Ktedonobacterales; family Ktedonobacteraceae; genus DATAYF01. The sequence goes on from DATAYF010000703.1 coordinate 697, forward strand.
CAGGCGCATTCATCGACAAGGCGCGTCTGGAGCATACGTGCATAAAGTTCACGTAGCAATGTTCCAGATACCACGTTGTCTACCATCTCCCTACCTTTTTGTGCTATTCCTCGCTGCTTTGCGCCTTGCTAATACTGCACAGTACATGCCGATTTCCCCAAGATAACCCAAACTATTATACGCCGTAGTACTAATGAGAAGCAACAAACCAGAAAATTGATCTACTTGCACTGTTCCCATTGATTTTCCTCGTCCCCAATTTTATAATGATGGTGGATTATCGTGAACGAACATCGATCAAGCCCAAAACGTCAATGGTGACTAACGGAGGCAGAAAAAGAATGACAGTAAATATTCGATCTACGGAGGCGGGTGTAGCAGCCCTGCCGCTGGATATGATCTCGCTTTACCGCACGATGGTAACGGCCAGAGTGATCAACGATCTGTTGAAGACGCGTAAGACACAAGGTCGTTTCCCTTTTTACATTGGGTGCGCTGGACATGAAAGTATGGCGGCTGTCGTTGCCGCTTTGCAGGAAAACGATTGGCTTTCGCTATACTATCGCGATCTGGCCGCGTGGTTGCAGCGTACTGGTGATATCTACGGTCCTTTGCGCGAAGCGTATTCGCGCACAACCGGCCCAATGGGTGCGGGTCGTAATATGCCTTCGCACTATAGTAGTAAGCAGCATCGTATTCTTCCTGGCGTGAGTGAAGTAGCCGGGCTGGCACCCTTCGCCGGTGGTTTTGGTTTCGCGCTGCAATGGCACAAGCAGCAGGAAATCATCGTCAATACTAATGGCGATGGTGGCGTTGCGACCACCGATTTTAATTCCCTCTTTCGCCAATCAGCGGTGCATCGTCTTCCCGTGTTGATGATCGTTGAGGATAATGGTTGGGCGATCACCGCGGCTTCTCCCATACAATGGTCCGGCTCACTTGTCGAATGGTCCAGGGGGGGGGGCGTGTATGCCGAGGAGGTCGATGGTGCGGACGCGATGGCGACGTATGAGGCCACGTCTCGCCTGGTTCAGCATATTCGTGATGGCAATGGACCTGTCTTGATGCACCTGCATCTTGGTCTGCTCGACGCGCATTCCAGCAGCACCGATATTAAATCGTATCGCCAAAAAGACGAAATCGCCTTTACCACTGCGACCAAAGATCCCGTGAAAAATTTCGGCCTCTGGTTGGTAGAGCATGGTCACCTGCAAGAAAGTGATATTGAAAGTGTGCGCAAGGAGATACGCGCGGATGTCGAGCGTATCGAGCGTGAAGTACAGCAAGAACCTGAGCCAATGCCTGAACGTGTGACGGAGCGCGTTATCTCTATCCCTGAGTGGCGTGAAAACATGCCGCGTGGTGCAACGCGCCAGTTGACCATGCTGGGGGCTATCAATGAGGCGTTGGTGGAACAGACGAAGCGTGATCCTGATTTCTACGTCTATGGGCAAGACGTGGGCAGCCCTAAAGGCGGCGTTTTTGGAGCCACAGCCTCGCTTGTGAAAGAATTCCCTCAGCATGCCATTAGTAGCCCGTTGAATGAGCAGGTCATTATTGGCATTGTGGCAGGCTCCGGCATGCACGATGGCAAAGCCCGCTGTGCTGAGATCCAGTTTGTGGATTATCACCAGTCTGCTACCCAGACCATTCGCCTGGCAGCACGGACGGAGTATCAAAGCTATGGGGATTGGACGGTGCCGATGGTCATTCGCACCAAATCTGGTAGCGGCGGCGGCGGCCCGATTTCCAGTGGTGGTGCTGGTGGTGGTGCCTACGGACACTCCAATGCAGGTGAGCAGTGGTTTACGAACATTGCAGGCATGATTACCGTGTGTCCTGCGACTCCTTTCGACGCCAAGGGCTTACTGCTAGAATCCGCACGTGCTCAGTCGCCGGTGACCTTCCTCGAACGTGGACGACTCTACCGCTCCGAGCCACCACGCGATAGCGACGGAACGATGGTGGCCGCGATGGCTGAATATTGGATGGTGCCTCATGGCTATTACACGCTTCCATTGGGCAAGGCGCGCCGCCTGCGCATTGGCGAGGGTGCAACCAGCGTCGCGATCATCGCCTGGGGGACGATGGTGCTGGAAGCCTGTAGCGCGGCTGCCAATATCGTGAAACGCGAGGGGGGAGCCATCGAAGTGGTAGATCTGCGTACCCTGATGCCTTTTGATACCGAGGCGGTGGCCGCGGCGGTGAAAGAGGCCAATCGCGTGATCGTGGCGACTGAAGAGACCGACTTTACCAGCTTTGGACGCCATGTCCATTCGTGGATCGTGCAAAATTGCTTCTACGACCTGGATGGTTCTCCGGCGTTCATTTCGGCCATTGCTGCCCCGGCTGCTCCGTACAATGGTATAGAAGAAACGGCATTCTATCCGACCTCGAAGACTATCGAGGCCAAGATTGAAGAGTTATTGGTTGAGTAGCGAATCAGGAAAGGCGCGATTGATGACAACTTGTACGAACTGTGGTAACGATGTGACCGGCAAGAAATTTTGCTCACGGTGTGGGACTGCCGTTCAAACAGCAGGTATACACTGTTCTCATTGTGGTGGTGAAGTCAACGCGGATGCAGCGTTTTGCGCACACTGTGGTGCCGCTTTGCGTTCGCAGGCAGCTCCCCAGCCAACGACCCGCGCCTGTGCGGCCTGTGGTACGGTGATGCCTATCCAGCAGGCGTTTTGTACAAATTGTGGACAGACTATGGATGCTGCTGCTGTGCCTCAGCAGTCCTATGGAACAGCGCCTCAGTATCCCCAACAACAGCAATATGCACAACAACAGCCATACCAGCAGCAGCCATACCAGCAGCAGCCATACCAGCAGCAACCATACCAGCAGCAACCATACCCTCAACAGCCTGGGCAACAATATGCACCCGCGTATGCGCAGGGTGGCTATCAGCAGCAGCCGATGCTGGGGCAGGCTCCTATGGCGTTGCGCTGCCCCACCTGTATGGCGATGGCTCCGCTGGGCACGCCGTATTGCCAGAGTTGCCGTACAAACCTGGCCGGTATTGTGCCGACGCCCGCTAGTGTGCCTATGCAGGGGCAGCAGGGTGGTTTTCTCCAGGGGAATGGTGGCAAGTATGCTATGGGAGCACTTGGCGGTGCAGCGGCAGTTTTGGGTGGTGAAATGTTGTTGAACGGGATCGAAGGCGATAGGCGCGATCGTGGCGATGGCTGGTATGGCGATGATTGGTCCGGGGAGCGTCGTCACCATCGCCGCAGTGAGGGCGCGCTTGGGGAATTGGGTGAATTAGCGGATGATATTGGTTTATAGTTTTTCTGAAATGGGGATGCTGATGCAACCGTCATCCCCAGCGTCAGTCCTCGCATCTTTTTCTGCATCATACCCAAATTGGCTATCCTTCCCTGGCCTTCATGTATCCATTTGCGGCACGGTGTTAAAGGGTCTATAATATTTTGTGGTCAACCAGTATCAATTCTGTAGCCAATGGCCGCATGCTGCAAAAAAAGAGCAGGTGAATGCGCTGAGGATAGAAAAATTTCATGGATTACGTACGCACTATCTTACCTAATGGAGTACGTCTACTCACAACCCAGATGCCAGGTACACGTTCGGCTAGCATTGCCTTTTATTTCGCGGTTGGTGCACGCTATGAGCATGATGATCTGGCAGGAGTATCGCATTTTATCGAGCACATGCTTTTCAAGGGTTCGCAGAAATATCCCACAGCCCGGCTATTATCTGAAGGGGTTGAAGGGGTGGGAGGGAACTTCAACGGCAGTACGGGCAAAGAATCAACAAATTATACCGCGCGTGTTCCAGGTGAGTATCTGCCGACGGTATTAGATATCGTAGGCGACATGGTACGCCATTCGCTGTTCGATCCCGTTGAAATTGAAAAAGAGCGTAACGTCATCATCGAGGAGCTAAGTTCAACGCAGGATGATCCGCAAGAATGGGTGAATCTGTTGATAGACGAAACCATGTGGCCTGGCTTGCCCTTAGGGCGAGATGACGCGGGTACCATCGAGGTAGTGTCGCGTTTGCAGCGCCAGCAAATGCTCGATTACCTGCATACGTATTACCGACCCAATTCACTGGTTGTTAGCGTGGCGGGCAATATTGAGCATCAGCAAGTCATTCACCTCATCGAAAATAAGTTTCTCGATTGGGAACCGGGCGATATCCCTGGCTGGACCGCAAGTGTGCCGCCACGCGATACCGAGCAAGTACGTATGATTACCAAAAAGACTGAGCAAACCAATATTTGTTTGGCGACGCTGGGCGTTGCCAGTACTTCTCCCGATTACTATGCTATATTATTAATAAATGCTCTTCTGGGCGATGGTATGAGTTCGCGCCTGTTTCAATCAATTCGCGAGGAACAAGGGCTGGCATACGATATTGGGAGCTATTTTAATAGTTATTATGAGACCGGCAATCTCGTGATTAGCGCGGGCGTCGATCCTTCTCATACGCAAGATGCTGTGCGTGCAATTATTGTTGAGCTACAGCAGTTGTGCACCGCGCTCGTACCTGATGCCGAACTGCAACGAAGCAAGGCGTACGTTCGTGGAGGTGTGCTCCTCGGTTTAGAAGGTACACAACAAATGGCTTCCTGGTTAGGCAGTCAGGAATGTCTTTATAATCGTGTACGCGACATAGATGAAGTTATTGCTCGTATTGACGCTGTTACCGCACAAGATATACAACGAGTGGCGCAAGTCTGTTTTGCTCCCGAGTGGCGTCGTCTGGCAATTATTGGCCCGGATAGTGCGCGTCAGGCGGAGCATTTGAAAAAGTTGCTGACCGGTGTGTAAAGCGGAAAGAGGAGACCAGGTTTTATGGCACAGACAACACTTCGTGATTATTTGCAAGCGGCAGAGGATGCCATCGGTGCTGGACGTACCGATGACGCTGTGGCGAAGTGTCAAAACATACTTGCCCAGTATCCAGAAGCTTTAGAAGTGCAGCGCCTGCTTGGTGAGGCCTACCTGGCGCGAGAAAATTTTGAGGATGCACAGCGAGCTTTCGATTGGGTGCTGACGAATGACCCCGAAAACGTCGTTGCCTACTGTGATCGCGCGCTGATTAGCGAGCGTTTATCGGATTATGATACCGCCCTCGATTGCTATCAACAGGCGTACGAACTGAGCCGGGGCAATAGCCAGATACGCAGCGAGTTTAATAAATTGAGCGCCAGGGTGGGGCAGCAAGGATTTATGTTTTCGCGCGCTGGCCTGGCTCGACTCTATATGCGCGGCAACCTCTTAACCCAGGCTGTACAGGAGTGGGAAAACGTACTGGCTGCAAGTCCTGATCGCCTCGATGCGCGTACAGGCATTCTTGAAACGTATTGGCTTGAGGGTTCGTACGATCAGGTTGAGCAACTGGCAATCCAGATCCTTGAAGACGTGCCTGGATGCTTGAAAGTGCTGTTGCTGTTAGCTCATGTGATGTCTGCTAAAAATGTGCAGCGGGCGAGTGAACTATTGCGACAGGCGCAAGCATTGGACCCTGGAATGCTCATGGCGCAGGAACTTTTTGCAGACTATAAAGCCGCCCATAAATCTGATCCGTTCTTCCAATTGCTGCCTGAAACTCCTGTGAAGCTGGATGTGCCAGACGGTGTGGTGCACCAGGTAACTTCATCATCACCTTCTCAACCGCAAATTGCGTCCGCGCCTGCTGCGTATCAATCCCAATCCGAAAATTCGCCCTGGAATGGGCTGGATACCTGGGGCAAAGGTGATTCGCATTCAGCCCCACTGGTGGCGTCAGCCCCAGAAAAGGCGTCTGATTTACCGATCTGGGGCACATCGAGTATCTTAGGTCTCGACATGCCACCCAGGCAGGAAAGTCCAGATTTTGCGCGTGCTGTTGATGTGAACCATGAACATGAGTTTTCGACCTGGGATGCCATGCAGCAATCCGGGCCCCATGCGGCTCAGCCAGAGCAGCCGTTCGCGGAGCCTCAGGAAGCTCCGCACGCGGAGCAATCCACTATTGCCGGCGGCACTCCTTCAGAAGCGCCCACCTGGATGGACCAGCATCAATTTTCTGGCTCCGATCTGTCTGGCGTGAATGCATGGAATGAGCAGGCTTCAGATGTCTGGGGTGCTTCGTCTATTGAAAGTGCCTCTGTCCCCTCGGCCTGGTTGGATATGTTGACGCAGCAAGAACGGCAGCAGTTAAGCGATATTGCTCCCGCTACGCAACAGGCCCCAACTGCTGAAGAGCAGGTTCAGCATGATCTTTTCGCACAAGAGCAACAGCCCGATACAGTACCTCAGCCTGCAGACGAGCCATTTGCACAAGCTGCGGAAATTGAAAATTCGCAACAGGCTCAACAAGCTGCGGCTGAACATGCGCTTCCGATCGTAGACGATGATGAAGAAGAAAAGTCCTTCTTTGGTCCTGAGTGGTTGAAGTCACTGGGTGCTACCACGATTGAGCCCGAAGACTCAGAAGAGGTTGCGGCACCCGTCGCGAAAGTGGAAGCGGCCTCTGAAGCGCCGATGATGATAGCCGAACAGCCTGCTCCTCAACCTCAAAAGCAGCCAGACGAGCAACAAGATGCGGATAGCGCTGCCAGGGCAGAGCAAGAGCGCAAAGCCCTGGCCTCTTTAGAAGAGATTGAGCAAGGTTTGCGTGCCCAGGGATTTGTATCACTGGAACCAAACTCACTTTCATCGCTCTCTCAGTCTGGAGCGCCCGCAGCATATAACGAGCAGCAGGCCGCGTATAGCGCCGCTGAAGAAGCGGCACCTGCGTCAAGCGCGTATCAAGATGGGAACTTATCGGCTGCTTTGGCTGAATTGGGCAATTTACGATCACAGCAAGAGCCGAATGCAGCTTCAGAACACAGCGTGCAACAGGCGTCGACAGTGTCCAATGCGTCCAATGCGTCCAATGTAGTTCCAGATCAAATAGCACGCCACGAGGATCAAGAGCAGAGCAACACTGAGGAGCCGGACTGGGTCGCGGCTTTACGCTCGACGCCTGCCTCCTCATCCGAGCAGAGCTTTGATTTGCCGGATTGGGCAAAGATCCTGCAAGCTGCCCCAACGTCGGCCATGCCAGACCAGCAAAATGGACAGCCAGCAGAGCCTGAGTGGATGCACCTGCTTCAACAGTCGCAAGAGCCACAAGCGACGCCAGCACCCATGTCGCCCACATTGCAAGAGCAACAGTTGCAGAAGACTTCGGACCTTGCACCGGAGAAAGTCAGGACCACTGCTCCGTTATCCAATGGTATGCAGTCCTCGCCATTTGCTTACGAGCAGCGGGCTAACAATACGTCGTTTGAGCCAGTCGCAAACGTGCCGTCAGTGTCTCAGCCCGGCGTGTTGCGTCCAGACCCTTTGCTTGATAATGAGTTAGAAACGACCATGAGGCGTCCGGCGATACGCTTACAGCACATGCAAACGCGTCCATCTCAGCAGCGCGGGGTGATTACAAAAGGGCAAGGGCATACTTCTGAGCGCGTGGCTGGTACCAATAAAGCGAGCAATGAGCAGATGAATGCCAGAGATCGTCTGCTGACAGGGTATCAATACCAGTTGGCTGGTGACTACGATGCTGCGATGCAAGAGTATCGTGTGATTATCAAAGGTTCGTCCGAATTATTGAGCGAAGTCGTCAGTAATGTACGAGCCTTGCTGAAACTTGCTCCTAAGTACGCGGCTGGCTATCGCGTCCTGGGAGATGCATATATGCGCCAGGGAGAGTATTTGCAGGCCATGGAAGCGTACAATAAAGCACTCACCATGGCAAAGAAAGCACGGGGCTAGTCCCTTACTACACAAAGGAGTCTTCACGTGGACGCTGTTTTGCAACGGTTGATCGAGCTAGACGAGATACAGAACGCGCTTATCGTCGGTAAAGATGGTTTGATTGTCTCTGGCATGTTGCATAATGAGGACGAAGAGATGATGGGGGCTATGTCGGCAGCCGCCTTCGGCTCCGTTGCCAATTATACCAACCAGATCAGCAGTGGCGAAGCTCGCCATGTTATGGTCGAGGCCAAAACGGGCACCATCCATATGGAGGGAGCAGGGGATTTAATCCTGATCGTCTCAACACGCGGCGTAAATAATCCTGGTCGCATTCGTTTAGAAATGAAAAAAGCTTGCCAACAGCTAGTGCAGTTGGTCGGCAATTACTAGTCATTGCATTACTTCTTTTGAATGAAAGGTTACTATACATCCATGGAACGTACACTTGTCCTGTTAAAACCCGATGCCGTTCAGCGTGATCTCGTGGGCGAGATCCTGACACGCCTGGAGCGCAAAGGCTTGAAACTCGTAGGCTTGAAAATGATGCAGTTGTCGGATGATCTGCTGAATGAGCATTACAGCCATCTGGTGGGAAAGCCCTTCTTTCCAGAAGTGAAAGCGTTCATGCAATTGACGCCAGTCGTTGCTTGCTGTTTGGAAGGCACAGAGGCGGTCAATACGGTACGCCAATTGTGTGGTATCACGAAGGCTCGTGAGGCGGCAGCTGGTACTATTCGTGGCGAGTTTGCCATGAGCGTGCAGGCCAACCTCATTCACTGCTCGGACTCGCTTGAGACCGCAAAGGTTGAGGTGCCGCGTTTCTTCAAGTCGGAGGAACTGTTCGCCTATAAGGACGTTCTGGAAGGGTATATCTACAATTCCGGGGAGCGTGAATAGCAGTAGAGCGATTTAAAC
>DATAYF010000704.1:0-6357 GCA_036272735.1 Ktedonobacteraceae bacterium
GCCCGCAGCGTTGGCTTACAGGCTGAGCTATATACTGGCTTCGCTGATTTTATCGAGAAGATGGAACAAATTCAGACAAATGATGATCGCTATACTATGTAGTAAGGTGGCCCACATTGTCAAGACAGAAAAATCGGCGAAACGAAGAGCTACTCTTCTCCTTTTTCTGAGTAAGAGAGTGATGCAGACTGAAGGAACGATTCAAGAAGTTGATTGAATCGTTCACCTGTATCAGGGATATAATGGCCCTTGCCTGCGCACACAGCCAGTTTTGCTCCTAGCTGTTGTGTGAGGATGTCTGCGACGGCCTCAAATGCGTTATGCTCGCCACTGGTGACGACGAACTTTGGAAAAGGTGTAGCCGCCAGGGTCGCTAGCGGGATATCGATCTTCCAGGGGGCTGGTTCTGCCTGCATGGCTTCGACCCCTTTGCGATCCTCAGCAGAGAGTTCAATTGTCTCAGGGAAGTTCGGCTTGAGGCGCTTCATGAAGCGCACTAAAAACTCTTCTGCAGATAAGGGTCTTTCTGGCTCATAGGCACGTTTCGCTTGTGCAATAGATTGCTCTACCAGCACATTCCCTCGTGCGATGGCAAGAGCGGGCGGCTCAATTACCGTCAGCGAGCGAATCAAGGCTGGTTGTCTTCCTGCCACAATGAGGGCAATCAAACCTCCGTAGGAAAAACCCACCAGATGACCTCCCCCATGTTGTTCCAGGAGGGAGAGGATCTCTTGCACATCTTGCTCAACATGCGGGCGTTCGCTGATGGGACGCTGCCCATAGCCAGGACGAGTGACCACGAGCAATTGATACCGCTCCGCCAAGGGGCGTTGCTGGCTCCAGACGAAGGTCGGATCGGTATCTCCACTGCCATGAACCAGCACCACTGGTTCGCCTTCACCCCAAACGGCAACCGGAACCTCTTGCATAATTTGCCCTCCAGTATGGCTATCTTGAGAACTGTTTTGCGAAATACACTTCCGCAGGAGTTTGGTAATCGAGTGCCTGATGTGGACGCTCATGGTTATAAAATGCGAAATAGCGGGTCAAGGCTTGGCGTGTCTCGCGTGGCGAGGTATAGTCGTGAATATACACTTCCTCATACTTGACCGTACGCCAGAGCCTTTCGGTGAAAATATTGTCCAAAGCCCGCCCCTTGCCATCCATACTGATCTGGACATTGGCCGCTTGCAGCAGCTGGCAATACTCTTGACTGGTAAAATGGCTACCTTGATCGCTATTGCAGATCAGCGGTACTGCTTGCTCCAATGCCTGTTGGACTGCGCTCAGTATGAAAGGCAACTCTAAGGTTTGATCGAGTTTCCAACTGACTACATAGCGCGAGTACCAATCCAGGATCGCCACCAGGTACATCCAGCCAGCTTGTAAGCGAATGTACGTAATATCTATCCCCCAGATATGATTGGGGCATGCGCTGGTGACATGGCGGAGTAAGTACGGATACACTCCTTCCCTTTGGTTCCGTTTACTCACATTCGGTCCCGGATAGATCGCCGCAATGCCCATCTCCCGCATATACCGGGCGACCGTTTTCCGATTGATGCCCATCCCTTCTCGCTGTAACTGCACCGCAATTTTGCGAGAGCCGTAAAAGGGATATTGCGTATAGACTTCATCGATGCGATGCTTGAGCCGCACTTCCTCGACTGAGGGTGGGCGCGGTTGGTAATACAAGCTCGAACGGCTCAGGCTGAGCAGATCCGCTTGTAGACTCAGCGGCAATTCGCCCTCTCTCCGCTCAACCAGCGCCACCCGTTCCTCTCTGGTCAGAGTGGTAACTTTTTTTTAAGCCAGGCGACCTGTGTGGTCATGTCATTTATCAGATAAAATAGCTCACCTGCACTTTAAGTGAAAGCTCTAGTATATCTGAGGTACCAGGTATTACTGGATCGGCTTCGTCGTTTGTCACCACTTTTTGACGTCCGCTTTATTGCACAGCTTATCACGGAAAGTGCAGGTGAGCCACTGAGTCCTGGGCTTTACACAGTCTGAAACCTCAGCCCACATATAACGGGCAAAAGCGGGAAAATCCACCCGCGAATTTACAAAAACGATCCAGTATGATCCGCATCTCAAGCGATTTCTCTCGCAGCCAATGGTTGAGCTGCTTACTTTTCAGGGCAAAAAGTGCTCAACATTCGGTTCTGTCTCAAATTTGGTGAAGGATGAGTTTATTCCCCTGACAAGCTCTACTTTTTGAGCTCAAGAATTTCATGTGTTCCCGCTAAAAGAAGAGCTTATCACCAAGATTGAGACAGATCCAACATTCAGGGAAATTACCACCACATTCGCATCATCAGCAAAAATGATTCCCAGTGTCAGGTTGACAAAACCAGCTTGTGATTGTTCGTTCTACACTTGCAAGAGAAAGCCCAACCGAAATTCAACTGACTGATGCTGCCAATCTGGTTGTTTAGCCACGTACAACTCTCCATCAATGATTTCGTAGTGACTTCCATCGTCTGGTAATAGTTCTAGATCGCGTAAAGTCAAGTGTAGCGTTTTCATGGTCTTTCTCTGTTTCTTTCGTGTCGTGAATAAGCCTCGTGTTTATTGTACCATATTCAAGTGCGAAATACTCCTTCATACCTATATCTGGCAGGGCTTTTTGCATCCCTGTGTCCTATTCCATAGCTTGTACCTGAGCTTGTACCTGTGTTGCCTCGACCTGCTTCGGTTTATCCATTTGCTTCATAGTTGGGTTGACCAGGAATGAGAGTGTTGCCAGCAGGTAGATAGCTCCCATAAGCATCAGGGTATGCGGTGTGCCGAGCCACGCGACCAAATAGCCGCTGATAAACGCGCCGAGCGGTGTGCCCATCATTGCGCCAGCGATGACAACACCAAAGACACGCGCCCTCATTTTTTGTGGCAGGGTTTCTTGCATGACCGTATCAAGAAGTGGATTAATGGGCGCTATTGCCATGCCCGTTATAGCGTAACAGATAATCAGTACGGGCAAGATCGGCGCCAGTAAGATCCAGAAGCGTGGTGCACCACCAATGGTAAAGGCTATGCCAAGGGTCCATCTCCTGGGCAGGCGATGCCCGATTGCCCCGAAGATGAGAGTGCCTATGAATGCCGCACCACCAAAGGCGGCGAAGATGAGTCCTAATGGCAGCGGACTATGGAAAATCTGCTTGATATAGACCGGGGCGACCACCGAGCTAAGCCCGGCGTCGAGCAGGTTTGTAAGCATCACAGTGGCGATTGCCGAAAGCAGAAACGAACTGCTAAAGATATAGCCCACGCCTTCACGTAGATGTTGCAGGTACGTCTGTGGGTTCTCCTCCGCCGATGCGACGATGGCTGGCGTAAACGGTACCAATACGCCGATGACCAGGGCGGAGATAAAGAATGAGAGTGCATCGAACCATAACAGGTTGCTCGCGCCGATAAAGGTGATCATCACTGCTGCTAATGGCGCACCGATAAAGCTGGAAACGCGATTCAGGCCATCGGAAATGGCGTTGGCGCGTTCCAGACGCATCTTTGCCGGAATAGCGAGATCGGGCACAAGTGAGCTACGCGCGGTCATACCGGGCGCTTTGAGCAGGCCACCGATAAAGACCAGCATTAGTAATGCCCAGAAAGGCAAGCCCAGCGTGTGATACAACAGGGGTACCAGGCCGACGCTGATGCCGCTGGTGATATCGCTGATAACGCTGGTGCGCTTATACCCCAGGCGGTCAACGATGATGCTGCCAAAGAACGATGATAAGACCAGGGGCAACGCCGAGAAGGAGGCGGTAATGGCTGTCTGAGTGGCGCTGCCCGTCGTTTGCAGGACAAACCAGGGAACCGCTAAAAGCGTCATCGTATCGCCAATATACGAGATGATATAGCCGCTAAAGAGCGCGTAGAGCGGCAGGCTTCGCTTCGGCCTGCTGGTCTCCTGCGATGTTGCTACATTTTCCTCGCTGATGCTCATCCTTGCTCTCCTTGCTCTCCTTGTTCCCCGTGCTCCCCGTGTTCCCCGTGCACTTGAAGTAATTTATAGGTGTCCAGCGATAAGACCACATCGAGCCAGGCGCTATCGGTGACGCTTTCGATCCTGGTGACAGCGGCGGGACGCCCATCGACTTCAATGATGTGTTCTGGCAGCGTGATGATACGCGGATGACTCTGGATAAAATGCTGCCCTGCTTGCAATGCCTGAGCTATGTGATCTAAAAATGTCGTAGCGTAGTTGCTACAATGTGAGCAGGAGACAGTCATACCATATTTGCTGCTGCTGGCGATCCAAGTAGGAGTATTATCGGGTCCGAATTTATGCATAAACATTGGTTGACCGCATTCTGCGCATTCAATGGTGCCTTGCTGGACAATCGTGCGGTGAAAATGTTCTGACCAGATAGCGGCTCTCGTCAGTGCAACTTTGTAGCTCTTGATACCTTCTAATGTCTGTAGATGCCCAAACCGGCTGTATACCATGCTTGCATCTGTACAACAATGGGGGCAGCGCAGCGTAAAGCTTCCCTGCTCCGGCGTGATCTGGCCGAGCAGGCGATGGCGACCACAGACGGTGCACCATAGGCGCGTCTCTTCCCAGAGCTGCTCGCCGCTAATGCCGTACTCCGCTATTTCGTGCTGCATACGTTTCGTCAAAACACGACGCAGCGCCAGCTTGCCGCGTTGGATGCGCATGGCTGCCGCGCTGGTGTTGGTGCCTAGCTGGGCCGCAATCTCGGCCAGCGAGGACTCATCGACGTAGCGTTTGACCAGGGCTGCTCGTGTATCCTCTGGCAGCAGCGACATGGCTCGATCTAATAGTTCTACGAGTTCCTGGCGCTCTAATTCCACTTCTAGATCGAAGCTATCGGCCAGGGTATCCTCTAAGGTCAGCTCGTCTTGCGTGTCGTCGTTAGTGAGTGATGCGTGGTGGGCCAGGTCTTTTCCCTGCTGGCGTGCCCAGCGCAGGCAGACGTTACGTGCTATGCCCGTGAGCCATTGGCTCTGTTTTGCAGGATCTTGCAAATTGTGCAGATGTTTCCAGGCTTCGAGCAGCGTCTCCTGCGCCAGGTCTTCCGCGACCTCGGCATGACCCGTGATGGTGGCACACAGGCGAACAATGCGTGCGCGTGCCTGCGGATCAATGATGCCATTCACGACAGCGATACTTTTTTCTTGCATACATCCTCGCTTTACTATTGAAGAGTATCATAACCTTGTTCACTTGTCGCGTGGATGCCCCAAAACATAACGCAATTTTTTAGAGTGCCCTGGAAAATTGTGAATTGAGGATAGATCGTATAAACTAAAATGGTCTGTTTTTGCAAACATGGCAGATGCAAGAATGCAAGAGCAGGTTATGCTATATAAATATTACGGTGTCTATTAATATCTGATAATTTAAATTCTATTTTCAACGTTAATGTATTTTGAGGAAGGTTGCCTAATGAAAGTCTGGATAGTGGCGAAAACGCGTTATGGCGGCTCTGCCTGTGTGCATGGTTTGACTGAGGAAAACTAGCATATCCGTCTATTGCAATCTAACGGATCATATCCAACTGCTCGTACTAAATTTGATGTAGGGCAGGTCTGGGACCTCACGTTTGAGCCTGCTGAGAACGTCATTCCTCCTCATGTCGAGGATGTTTTGGTGAAACGATGGAAGCAGCTTGACCCTGAGCCGGATTTACAGAACGCCGAGCGCGAAAGCCCCCGTCTTTGCAAGCGGGGGATGAAGCGCTGTTCCTTCTTGAGGTGAGAGGAGCCGCTCCCATACCAGAAAAAGAGCGAAACACTTGCCAAAGACGACAGAACCTGTTAAAATAAGAACAGAGGTTCTTTATTTATGAGAGAGAAGCAGAGGGATGGCAAGCCAGCAGACCAGGAAGCAACCAGCCACGCCCACGTCCGAAACGCCGACCAGGCGTACGCCTACGTTCCTGCTTGAACTGCCCCTCGTGGTCGAGGCAGGACAGGCCAGGCGCCTGCGTGCCCATCTGGAAGTGGGCCGCCAGTTCTATAATGCTGTGCTGTCCGAAGGGCAAAAGCGTTTGCGACAGATGCGAACCGATCCCGCCTGGGCCGTTGCCCGCGCCATCCCTCGCACGCAGCAGCGGGAACGACACGCCGCCTTTTCGGCCTTGCGTCAGAAGTCAGGCTTCTCGGAGTATGCGCTGCATACCTACGCCAGAACGGCGCGCGTCTGCTGGCTGGCCGACCATCTGGATGCGGTCCTGGCCCAGACACTGGCAAGTCATGCCTATCATGCCCTCAATCGTGTCTGTCTCGGGCAGGCCAAACGCGTCCGCTTCAAGAGCCGAGGACGGGGACTCTCAAGCATCGAGAACAAGCGCAACGATACTGGCCTGCGTTTTGTGCTGCACC
>DATAYF010000705.1:0-4776 GCA_036272735.1 Ktedonobacteraceae bacterium
GCTGTCAAGCCGTCCAGGACCTCCCCTCCTCTCACAAAAGGCACAGCGCTGCATCCCCGGTTGAAACGCGGGGGCTTTCGCGCTCGGATTTCTGTAACCTCGTTGCGCAACCCGTGGGCAAGCATGTTCCAAAAGACGAGCAATAAAGGGTGATACATAAAGGGACGTTAATGGTTTCCGGAAACCATTAACGTCCCTTTATATGTTGCATCATGATATTATCAATTTTAGTGTGAAAGCACCGTTTCTGGATACGCTGTGGAAACCGGTAGCCTCATGGCTATCCAGTCTAAGCGGTGGCTTTCTGGACGAGGTGCATAGCTTTTTGATCCAGGTCCGCTGCGGCCTGTACAAACTCTTCATCCGTCGCCGCGCATACTTGCAGCAATGAGGATGGCCGGTCATAACTGATGCAGGTGTTTCCCCGTGCATTTTCATATACCTGCATCCGAATCGGCACATAGAGTCCTGCCTCAGCGGAGTACTTCAAAAAGTGCTGGGCAATCAATGGATTCCCAATAATATAGAGTCTTGCCTTGAATGGATGAACATGGGGTATAAAAGAAAACCACGCGCCATGATCAATGGTAAAAAACTCCATGAATCCACTTGATCCCACAAGCTGTTCGATGCCCTGAATGAAATCTTCTGACGTGTGACTTGATGCTAGGACACGCTGATATCCCTCATATCCCTTGAGACCGATTTGCGTCTCGAATGCTTCGATGACACGCTCAAATGGCCGTGTTGTCTCGACGACCACGTGATCAGCAGGCACTTGCTGTTCTGAATTAGACATGCTTTTTGCTCTTTCTTTTGAGATGGGAGAGATCGGATCGCGCTGAAAAGGGAAAACAGGATTTCTCCTTTCTCAACATCGCTCACCAGCCACCTTTCTGGGACGTGCGAATACGTCCTTAGTTTAGCGCTGAGATGCAAATACAGCGCTAAAGTGACGCATACCTTCGTTACTTTGAAACAACCGTTCGCCGAAAGTGGCTATTGCCCTTTGCTGCTCTTTTCGTTATGCTGGTAAGCAAACATACATGGAAGGATTTTTTTCACTATGCAGCAGATCGCACCCGTCGTTTTATCTGGTCGCACGGTCCGTTTGGTGCCGCTACGTATGCAGCATGCCTCGGCTCTGTTCGAGGTTGCGCAGGATCAGGACATCTGGGCGTATATGCCAGCCCGACCCGACAGTTCTCTGGCCGCTATGGAGGCGTCGATACAACAGACGCTGGCTGCCCAACAGGCTGGTCGCGAGCTTCCGTTTGCGATAGTCCGGCTTGAGGATGATCGAGTGGTTGGTTCGACGCGCTACCTGGATATTGTGCCGCAACATCGAGGTTTAGAGATCGGCTGGACCTGGTTGGGCGCGACCGCACGGCGTACCAGCATCAATACCGAGTGCAAATACTTGCTCCTGGGCTACGCTTTCGAGACGCTGGGCGCTATTCGCGTGCAGTTGAAGACCGATAGTCGTAACCTGCGTTCACAGCAGGCTATCGAGCGGCTAGGAGCGATCAAAGAAGGCACGCTGCGCAACCATATCATTATGCCTGATGGGTACTATCGCCACACGGTGTACTATAGCATTATAGAGAGCGAGTGGCCGCAGGTAAAAGCCAGGCTAGAGGCCAGATTATCGCAACATCCTCAAACAGATCGCATGACCGATTAAGCTCTTTATATCAACCATATACCTGCTATCAACGTTACAAACTCAGACGTTTGGAGATGTCATAAGCCTGAAGAAACTATAAGGAACTATCAGGCTTGTTCATGAGATAAAGAATAGATGACCATACAGCGGAAAGGCCGTAAGCATCATGGAGCAATATATTTGTGTGACGTGCGGGACACAGTTCGCGGCGAGCGAACAGCCACCACGAGAGTGCCCAATCTGCCTCGATCAACGCCAGTATGTCGGTCACAATGGGCAGCAATGGACAACGCTCGCGGCGATGCGCGCGCAGGGGTTTCGCAATGTGCTGAAAGACCAGGAGCCAGGTCTCGTGGGTATCGGCACGGCGTCAGAGTTTGCCATTGGGCAGCGTGCTTTGCTGGTGCAGAGTGAGCAGGGCAATGTGCTATGGGATTGTATCTCGTACCTCGATGGTGCGACAATCGAAGCAGTACGCAAGCTTGGCGGCATTTCCGCCATCGCCATCTCTCATCCCCATTATTACTCCTGCATGGTCGAATGGGCCAGGGAATTCAATGCACGCATCTATTTGCACGAGGCCGATAAGCAATGGGTGATGCGACCAGACGAGCGTATCACGTTCTGGTCCGGCACAACCCAGCAACTGCCCGGTGGCCCGACCTTGCTGCGCCTGGGTGGGCACTTTGCAGGTGGAACCGTGCTGCACTGGCCGCAAGGCGCGGATGGGAAAGGCGCGTTGCTCACAGGCGATATCGTTGCGGTTGTCGCTGATCGTCGTTGGGTCAGTTTTATGTATAGCTATCCCAACCTGATTCCGCTACCCGCTACCGAAGTGCAGCACATATGGGATATCGTCAGCGCCTACCGTTTTGACCGCATCTATGGGGCATGGTTTGAGACGATTGTGCATGAGGACGCATACGACGCCGTGCGCAGGTCCGCCGACAGATATATGCGGGCCGTGGAACGTGTCCTACCAACCGAGAACGGCTAGTAGCGTTCGTATTCGTTGTGCTCGGCGATTAGCTGTATGTTGCTGCCCGTCTCTATCTATGTGGAAACCCATGCACGTTTGCTTGCATGTGGTTAAGATAATGTGATATACCGACTTGGGTGCTGTGCGAGATTTCGAGTCAAGGAAAAAGGTTGATGGATGGACCAATTCAAGAGCTATCGCCGCGTATCAGTGACTGCTTGAAAGTCATCTATGCTATGCAAGAGCGCGGCTATAAGGTGACGACTTCGGCGGTGAGCGAACGTCTGGGGGTAAGCGATGCGACCGTAACCACGTTGTTCAAGGATTTTGCAACGGCTGGTTGGGCCGAACACATGCCGTATCGCGGCGTACGTTTGACCGAGTTGGGGGTGCGTAAGGCGATGGAGGTCATTCGCCATCACCGCCTACTTGAACTATACCTGGCGCGTGAACTCAACTATAGCTGGGACCAGGTTCATGCCGAAGCCGATAAATTGGAGCATGTCATCTCCGAAGAATTCGAAGCCAGGCTCGATGCCTTGCTGGGCTATCCCACGGCTGACCCACATGGGGACCCTATCCCTAGCAAAGAAGGTGTGTTACCTTTTCAGGAGGGTATGTCCCTATTAGAACTGCAACCAGGACAGGTCGCGCACGTCATGCGTGTCAACGACCAGGATTCCGAGAAATTGCGTTATCTGGGCCAGTTAGGATTATATCCCAGCGCCCGTCTTGAGTTGCTCGAACGCGCGCCCTTCGGTGGTCCCTTGCGTATTCGCGTGGGCGAAGAGCCGGTGCGGGCTGAGCAAATGTTAGGGGCTGAACTGGCGGAAAGTATTATCGTCAAGCTATAGGTCTGTATAATCTATACATTTAGACATAAAGCACATCAATCAACGATAAAGGGGAAGCAATGATGCAAGCGGGAGTACTGCAATCCGTACAGGTAGGGACACCACAGCAATACGACATTGAGAGCAAGACGAAGGGTTCACAGAGGTCCTGGGAAACGTCATTTTTTCGCACGCCGAGCGAACAGCCTCGCTGGCTTTACACGACGCACCTCGAAGGGAACACGCAGGCCGATACGAAGCATCATGGCACGCTCAGCCAGGCGGTGCTCTTGTATGCCGCCGCGCATTACCCGCTATGGCAAGCGGAACTTGGGCGACCGGAGATGGGGCCGGGTGGCTTTGGCGAGAACTTTACCGTAGGTGAGCTAAGCGAAGAGACGGCCTGCATTGGTGATATTTATGCCATCGGCGAAGCACACATTCAGGTCACGGGACCACGCTATCCCTGCCAGAAAATCCAGCGCCGCTGGAATATCAGGGGACTCACCGCGCGGGTCGCGAAAACTGGTCGTACCGGCTGGTATTGCCGCGTGGTACGCGAGGGCATGATTGAGCCGGATACGTCCATCACGCTCGTCGAGCGTCCTTATCCCCAATGGACCATCGCACTGACCAACGACTTTGGGCATTCCCGCAACAAGGACGTGGAGACAGCCAAAGCCCTCGCCGCCTGTCCCCTCCTCGAAGGCTTTTGGCGGGAGCTGGTTGTGCGGAGTGCCATGAGTGATAAAGAGGTTTGATTGTATCGCTCGGCCGCGCTTGTTCGTAACCTCCTTATGGGTTGTGCTAGCTGTTGCCATGCTTAATAAGTACAAGCTAGACACGTGGAACGATTATAACGATTATAATGAACGGAGGTGTATAAACTATGCCAGACCTTTCTTCTAAAAATCGAGATCAACTGCCTGCAGGTGATTTTGCCTTTCCTGAAAAGCGCAAAGAGCCACTGGTTGATGCACGCCACGTGCAACAAGCGGCTGCTCGCTTTGATCAGGTCGAGGATGTTACGAATAAAGAGCGCGACGAAGCCTGGAAGCGTATACAACAGGCGGCTAAGAAATTTAACGTTGACCTGCAAGAGAACAATTGGCGCGATCTGTTCAAGCGTAACGGACGTGCAGTTCCCAATGCTTGATCTGAGACTCCCTGCGGCGAAAAGCCGAGGGGTGCTCCCGTCGTTCCAACGCTTCCTCATCTTGCGAGAGGCTCTTGTCGGAGACCGAGAGCATTGCAAGCCGACCAACTCGAACGGGAGAGGACAGGACCGTGAGGAGCGC
>DATAYF010000706.1:0-4276 GCA_036272735.1 Ktedonobacteraceae bacterium
CGTAGGCAAACGGTGCAGATCCAACCTCCAGGGACGATGCAGAAACAACGCGTCAAGGCGTTCCTAGCGCACCCACGCGTCGATCCCCACCCACGCGTCGATCCCCACCCACGGCGCTTAACGCCAGGCCAAGACGCCTGACCGGGCGCGACAAAGCACGATACACACCGTTTTGATCGTGTGGCAAGCGCGCACTGTCTACCGGTAGTTTGTCGACTCGGGATTTTGCCTCGTTTGAAACCCATCGAATGGTGATCATCTGAGCTCAAATTGCTCAGCATATGCGCCCGAAATCGACGCGATTTCCCGAGTCAACAAACTAGCGCTACAGCGGTGTGCTGAAGTATCGAGCCAAGTAGACATAGCTTGAGAACAGTAAATGGACGCTGTTAGGGGCCAACCTTTCAGCACACCGCTGTAAATACGCGTTCAGATAGAGAGCCAGGTCGTTCAAAGAAAGGTCCATGGCGATTATTCCTTATCTTTGCCCCAGGTTGCGCACAACCTATATGATAAGAGAGAATCATGGCGAGAAGAACATGAAAGCCCACCTAACGGAGACACCCACTTGAAGATATCACGTTTCCTACGACAATGTATTGCCATAGCACAGCTATTATTTGCAATACGCGTCCTCTGGCGCATGGTGCGCAGTGCTGGAGGAGCACGCATCCAGCAGGACGACGAGCGCATGGCTGGTGAAGCACGGGTCGCCATTATCGTGCCGGTCCTCAACGAATATCAACGGCTCACGCCTTGCCTAGAAGGTTTGATCCTGCAGGGGACAGCGGTACACGAGATCCTGCTCGTCGATGGCGGATCGACCGACGGCACTCAAGATCTCGTTGCAGTATATAGCCAACGCGATCCACGCGTGCGCCTCGTCGATGCCAGCCCGGTGCCAGCCGAGTGGAACGGCAAAGCCTGGGGACTACAGACCGGGTTGCCGGCCGTACAGACACCCGTAGATTGGATTTTAACGCTCGACGCCGACGTACAGCCTGCACGCCAGCTTACACCGGCCCTGCTCGGACGCGCCAATCAGCAACACCTTTCGGCCTTGAGCGTGGCGACGCGGCAAGAAATCGCCAGCGTAGGAGAAGGCTTGCTCCATCCATCCTTCCTCACCACGCTGGTCTACCGCTTCGGCATGCCGGGCAAGGCCGCGCGCAATATGCACGAGGTTCAGGCAAACGGGCAGTGCTTTCTCTTGCGCCGCAGCGTGCTCGATGCGTGCGGCGGCTTTATCAACACACGTTCCTCTATTTGTGAGGATGTAACCATTGCTCGCCTGCTGACGCGGGCCGGGTATCCCGTTGGTTTCTTCGAAGCAGACGACTTAATAACCGTAAAAATGTACAGCGACTGGCGCGAACTGTGGCATAACTGGTCGCGTTCACTACCTATGCACGACTATCTATCAGGCCCCTACACGGCCCTTGGCTGGCTCGAAGTCGCGCTCGTGCAGGCCCTACCGCTTCCCTGCCTCCTCTTCCTGCTCATCAGGCGCAAACGTGGCCTGCTTGTCGTCGTGAACGGCATACTCGCGGCCATCCGCATCGGGGTACTATTCGGCACGTCGCATGCCTACAAGCAAAAACCCTGGTCCTACTGGCTTTCTCCCTTGTGTGATCTGCCCGTCACCTTACAGCTAGCCAGGATGGTGCTACAGCGCAGGCACGTCTGGCGTGGCCGCGTCATCGTACGGCAAGGAGGTAAGTAATTGATCAGCATGAAACAGCTGCTCACGCCTATCGATACGCTTATTCACTCCTTTGCTCGTTCCGTACTCCACGCGATGTGCCTCGTCGCCGTAGCTTTACATCTACATGTGCGCATCGAGGGTGCGGAACATCTGCCGCGCACAGGACCGGTGTTGATTGCAGCCCACCACTTTCATCACCTGTACGATGGCTGTATCTTCATCAGCAGGTTGCCACGACGCGTGCATATTTTTGTGGCGCTCGATTGGGTGCAAACACGCCGCACACGCCGCCTTATGGAAACGATTTGCTCGCTGGCGATCTGGCCGATCACGCTGCGCGAGGAAAGGCTAGTAGAAGACACGACCACCCGGCACACACAGCACCATAGCGCCTATGCTCGTAGCGAAATCAAACGCTATTTCTTGCGCGCCGCCACCCAGTCCGTACGGCTCTTGCGCCGCAACAAGGTCCTCGTCATTTTTCCCGAGGCGTATCCCAATATCGATCCGGCATTTACACCCAAGACGGCGCAAACGCCCTTTTTGCCCTTTAAACCAGGGTTTATCCGTCTTGTCGAGATGGCTGAACGCGACAAAAAAACACGGGTCGCTATTATTCCTGCTGGTTTCACCTATCAGGCCGAACAGAAAAAGTGGCGGGTAACGCTGCGTCTTGGTGCGTCCATCTATCGCCAGAATTGCCCAAATAACGAAGAGCTATTACACACGATAGAAACGCAGATGCAAGCACTATCGCGACCATGCCCTAATGAAAGAGTATGATCATTCCTATTAGCTCTACATTTTTCATCGGTTATAGCCACCTGCAACGTTATAGTTGCAGGTGGAAACAAAAAGCGACCATAAAGAAAACATTGGAGAGTCACTGAGTGAAGCAAAAACAACAACGTATGCTTTTATCACGCAAAGTATGGTTCATTATTATCGGGTCACTAATCCTTACCCTCGGCTCCGCGGTGCTGACCATAACTCATGGCAACGCGGTCATCACCTTTGCTATTTCGGGCTGTGCGCTAGCTCTGCTGGCCGCGTTGATCGGCGAGGCTACCGATCAACTAGGCAGTCGTTTCGGAGCCGGAGTGGCCGGAGTGCTGCAAGCTGGTCTCGGAAATATACCAGAACTGTTTGTGGGCATCTTCTCGCTACGCGCAGGACTCGTCTCCATCGTCCAATCCGCCCTCGTCGGCTCAATCCTCAGCAATAGCCTGCTGGTGCTGGGCCTGGCCTTTTTCCTGGGAGGCATACGCCACGGGAAACAACAATTCAGTGCTAAAACCGCCGGGATGATCTCCACGCTCATTCTGCTCTCCGTCGCTGGCCTGGTGATTCCGACGGTCGTTCACACGTTGCATACACCCGCAGCAGCGCATGAAGAATCCTTTGGCATCACCACTGCTATCGTGCTGCTGATCATTTTTATCGCCAGCATTCCCTTTTCCTTGAAAGATGACCTCAATGTAGAAGATGCTTCCAATGGCTCATCTGAGAAAGAGGGCGCGAAAAGACCAGGCCTGGAACCAGCCGATGAAGGACCGCGCTGGCCGCTCTGGTTGACCATTGTGCTGTTGGCCACCGCAAGCCTGGGCGCGGCACTGGTCTCGAACTGGTTTGTGGCCACGCTCGAACCAGCCATTACCGTCCTTCACCTTTCGCAAGCGTTTACCGGGCTGGTCATCGTCGCGATTGCCGGAAATGCGGTCGAACATTTCGTCGGCATCCAGTTCGCGATGCGCAATCGCATGAATTATGCGGTCAGCATTATCCTCAACAGTTCCCTACAAATCTCGCTCGGACTGACACCCGTACTCGTCCTGCTCAGCCTGTTTCTCGGTGGAGCGCACCTGACCCTGGTTTTTGCACCCCTGCTCGTGGTGGCCCTGATACTCGCGGCCCTGCTGATTCCGCTCATCATCTACGATGGCATCTCGACCTGGCTGGAGGGGCTAACATTGATCGGCTTGTATGCCATTATCGCCATCTCCTTCTGGTGGGGATAAATCAGGAGCAATACATAGAAGAACGTGTATAGACCGCCGGCCCATACACGTTCTTCTATGTATTGCTCCTGATCAACCTTTCAAACCAGAAGTACTGATACCCTCGGTTAAGAGGCGTTGGAAGAGCAGGAAGAAGCCAAAGATGGGAATGAGCGAGAGGAATGCCATCGCAAAAAGTTCACCATAGTGCGACACACCGGTACTATCCAGAAACGAGTTCAGGGCCACCGGCAACGTGTACAACTTCAAATTGTTCAAGAAGATCAATTGGGTGAAGAAATCGCCCCATGTCCAGATGAAGGTAAAAATCGCTGTTGTCGCCAGAGCGGGCGTCGTCAGCGGAATAATGATGCGCCAGAACAGTTGAAATGGACCACAACCATCCAGTTTGGCCGATTCATCCAGGTCACGCGGCAGCGAGCGGATGAACTGCATGATCAAGAAGATAAAGAAAGCGTCGGTCGCCAGGAACTTCGGCACAATTAAGGGCAGGAACGTGTTGATCCAGCCGATACTTTTGAACAGGATGTACTGTGGCACGACAATCGCATGG
>DATAYF010000707.1:0-18139 GCA_036272735.1 Ktedonobacteraceae bacterium
GAAAACACGTCGTCGTCCTATGGTGCTTCCGGTGGTCATGGAAGTATAGTTTATAACAAAAAGTGGCTGGATGCGCTCTACAAGCGCATCCAGCCACTTTTTGTTATAAACTATACTTCCATGACCACGGGAAGCACCATAGGACGACGACGTGTTTTCTGGTAGAGGAAATCACTCACCGTGTGTTTGATTTTGTCTTTGACGAAGGACCAATCGGAGCTATGATGGTGGTTGAGACCAACCAGGGCATCCAATACCTGTTCGCGTGCGTCCGCGAGTAGTTCCTCGGCGTCACGCATATAGACGAAACCGCGCGAGACAAGGTCAGGACCGGCCACAGGTTGCCCCGACTCTTTATCGATAGTCAGGACTACCATTAAAATACCATCTTGCGACAGTACCTTGCGGTCACGCAGAACAATCTGACCGACATCGCCCACACTCGTGCCATCGACAAACACGTTGCCATTGGCCGAATGCTCAACCAGGCGAATGCCTTCCTCGTCGCTCACATCGATGATATCCCCGTCTTCGGCAACCAGGATGTGGTCCTCCGGTATGCCGAGCGAGTAGGCCAACTTGGCGTGCAGGACCAGCATGCGATACTCGCCGTGCACAGGGATAAAGTGGCGCGGGCGTAGCAGCGAGAGCATAAGCTTCAACTCTTCTCGCGCGCCGTGGCCCGAAACGTGCACATTGGAAAGGCCCTGGTAGAAAACCTCGGCTCCCTGGCGGAACAGGCTATTGATGGTACGATGCACCATTTTCTCGTTGCCGGGCACCGGAGTTGCCGAAAGGATGACCGTATCGCCGCGCTGAATGCGGATCAAACGATGATCCTGGTTGGCGATACGCGTGAGGGCAGAGGTTGGCTCGCCCTGACTACCGGTGCATACCACCGCGACCTGATCGGGCCTGAACTTATTGATATCCTCGGCACGAATGAGCATGCCAGCAGG
This sequence comes from Ktedonobacteraceae bacterium, assembly GCA_036272735.1. Lineage (GTDB taxonomy): Bacteria > Chloroflexota > Ktedonobacteria > Ktedonobacterales > Ktedonobacteraceae > DATAYF01. Next base: position 960 of record DATAYF010000707.1, read on the forward strand.
AACGTTGAGGTAGCCGAGCTCAATCGCCATTTGCACGTTGTTGATCATGCTGCGACCGACCAGCGCCAGGTAGCGATCATAGCGCGCAGCGGTATCGATCACCTGCTGCACGCGCGAGATCAGGGACGCAAACGTCGCCAACAAAATGCGACCGGGCGCATTGGCGAAAATCTGGTCGAACGAGTCATTGATGACGCGCTCGGAAGGCGTGTAGCCTGGCGACTCGACGCGGGTGCTATCCCCCATCATCACCAGGACTCCCTCGTTGCCGATACGAGCGATGGCGCCAACATCGGCGGGCTTGCCATCGACCGGGGTGTAATCGAACTTGTAGTCGCCCGTATGCACCACCGCGCCCGCAGGCGTATGAATTACCACACCAGTGGCATCAGGGATACTATGGTTCACACGGAAGCACTCGGCCCAGGATACGCCCAGGTTGACTCGATCACCGGGAGCAATAATCTCTAGCGTCGTTTTATCGAGCAGGCGATGCTCTTTGAGCTTCACACTGATCAGGCCATGCGTCAGGCGCGTGGCGAAAACGGGTGGGAAATCGAGCATCGGCAGGATATAGGGGAGGGCACCAACATGATCCTCGTGACCGTGGGTAATGAGGATACCACGTATACGGCTTTTTTTATCGGCGAGATAGCTCGTATCGGGGATAACCAGATCGACGCCATACATCTCTTCATCGGGGAACATGACCCCGGCATCTACAATGATGATATCGTCGCCGTATTCAACGACCATCATGTTCTTTCCGACTTCCCCTAGTCCACCCAGGGGTACAAGTCGAACTTTTTCAGTTGTCAATGTACAACAAACCTCCTAACCACACCATATGTGCAGCAAAAAACTGAAACAAGGTAATATATATCTCCACTCCTGCCTCTACCACAGGAGTAAAAGCCAAAATAAATGCTGAGGAATGTGCTTAAAATACATCTGATAATTTCATAAAAGAGTTTACCATAGTGATTCCAAAAACACAAGCAACGTCGAGATAAGCCAATATAGAGTACCACCAGATGCCGTGACGAAGTATATGCGATAGTGCGCAGGATCATTCTAGTATCGTGAAATAGCAACTTATATTAACTTATATTAAATGATAACAAATAGAGGGCTCTATTTATGCCCAACACCGTTGTTCATATGGTTTTTGACTAGTTCCGTGAGACGAGCCAGTTGATGATGGCCTCGCATCTCGCAGGGTCATAGGTCAAGCCGATGCTCACTCCCCACAACCAATAATCCACGCAGCGGACCAGAGTCCAGGAGCATGCGCGAATGGGGTCTAATGCGGCCGCCTCAGTCAATACGCGAAAACAATGCTCTATGTCCCCCTGCGCTTCCATGTCCTCCAGTCGACGCCACAGCAACTGCGCAACGCCAAACTCTGGATCCCCGGCCACGACCTTCGGATCCACGACGAGCCATGGCTCCCGCTCACTCGCGAGCACGTCGGCATAGTGGAGGTCGTAGTTGACCAACAGGCTTCCGGTGGATGCTCCGAGCTGGGTTGCCAGGTCTCTAGCTTGCTCCAACAGATGTCGTGACATCGGACGGCCGTAACGTTCCCAGCGCTCTGGCAGGGTTTGACGCAGGTCCTCCGCTACGGTCTGCACTGTACGCAGGCCATCTGGGGCTGGTATTGCAAGGCGACGGAGCAAACGGCCAGCTATGTCTACAGCCTCTGCAATCTCCACACCGCTCAATGACCGCAGGTGATCCAGCCGCTCCAACAGCAATGCGCCGAGTACGGGCTGCACCGCGAGTAGCCGAACCGCGCCCCGCCCGTCCCAGGCTGAGAGGGCCATCGCCTCGTCGGTGGTAGACTCGTCAATCCAGGATACTTTGAGCACACAAGGCTCGTCTCCATGGCGCACCGGAATGACCAGGCCGAGATAGCCATGCATTGCCGGGCCATCCACCACCAAGTTCCACTGGTCGCAAAGTGCCTCAACCAGGCGTGGTAATGCATCAATCCACTTGCGGCCAGCGTCCCCTTCTCTTATCACAGTAGCGGTGGCAAAGTCTTCGGGAACGGTGATCATAGAACTCCATTATCCTGCTTTTCATCTTGGATTACGTAGTGTAGTTTACCGCGATTTCCGTATTCTTACATAGATACCTATTGATGGTCTAGTAAACCATCAATAGGTATCTATGTAAGAATACCCATAACCTATAGTTATGAAGCATAAAACACATACTAAACCATGTGCATTGAGCGCAAGACAGCAATCGCAACAAGGATGAGCACAATGATAACGGCGCCGATGATGAAATACAAGTTTTTGCGACCAAGCGTCACTCGCCCGCCTGGCGTAGACTTGCGTATCTCCGCGCGTGCCTCCTCAAGTTTTTGCTTGCGGCGGGCAATACGCTTCTGGCGTTGCTCGTGCACGTTTTGCATACGCCTGTCGGCGTCGTTGGTTCCCATCTGGCCCGTACGACGGCGCATCAGGCGGTTCGAGTTTGCTTCCTGTTGCGCTTGCTGGTTATTGTTTGTTGGCGTCTGCTTGGGCAGAGTCGATTTGGCCCCAGGCACGGCAGTTCCACCAACGCGCGGTCTGTTATCTTTGCGACCGCTGCGCTTGCCCCTGGGGCTGGGCGTGGTTGCGGGTCGCGGTGTAGTATTGTTCACCGAGCTTTGCCGCTGCGGTGTTTTTTCATTAGCCATCAGTGTCACATCCTTTTTTTGCCAGCTAGGATAGATGAGTAGTATTGCTTGCTTATTTGATTTGTAAACTTATAGGTCTTACACGTCATGCTCGTCGAGGTAGGTACGAGCCAGCTTGATTGCCTCGGTTTTATCGTCGGGCGAGAGCGCACCGTCGATCACCAGGCCGAGCAGATACTCCTTGATGGGGCGCAACCATGGACCGGGTCCGCGCTCGAACATTGCCATCAGCTCATTGCCATCGAGCGGACTTTTTAACGGCACACGCTCGGCTTCCTCTTTGAGACGCTGGCAGCGTACTTCCAATTCGGAGACACGCGCAACCGCTCGCGCTACCTTGTCGGCTCGATAGCTGGTGATGTCGGCTTGTGAAAGGTCCAGGAGATCCGGGAGTACATCGTCGCTATCGAGCATTAAACGGCGCACGGCTCCATCAGTCCACTCGGTGGCGTAGGCGTTGGCACGCATATGCAGGCGAACTAGCTTCGAGACGTTATCAATGAACTCGCGATCAAAGTGCAGCCGTTTGAGCACATCGCGTGCCATATACGATCCCACGTCCTCGTGGCCGATAAAGTGTACCTTGCCCTCTTCGATGGTGCGGGTGCGCGGCTTGGCGATATCGTGCAGCAGCGCCCCCCAACGTGTGACCAGGCGTGGCGCTGAACGTTCCACAACGCGCAACACGTGCACATACACATCCTTGGTGGAAAGCGCGCGTGGAACCGGCTGCTGACTGACGCCGCGCAACTCTAGTACTTCTGGGATGATCCACTCCATCAGGCCCATTTCGACGAGCAGGTTCAGGCCGTTGGAGGCATGGGGCGAGAGCAGCAACTTATTCATCTCGTCACGAATGCGTTCACGACTGATCTTTTGCAACTTGGATGCCTGACGTGCGATAGAATTACGTGTCTCGGCCTCGATGGTAAAGTTGAGCTGAGCGGCAAAACGCACGGCGCGTAGCAAGCGTAGTGGGTCTTCATCGAAGCGCTTATCAGGCTCGGATCCGACGGCGCGAATCACGTGCGCTTCCAGATCCTGCCGCCCGGAAAACAGATCGATGATGTGACTGTTTAGAGGATCACGCGCCATCGCGTTAATGGTGAAGTCGCGTCGCAGCAGATCATCCTCAAGGTTGGTTCCAAAGCCAACTTCGGGCTTACGCGAATCGGGATTGTAGTGTTCGGTACGAAACGTGGTGATCTCGACAATGCCGCCCTCGTAGTGCAGGCGCACCGTACCAAAGCGCTCTCCCACAAGCACAATCGCCTGAGGATGCGTAGGCGCGACCAGACGTTTAATCTCCTCTGGACGGGCGTCGGTCGCTAAATCCGCGTCGGCGGATTGGCCGCGATGCAGCAGATTATCGCGCACCGTGCCACCTACGATATAAAGTTGTTTCTGCTGGGCATGAAATATCTGCGCCAGCGTCATAATCATATCTAGCATGCTAAAAAATCTATTTTCTGCGCTGTGTAGCAGGGTTCAACAAATAGGGCGAAATAAAGCAGAGTTTCGGGTCGTGACATTACAATGGGCCTATTGTACCATGTTCTGCTAGTTGGTAGAAGAGGGTAAGAGGGTAAGAGGGTAGAGGTCTTTTTTATTTTTGCTGCTGGTCCACCCTCGCCGGTCGTTCGTCTCCGCAAGAACGACCCCCACTACGTGTTTTTAGGCATCTTCTGCCAATTACTGGAACTTTTGTCCCAAAACGTCTTGACTCGAAGGTGTATTCGTTATATGATGCGGAAAAGAAAATTTGTTCTAATTTTTGGAAGGAGGGGCAGTTCAATGGATATTGCCCAAACCAGCAGGCAGGTCAAACCGTCTCGTCACGAGGTCGAAGAGAGCGACGAATTCTACGGGACACGCATGCCAAGCAGTGTGCGGCGCTATCACACGACCCCGCCGCTACACTCCGATGTCCTTGATGAAGAACTCGACGCATCGAACAATTATATACAACGCCGGGCCAGCCGCAGCCAGAAGGTGCCGAGCGTCACTGCGAAAGTTCCGGCCACGCACGCAACCAGGCCACATAAGGCCCTATCTGTACCGACAACGATCACCAAACACGTGCAGCGCGAACCGCAAACCCAGGAGTTACCGCCGACGAGGCGCTGGCCGGTCGTACCAATGCTTGTTGGCATGGTCGTGATGGTTTTGTTGTTTATGAGCATTAGCGCTCTTCTGCCCTGGTGGCGAACCTACCAGGATGATCTGCACTACGGGCGACCGCGCACGTCGCAGCTCGATGCCGTAGTTGGGCATCGTGATAGCGCCGCCAACCCTACACACTTTATCTTTCTCAATTTACATGGTCATGTCGAAATTATGGAAATTCCCGGTGGGGACGCCACCAAAATGCGCGTGTATATGGGTCCGGTACTCTATGGCAATGGGGCGGACCTTGCTCCTGTTACCGGCGAGATCCGCGACGATAATGGGCACGAAAATCTCATCGTACACGTACAAAATGAGGAGCTTTTGTTTGTCAATGATGGCACGACCTTCCATGAACACTGATCTTACATATAGCAGAACAGCACTCGGTTGCGCTGACGAAGCCGAGTGCTGTTTTTCTACGGAGACGATGTTAGCAGACGTGCTGGTTGCTTGTGGAAAAAAAGTGCTATTCTAGAAGCACGACATTGACAACAAAGACGTATTGAACTCCGGTGCAATATTTAAAAGTGAAAGAAACAAAATTATGGCACTCGAACTCTACATGCTCGGCCTGATTGCTCAGAATATGGATAAGTCGCTGGAATTCTATCGGCGGCTCGGTCTTGCTATCCCCGAACAAAGCGAAGGGCGGCGGCGCGTCGAGGTCAAGATGAAAGACGAATTGACCTTCTTTATAAACGCCCCAGGGCTGGTGAAAGAATTGGACAACGCTCGTATCATCTTTGAGTTCTACCTGAAAGAGCGAACTGCTGTGGATGCAAAGTATGCCGAACTCACTGGTTTGGGCTATCAGAGCCATCATGCTCCCTTTGTCGCTTCCATCGGCATGTATTTTGCGACTGTCAATGATCCTGATGGAAACACCATCCTGCTCTCAGCCGACTAGCCAACGAAGAAAATAACGGAAGGATATTTACACCTGCTTAATACGCGTGCGCTAAAATAGGATCAGCAGTACTAGCAATGCAAGACACAGAAAGGTTTCGCAATGGAACAACTGACTGATCAACAAGCGCTCCTGATGTTTTGGGCCATCGGTGACCTGCACTACCGCGCCCTTCCATTCTGGCACGAGCTGCACAGCGCACGGCTCGCGCCTATGTTCGACGACCTGCACGCGCTGTGGCAAACGGAAGGCAAGCCAGCCTTTTGCGTCTCGCCAGGCGACCTGGTCGAGACCTGTGCCATCGAGAACTATCAGCTTGCCAAAGCGCGACTGGCGGAAGAACTGGGGGATATCCCGTTGTATCCAGGTTTGGGGAACCACGAGTATCACGGACCGAATGGTGAAGACCCTTCGCGCATGGAGGCCACATTCAACGAAGTATGGCGCAAACCAGCGCGCTATAGCTGGGAGGCGGGCGAGGTCGTTGGTATTATGCTCGATTATCCCGACGTGAGCACGCTGGAAAATATTCAACGCGTCTATATTTCCAGCAGAACCTTGGCCTTCCTCGACGATGAGCTTGCCAAACATCCCACACAGACCGCCATCATTTTCTTGCATTGTCCTCTTGCCAACACCGTGTTGGATCGCGATCCCGCACAGCATCGGGACTACAACTCGCTGGAACACTTCTTCGCGCCAGAGAACTCACAGGAGGTGCGCGATATTTTAACGCGACACGATACCCCCAAACTCCTCTTTAGTGGGCATACGCATACGGGCTGGGAAGCGCCAGGACTGGTAAAGGTTGAGCAGCTAGGCACACACAGCACTACGTTCGTCAATCTCATGTCGCCCTGGTATACGGGCCGAGGCACAGGTGCGCACATGTCCGAAGATTACCGTAGTGCCACCTATCGAGCCGACGAACCAGACGTGATCCCCACCTTCCAGGTGACGATTTATCAGCAGCAAGCCAGCATTCGTGTGCGTGACCACCGTACCCAACGCTGGCTCAAAGAGTGGATCGTGCCACTGCAATAAGCATAATAAGTGACCTGTAGGGATCGTTTTCCTCATGCAGAAGAGCAGCCTGCAAGATGCCACATATCTTGCAAGCTGCTCTTCTATTCACAGATACTCCCCCCTCCACACGATCAACCCCATCTAGCAGCACGAGCAAAAACGTTCCATGCCCACTACCACCCATTGTCCCTAAAACACACGTTTCGCCTCGTTACTACGCGATAATCACCAGGTGCGAAGTCGCATTCCCCTTATTGGCTGCATTTTTCTTCAACCACCCATCCACGTACCAGCAGCACACCCCAGCAGCGCCATCTATCTTCTTCTCTGCTCTCCCACGCAACCAACCCCGGTTCCCCCTTACCACGTGACCCGCACCTCTTCGTCCCACCCTACTACGTTGCTTCCACCAAACTTCGCTCTCTCTATCTTCCCCGTCACATTCCGCCCGTGTTCCCTAACCCAATCTAACCAATCCTGCCACATTCCCCCATCTTCCCCCATCTCCTGCCCCACCCTATCATCCCGAATTCCCCCAACCTACCCACTACCATCATCTATCTTCTGCTTCAAGAGTTCATTCCTCTTTCGCATGAAAGAAATATACCATAAACTCATGAAAGTACAATGAATTGATATGTATTTATCATGACGAAAAATTCACAGAACATACAAGAACATGGCAAAAAGAGCATTACATTCTTTTCATCTTCTGCCAATCCTGTGAAAACTTCTCGACGGCCTGCTCTGTCAACTCGTCGGTAAGCATCTCAAGCAGCACTTGTGTAGGGACAGTTAGATCGTGGGAACCTGCCATCAGCGCCGAGGCTGCTTCCACCGAAGTTTTAATGCTAGAAGCCATGATACGCGTGGATAGTTGCTGGTTGCGCAAAAGCTGCGCCATCTTGGCGACGCGGTTGGGGGCGTCGATGCCGCAGCGCTCCAGCCGATTGTAGTAGGGGATAATGAAGTCCGCGTGGGCAAGCGCTGCGGTATACGCCTGGGCTACGGAGGTTACGGCGGTCATAGCGAAGTGGTATCCCTGGGCTTGCAGGCGCAGGGCCACACGCATACCGACGTTGGTGATGGGAATTTTGGGCATGACGCGCGCGACGTCGACCTGGATATACGACAGGGCTTGCGCATACATGCCTTCTTCGTCGGTTGCGCCTGGCTGCATAAAGACCATGCCGCCCTGGCAACGCAAAAGTTCTGGCAACAGGTCTTGTGGTTCGAGCCTTTGTCCACGTTCGCGGGCAGCGAGTAGAATGGAGGGGTTCGTCGTTACTCCGGCCAGTGGCACGGTTTTCGCTACTTCCGTGATATCATGGAGAAAAGCACTATCAATGTAAAGGGCCATAGCACATGCTCCCATCTCGCTTATTAGCCGACACGCTACAGATACACGCCCAGGATCGGGTGTTGATTCTCAATTCGGCAGCCAATCCATTCGTTGAGCAGATTGCGCAACAGGGCATCTCCGGGTCGATAACGCTTGCCGAAGACAATGTTGCGATGGCGCAAACTGTCGTCGCAATCGCGCCTGCACGCGTGCACCATGTTGCTTATCATAACTATACCTTACAGCAGCCAGCAACGACTATAGATGTGGCAGTGATAGATCTGCTGTATCAGCCAGGCAAGGCGTGGGTGCAGTATGGCCTGCAGGTAGCTTTGTATGCACTCAAGCCGGGCGGGCGTCTTTACGTGGTGGGCGCGAAGGATCGCGGCATCATGTCTACGGGCAAGCGTATGCAGGAGTATTTCAGCAACCTGGAAACGCTGGTTATCAGCAAAGGTCATCGTGTGCTGGGTGCACGCAAGCCACCAGACAATGCAGTACAGCAGGCCGAAGTGCTGCACGAGCCGGGTATTTTTGCCGCCAACCGGCTTGACGAAGGGACGCGACTTTTGTTAGAGGCGCTGCGCGTTCGGGTCGACGATGACGCGTTGGATATTGGTTGCGGAGCCGGATTTCTTGGCCTGCATATCGCCCGGCAAGCCAGCGCGGGGCAGGTGACGATGGTCGATGTAAGCCTGGCGGCTGTCGATGCAGCCCAACAAGCGCTGGTACGGAGTGGCCTGGACAACGTGCGTGTGCTGCCCAGCGATGGCGCGCAGGCCGTGCTCAACCAACGTTTCGATCTTGTCGTCACTAATCCACCATTTCACCAGGGAGGCATCCAGACAACCGGAATTGCCGAACGTTTCATCCGTCAGGCAGCGCAGGTGCTCAAGCCGCATGGGCGCTTCTACCTGGTTGCCAATCGTTTCCTGAAGTACGAGCCGACCATGCAAGCCTGCTTCGCCAGTGTCGAGGAGGTCGGCGGCAACACGAGATATAAGGTGCTGCTTGGAAAGTCATAAAACGGTTCCTAAAGGCAATGCATGCGATTTTCTCGTTCTATTCGAAATTTGTCCTATCTTCTAGGCACAGCCATGCCGTTTTGGGTTACAATAGGAGTGTGCGCAATTCATGAGCAGTGTGATGTAACGTAATGCCACGTGTACCGTCCGTCTTAACGTAGCTTGCTCTATCGTCCTCTTAGTATTTCCTGGACTGAACAACGAGAAGTGAGGATACTCGTGATTGAGCCACGCGATGCATGTATTGATGCTGAAGGCATTCATCTCCACTATCTTGAGTGGGACCCACATGAAATTCTTCGTGAACAAAACGCGGCAACCGAGGATAGCGATAACGTTCCGATAGTCATGCTCCACGCGCTGGGAGCAACGGCTGAAAGTTGGCGGCTGGTTGCCAGCGAACTTTGTCAACGTCACCCGATCATAGCCTTCGATCTGCGCGGACATGGACAGAGCGAACATCCCGACGTGGGCTACGACCTTGTCACAATGGCGGAAGACGTCATTCGTGGCATGGCGATGTTGGGTTTGGGGCAGGTTGTGCTGGTGGGGCACGGCTGGGGAGCGCGCGTCGCCCTGGTGTTGGCTGCTCGCCATCCTGCGCTGCTGAGCCACCTCATCCTTGTCGATTGCCCGCACGTAGAACCGCGTCACTGGCCCGATATGACGCGTGAACGCTTCATCAATGAAACAGGGGCCGCGAAGGTCTACGAGTCGCGGAGGCAATTTATTCAGGCGATACGGGCGGATATGGCGGCGTTCTGGTCGACAGAGGTGGAGCAGATTGTTAATGCCTACATTCGTGACTTGCCCGATGGGCGCGTGGAAGAGCATTTAAGTAACGCGCACCAGCGCCTCATTCGTGCAGCATTGTGGGAGGACCACGCTCTTCCCTACTATAGTAAGCTGCGCTGTCCGGTGTTGTTGGTTCCGGCTGCAGCAGAACCGCAACCCGATGGCGAACTTCCTGAGCGGCTAGAGAACGCTGACGAGTTCTCGCTTGCCAAGGGTTACATGGCCCAACAGGTGGCGCGGGCGATTCAGTCATGCTCGGTGCTATGGATGCCGCATACCACGCACGAAATCCAGTTTCAGCGGCCCAAAGAACTGGCCGAGGCCATCGGCCAGTTTATACAAACGTGACACTCCCCGCCATAAAAGAGCAGGGATTCTTCCTTCATCCATGAGACTTGCCCATCGGTCTCGCAACTGAAAGGTAGAGGTCCTATGTCCAGAAGCGTTAGGCAAACCGAAGCGTGCAGGTTCCCGAGGGGCACTCGGTACCAACCACAGTTTCTTGTGGTGGCTGAAGCCAGACCGACCGCGAGGTGGGTAGCATGCCTCATCGTCCTTCGACGAATTTTTTTGTAATGGCTTCATTTCATACAAAAGAGGATAGCAAATGTTCTAATGATTATCGATGAGGAAGAGTCATTCATCCCCGCTCTGAAGAGACAGGGCTTTCTGGCTCGTTTACTGTAAGATTTCACACCTCTTTTTTTTAGGAAGGCAATAGTCTCTATGGGTATCGCACTTTACCTGAATGGCAATCTGTATACAATGGACGTGCAGCAGCCCAGGGCGCAGGCTATGGCGGTTGATACCGCCAGCGGGCGTATCCTGGCCGTTGGGAGCAACGACGAAGTACGGCGTTATGGAGGCCAACGCCCGGAGCTGGTTGATTTACGCGGCCGCACTGTCGTGCCCGGCTTTATCGATGCCCATATTCACCTGCTCGCGGCGGCCTATCGTGCTCAGCAGATCGACGCCTCCCACTGCATTAGTGAAGAGCAGGTCGCCGACCTGGTACGTGCCCGCGCTGCTCACATTCCTAAGGGGCGCTGGATACAGGGTAGCCATTGGCACAAAGACGCGTGGTCGAGTGCGCAATTCCCCTCTAAAGCTTCGCTCGACGCCGCTGCCCCTGATCATCCGGTGGCTCTGTGGAGCAAGGATGGTCACGTGCTGTGGGTCAACTCCCTGGCGCTCCACAAAGCAGGCATCACAGCAGAGACGCCCGATCCCGCCACGGGCGCGATCCTGCGCACGGGGAGCGGTGAACCCACGGGGGTCTTGCAGGAGGCGGGCGCAACCGAACTGGTAACTGACGTTATTGAGCATCGTGATCCTGTGATGAACGATACGTTATTGCGCGGCATCGTATCCGATCTGCTCAAGCGCGGCATCACCACCATCCACGATATCGAGGGCGAAGAGACGCGGCGCATCTTTCAAGCTATGTATGACGAGGGAGCGCTCAAGCTGCGCGTCGAGATGATCCTGCCGCGTCAGATGTTGCCCGAATTGCGCGTGCAGGGCGTCAAGAACGCGGAGAACGATCTGTTACGCATCAATGGCATCAAAATTTTTGCGGATGGCACCCTGGGTTCGCAGACCGCCGCCATGCTCGAAGGCTTCGAGGGTAGCCCTGGTAACTATGGTTTGCTCAATCTGCCTGAAGCCGAGATGATGACGACCGTCAGAGATGCTGCCGCCCTGGGGCTGAATATTGCTATTCACGCGATTGGTGATCGTGCCGCTCGTGTAGCCCTCAACTCCATCGAATACGCCCAGCAACAACTGGCGGCCGAACAGCCCACGTCCGCTAGCAAACCCAACTTGCGCTATCGTCTTGAGCATGTACAATTGATTGCGCCGGAAGACCTGGAGCGTATGCGCCGTATGGGGGTCGTCGCCTCTATCCAACCTTTCCATGCTGTAGCCGACCGTGACCTCGCCGAGCGCTATTGGGGCAAGCGCCATCGCCACGCCTACGCCTATCGCACTATACGCGACAGCGGCATCCCTATCGCCCTGGGTTCGGATGCTCCCGTCGAAACCTACGATCCGCTGGATATCATTTACGCCGCCACGCAACGCAGTGACCCCAGCCACACGCGTCCATCCTGGTTGCCTGACCAGGCGCTACCCATCGCTGACGCGCTGTGGGGCTACACGCTTGGCGGTGCCTACGCGGGCGGTGAAGAGCAGCGCAAGGGTTCGCTCAGCGTGGGCAAGTTAGGGGATGCCGTCGTCTTGCGTGAAAACATCTACACCACACCGCAGGAGCACATCACCGAGAACGGCGTGCAAGCGACCATCGTGGGCGGTAACGTCGTCTACGGTGAGGTGTAGCACGAACGACCACCGCCGGAGATGCCCTCCGCAAGGGGGTCGCTACCATATACGGCGAAGCCATCCCATCGTGTATGGTAGCGACCCCCTTGCGGAGGGCCGTTTTGGCAGCAGCATGATATACTCATAGATAGAACTCTATTTTTGCAAAACCAGAGGAACCTATTCATGACCTTTCCAAACATCTTGCTTCTGTTCGTGACCGCTGTTTTAGGCGGAACGCTCAACTCGGTCGCTGGCGGCGGTAGCTTCTTTACTTTTCCGGCGTTGCTCTTTACCAATATGCCAGGCATACCCGCGAATGCGACTAGCACGGTAGCGCTCTGGCCCGGCTCGATTGCTGGCGCTGTGGCCTACCGAAACGAGTTGGCGAAACAGCAAAAGGGGCTGCTCCTCTTGCTCATAGGGACGAGTCTGATCGGCGGCATCCTGGGAGCGCTCCTGCTGCTGTATACCCCACAATCCACCTTCGTCCTCCTCATTCCTTATTTATTGTTGCTGGCGACACTGCTGTTCACCTTCAGTGGACCCATCACCGCACGTTTGCGCAAACAGTCCTTAGAAAAAAATGAACTTACCTGGAAGTCCTTGCTTGGTATATCTATCTTACAACTGGTAATCGCTACCTATGGCGGCTACTTTGGCGGGGGCATCGGTATCCTCATGCTGGCGAGTTTGGCACTGATGGGCCTGGAAAATATCCACGTGATGAACGCGCTCAAGACGGTGCTTGCCTCCTGCATCAATGGCGTTGCCGTCGTCACTTTTATTATCGCGGGCATAGTCAGTTGGCCGCAGGCGCTTTTAATGATTGTTGGAGGTATTATCGGCGGATATGGCGGCGCGTATTATGCACGGAAAATTGATCCCAAATGGGTACGCCTGTTTGTCATGGTTATCGGCTTTGCCTTAACCATCTACTTCTTCGTCAAGTATAAGTAAGAGTACACTGTTATAGTGAGCACTTTATCTCTGCATGCGGATACTGCAATATGATAAAAAAAGTCAAGCCCGTGAAACCACAAGATGGACAATCTCAAGCGATGAACCAGCTTGCTGATACGCCGCAGTCGCTGGCGTCGATTGCTCATACCCCACAATCGGTAGCGAGAGTTGCCAACGCTCCGCAACCGGCGCTAGCCGATACTCCACTGCCGCTAGCGGCGGTTGCGCCCGATAATAACGCAAAAGTAGGTCAAGCAGGTGAGGAGATGGCGGGAAAATGGGCGGTGCTTGCCATCGTTGCCTTCGGCGTCTTTATGGCAACGCTCGACTCTTCCATCGTGAACATTAGCTTACCAGCCATCGCGATCTATTTTCACGTTCCACTGAGCGGAGCAGTCGAGTGGGTTATTATTGCCTATCTGGTTGCTACCGCCGGAGTGTTGCTGACTGCTGGACGTTTAGCCGATATGGTGGGGCGTAAGGTAGTGTGGACGGCGGGGCTGATTATCTTCACTGGTGGTTCGGCGCTCTGTGGCCTGGCACCTTGGCTGGGTGTGCTGATCGCCTCGCGTGCGCTACAGGGTATTGGGGGAGCGTTGCTGATGTCAATTAGCCCGGCCATGCTTACCAAAGCGTTTCCAGACAGTGAACGCGGGCGGGCGCTTGGCCTCAATGCGATTGTGGTAGCGCTCGGCGTCAGTGTAGGACCGATATTAGGTGGAGTGATTACGCAATATACCTCCTGGCGCTGGATCTTCTATGTCAACCTGCCTATCGGTATCATCGGGCTGGTCGCTACACTCCTGATCTTAAAGGAACGTTTGCGGCGCAATCCTGGACGTTTTGATCCGCTCGGTGCGGTCCTGCTGGCTGTGGGATTAGCCGGGCTTACCGCTGCCATGTCCTTCGGGCAGGAACTCGGTTGGACTTCTTTTCCCATCATTGCCTTGCTCGTTGTCGCGGTCGTCGCTCTGGCCCTCTTACCATTTGTCGAGGGTCGTGTGCCCAACCCAATCATTATTTTCTCGATGTTGAGCAACCGCGTGTTTTCCTCGGCGCTGCTCAGCGTGCTCCTAAGCTTCCTGGCCTTGTTTGCCGTGAGCTTTATGATGCCGTTCTACTTTGAGGAGCTACGTGGCTTCCCAATCGGACTTTCGGGTATATTGTTGACTCCGGTACCGATCACCCTGGCAATCGTCGCGCCGATTAGTGGCAGCCTGGCAGATCGCTTTGGGACGCGTTGGCTGGCGGCCGGAGGGCTTGCTGTGTCCTGCATCGGTCTGGTATTGATCAGCCAGCTCAACGCCCATAGCTCGATCTTTGATATCGTGTGGCGTATGGTCTTCACCAGCGTGGGCCAGGGAGCTTTCCAGTCACCGAACAATAGCGCGCTGATGGGCTCGGCCCCCAAAAATCTTCAGGGTAGCGCTGCGGGCTTCCTGGCAACGGGACGGACGATGGGCCAGAGCCTCAGTGTGGCCCTCGCCGGAGCTGTCTTTACAGGGCTAGGGGGCGCGACCGCTGGACTGCTGATATCGAGCCATCAGGTTCACGGCCAACTGATTCAGTTGCAACAGACCTTCAGTGGCAGCTTCCAGGCCACATTCCTGGTTTGTGCCGCCGTCGCCGCCGTCGGCATCTTTGCCTCGTTGGTGCGTGGTAAGGAACAACGGCTGTAGATTGCGTTATAATTAGCATCATACCTTACTAATAATTCCGCGTGATAATTAGGGATAGATGAACAAAACGGATCGCCTGCTAGCAATCGTGCTAGAATTACAGGGCAAAGGACGACAGCGCGCCGAAGACCTGGCATGTACTTTTGAGACGAGCAAACGCACCATTTATCGTGATATCCAGGCTTTGTGCGAAGCCGGGGTACCTCTGGTTGCGGTACCCGGACAAGGCTATACGCTCATGCAGGGGTACTTCTTACCTCCACTCAGTTTTACGCCCGAAGAGGCTTTTATGCTCCTGCTGGGCAGCGACTATATGGCCCAGAACTTTGATACCCACTACCGGGAGGCAGCTCTCGCGGCCTATCGTAAAATAGCCAGCGTCCTTCCAGAGCATGTTCGCAGCGAGACACAATCGTTACAAAGAAGCATTTGTTTCGTTGGCCCGGCCAATAGTGCCACGGAGCATGCACTTGTACAACGCTTGCGCCGCACTATTCTGGAATGTATCATGATCCGCTTTTGCTACCATACCCGTTACTCTAAAGTAGGCCAACCCGCGGAAAACACACGCGAAGCCAATCCTTATGGGCTGACATATATGAATGGTTGGTATCTCGTGGCCTACTGCCACTTGCGTCAGGGTTTACGTACATTTCGCCTCGACCGTATGACGGATGTAGAATTTCTTCCTACATCGTTTCAGCGTCCCTCCGATTTTCGTATGCAAGAGCACCAACCCGACGAAGAGCCACGTAACCTCACTGTGCGCGCCATATTTGCCAGCGAAATTGCGCAATGGGTACGGGAGACGCGGCCATATCATACGGTTGCGGAAGAAGAAGGGCCATATGGTTTGCTCATGACGTTCAAGGTGCGCCATGAAAACGAAATTGTGCAATGGTTACTGAGTTGGGGCAGGCATGTACAAGTACTGGAACCGGTCTCATTGCGCCAACGTTTAGCGGATGAGGCCACGGCGATGCTCCAACAACACACCGGTATTGGATAAAAGTTCCAACACCTTCTGTGCTACTGACATACTGGTGTCACTCCTCCCTGTTACAGTATCCCCATAAACACGATTGATGAGCAAATACACCCATCAGCATTTACGCTCATCACACATCTGTTTGGTACAGTTAACACAGAAATGAGGACAAAAACATGAGTACCAAGATGACAAAGC
The DNA here is from genome assembly GCA_036272735.1 of Ktedonobacteraceae bacterium. GTDB lineage: Bacteria > Chloroflexota > Ktedonobacteria > Ktedonobacterales > Ktedonobacteraceae > DATAYF01. The sequence goes on from DATAYF010000707.1 coordinate 17,066, forward strand.
TTACTCCCGAAATCGTGGTAGAGAACGTTCAGGAGACGCTCGCCTTTTATCAGGAGATACTTGGTTTCCAGGTAATCGCTACCGTTCCTGAAGGCGCGAGACCGTACGCCTGGGCGATGGTCAAGAACGAAGGCGTGGAATTAATGATTGAGTCGCGGGAGAGCGCAGGAGCGGGACTTCCCATGTTGCAGGGAAAGGAGATTGGCGGAACCTTTAGCTTTTATATTGATGTCAATTCGGTTGATGCAGTGCTAGAGCACATTAAGGATCGCGTGAGAGTTGTCCAGAATATGCATATCACTCCCTATGGAGCAAAAGAGTTTGCTATCCTGGACAACAATGGATTCATCCTTGTATTTGCCGAACACGCGTAGAACTATACCTCGCGTTGGTGCTGGTTGTTCATGGCATGCAGGTCGGGACGCGAGGGCTGGTTATGGTGCTCAAAGCGTTCGATAATGTCGTTGAGCGTGCCCAGTCGTCGCTCCATAGCGTTCGATTGCTGGCGCAAGACGAGCAATTGGTCGACCGTCTGCTGTTGCACCATTTTCAGTTGATCGAACACCACCCGAAACTGACCACCAACTAGCGCTAATTGTACCATGCGCTCCTCCTCAGAGCCTGGAGAAAGTGGAGTTGGCGACTGCTGGATGGCTGCTTCGGGCGTGGGAATGGCATTCATCTCTTGCGTCTCGCGCTCATAAATCCGGGGCGTCGCAAACTGTCCAGCGGGGGTTCGTATGTCTCCCATGGGCACCTGTTGTTCGCTCTCCGCCGGTGGAGGCGTTACCTGCTGGGCAACAGGTGCTGATTGCTCGGACACCGCCGTCTTCGCTTGAGTAGCACTTTTTTGCTCGTTGTCCTCGGACCTGATCAGTAGAACTACGCCCACCAGGGCCGCAAGCGCGACCGCAAAAAGCGCTACTATATATAGCATAGTGGGCTCCTTTCATCAATTCATCAAAACGAGCAGGGTATCTACGTGTTGGGATACCCTGCCTGGGACTATTCCACGCTTAGTGAACGTGAATTTTGACATTAGCACTCATGCCGGGCAGCAGGCTGGTACCACTA
>DATAYF010000708.1:0-8274 GCA_036272735.1 Ktedonobacteraceae bacterium
ACAAAAAATCGATTCAGACGTGGTTAGACTCTCTCAAGCGCTCTGAAATGCCATAAGTTTTTTGGGAATCATCGGTTTCACCTTTCCCACCAGCATCGAATACCACCGACGCGGCAGAAAATTCGTTATAACACGACGATACATAAAGGAATAGTAATGGTTTCCGGAAACCATTACTATTCCTTTATGTATCGTGTCCAGCATTTTTATTGACGCCCTTCTCTCATATTTATAAAATGCAGCTATTGTACCTACTATAAGAAAACTGCTGAGCAAGGAAGCATGCTTGGCCAGAGGATGGTATACAAATATCGGCTGAAAGGATTGGCGGGGCACTCCGCTTGTCCTGACAAGTTGATAGGATTAGATTGCGCTTCAAAAAGCTAGTCCATCGGAATGGAATGGGAAACGTCATTGGCAGCACAGAAAAATAGGAAGTCTCCCATTTTACGAGAAGGCCTATCAAAAGCGAGAAAGGGTTACCGCGACAAGCGCTCTCTTAAGAGGAGCTCCCATGCTTTATGTGTCCTTGCTTTCAAGTGCTAACTCAATCATATATAAAACTCAACGATTATATATTTAAGCACTTCATTAACTCAATGATAAAGTCTATTGACTTTTTTGTGTATTTATGCTAAAAAATTCGTAGGAGATGGCTGGCCAGACCAGGTCAACTCAAATCAATCCGAGCGGGAGATGGTTGGTGCGAGCTGTTGCGTTTGCTTCCCGATGCATCAACACGAAAAAGCTTCACTCCCTGAAAAAGCTTCCCCTGTCCCAGTCTCCACAGGCATAGTGGGCATTGGCCAGAGGCCCTGCTCATACTTTCTTTCGAGCTACATGTTCGTTCTGAAGAAAGGTCACGGAGGAAACTGCCTTGAATACTCGTTTTCCTTTAACGCGCCGCACTTTTTGCAAGCACCTTGGTGCTGCAGCCGCAACCACTTTTTTTTTAGGTGCGAACACTCTTTCTACCCATGCGGACAGTAATCGAGATGCCACGTTCAGCCATTCATCAGGGGCTGGTATCAATGTCTTGCTTGTCCACGGAGCGTGGGGGGACGCATCAAGTTGGATTCTCGTGATTCCGTTACTGCAGGCACAGGGCTACAACGTGCTCGCCGTTCAAAATCCACTCTCATCGTTAGCAGATGATGTGAATGTCACGCGTCAAGCACTCGCCTCACTCTCCGGTCCGACGATCGTGGCAGAGCATTCGTATGGTGGGGCTGTGATGACCAATGCCGGTACCGGTGCCCCGAACCTTCATAGCCTGGTGTATATTGCAGCGGTGGCGCCTTCGGAAGGGGAGAGTGTCATGGGCATTGCCCAGCGATTCCCTACGCCTCCCATCACAGCGCACGGTGTTCCTTCCTACCGTCAAGGAGATACTTGGGTTGATCCAGCTTTTTTTCCCAAGGCTTTGTGCAAGATATCGCTGTCGCAAAAGCTCGAGCGTTGGCGATGGTGCAGAAACCGATCACGCCAGCATGCTTTACGGCGAAGTCAGGGCCACCTGCATGGAAAACGGTTCCGTCCTGGTACTTAGTTTCGGGCAATGATCGCGTGATTAACGTTGACTCAGAGCGCTTCATGGCCAGGAGAATAGGGGCCACAACCCGTCAGGTCGCTTCTAGTCATGCATCTCCTTTGTCCCATCCTCAAGAGGTGTTCGAGATCATTGTCGCGGCAGCTCAAGGAGCCCAGAGGAGCCCAGAGGCATCAAGTTAAGCCTTCTGACAAGCGAGTAGGCGTCTGAGAAGGAAAAGGCTCACCAGCCAGAAGGAGTTGAATCGTAGCTTCAAGCTGTTCGGAAGTGCCTAAGTGGGCCGCCACTGACGAGCAGTGCGATCCATTCGAACGAGAAGAGGTTGCCATGGAAAAACGACCGTCCTTGACGAGCGGCTATCCCACAGATGTAGGGGGAGCCATTGCTCGCCTGCACAGACAATTCCTGAACGATTTCGATCCAGCTTACGTCGAGCATGTGGTCGTCCCGTATTTTCTGGTCAGTACGTATGAGGGGGAGAGGCTGTCGCTTCCTCTGATCGATGTAAAATTCACCAAAGAGAATGCTCTGCCGTCTTATCTTTGGGGGTTGCTGAGCGACAGCTGGAAGCCCAGTCCAGAGGATGGCGTCACGGTGTTTCTCCAGGCTTTGGAGAAACGTGGGCCAGATAATCTCCGGAAAAAGATGTATATGTCTGCCATGACACCGGACTTGTATCGCCCGATGTACGCCGACAAGGTCATGACGTTTTTCGACCACCTATTGGACGATAAGAATGCGGGCAAGCCGCTGATGCGCCCGTATCTCGAAGGCTACTTTGACCTGTACTGGGATCTGCACCTGGGCGTCAAAGGCGACGCGATCCCGGCAAGCGTTCGCCAGATAGGGCAGAGTTTCGATACGGTCCTTGCCTATGGGGACCCGACAAAGAAGATTGTCTATGAGAACTATATGACGGTGCGCTCGCACCGCAGTTTTTTGAAAGGGTGGATTGAGGAAAGAATCATCGACCTGGTCAACGGGAGAACAGCCAATCCGGAGAAGACGTTTGCGCACTACTGGATCAAGAATAGCGGGGAGGGAGATGTTTTCAAGCTCAAGGATGTCGTGTTCGAGTGCATCCATAACTTTTTTGCCATCAGTCAGTGGGGCACTACGATTTACAATATGATGTTGAAACTGGGCAAAAACACAGGTGATCCTGACGCCCGGGACTGGTTCAACAGGATCATGGAAAGCAACTTCGACCAGGCAGACGGCACGGCGTTCACACCGCTTGAGCGCTTCGTGATGGAGTTGTTCCGTACGATTTCGCCGAACGACGGCAGCGAATCGGCCCTAGAAGAGCGGGAAACGCCCCCGTACGAAAGGTATGGCTACATCGTCAGCCCGCATTCAGCCACCAGTTTCGACCCGCGCCATTGGAAGAATCCGGGAAAGTTCGACCCCGATCGCTACAACAGCGTGCCGACAAGCCACCAGATCGACGAAACCAGGTGTCAACAGATCGGCTTTGCCCAATGCCCCTTCGACAGAAAGACCTTCGACGTCAAGGATGGCCGAAAAGCCGCGCTGCAGAATAGTGGTTTTGGCACGGTTTATGGAATCGTCGATGGCAAGCCGCTGCCGGTCTGTGACTATGCTGGCTATGCGCCCTTCGGTTTCGGGTATCGTCGCTGTCCCAGCGAGCAGCTCACGATCCACGTTTTCGCGGATTTCCTGAGGAAGGTGTGGAAGAGTAAAACCGAGTTCGAGAAGCTCAACATCGCCGATCCGGAACCGCTTCCCATCGGACCAGGCACAGTCATTGGTGACAACGTTGGGTTCACCAGGGCAGTGTAGCGGGAGCATGGCGCAAGAGTCGTTTTGATCTCAGTCTGACGGGGGAAGCGAGCGGCGCGAGTTCGATACGGCGTTCGAAGCACCCTGATGTCACTGGTGGTTACCACTCGCGCAAAATTCGGCCCGAATTTCTTGTCATTATCCCGGATGTAAATATAAACTTTAAACGGCTCATACGCAACCTCGCTGATAGTGGGTATCATCTCTTCGGTTGAGCACGCACCAATCGACTCCGGAAGCGAAGACACCTTTTTCACGTCAGCTCATGATGAGCTAGAATCAGCGAGGTTGCGTATGAACCTTTAAACTGGCGGAATTTAAACATCTACAGCTGAGGAGACAACTCATCCGCAGGATAATTACAAAGAAACCACCAGTTTAATCCAAAATTTACAGAATCGAGTCTTTCTAGTGACAACACATTTTCGAGGTAAGGTCATGCGTCTACTCAACATCGAATCCTCTCCGCGCGGATCCAGGTCTGCGTCTATCGCCGTCACCAGCGCCTTCCTCGAAGCCTACCGTCAGACTTGTCCTGAGGTCATGGTCGATACCTTGAATGTCTGGGAGGAAATGCTGCCGGACTTCGACCAGGAGGCCATCGGGGCGAAGTACAAAGGCGTGAACAAAGAACCGATGGACCAGGCCGAGACCGCCGTCTGGGACAAAATCCAGGAGCTGGCGGTACGCTTCCAGCAAGCGCACCGCATCGTGCTCGGCGTGCCCATGTGGAACTTCGCCTACCCTTACAAACTGAAGCAATTGATTGATCTGGCCTGTCAGCGGAACATGCTCTTTACCTATGACGGCATCGAGTACGGCCCTTTGCTGAAAACTCCCCGCGCCTTCGTGGTCTATGCGCGGGGCGGGACCTACGCGGAAGACTCGCCGACGCCCGCTTCCCGGTTCGACCATCAGAAAGGATACATCGATTTCTGGCTGAAGTTTATCGGGGTCAAGGAGGTTCATACGCTGGTGGTGGAAGGCACGACGTGGGGCGGGAAAGAGAAGGGGGAAGAGACAATCGCGCGTGGTCAGGAGGAGGCAAAAAAGTTGGCGGCGGATTTCTAGGAGTTGCCAACCTTTCGACGCGGACGTTCAGTGATCGAACCCGCGACCCATCGAGGTAAACAACCATGAGCGGCCCACAGAAGACAGCCATCGTGACCGGAGCCTCGCAGGAGATCGGCGCGGGAATCGTGAAAGGGTTTGTCGAACGGGGTTTCAACGTCGTTGCCAATTCCCGGAAGGTGACCCAATCCACCGAAGTCGCGGCTTCCAACCACGTCGCTCTGGTGGACGGCCACATCGGCGAGCCAGCAACTGCCGCCAAGATCGTCGAGACGGCGCTGTCTCGCTTCCAACAAGGACAGCGCAACGCTTATCTGGCTGCACGCCCTCGCAGTCGGCGTCTCACCGCTTTACGTTGAGCAGAACGGCGAGGCCGTGCGTTCTGACTGGCCCCGCATCCCCCTGCCCGAGCCTCAAATAACGCTACGCGAGTCGGCGGCACTAGGTGTGGAGATTGCAGCCTTGCTCAACCCCCACAGACCTGTCACTGGCATCGATACGACTCCCCTTGACCCGTACTGCTGGTCTGCTCGCACTATTTGACCGAGATTGAGGGCGTGTGCGACACGGTTGGTATTTTGCGGCATGGGCAATTCATTTTGAGCGGCGCGGTGGCTGATCTACTGCAAGCTCAAGGAACTGTAGAAATCGTGCTGGGCGGCAATGAGCCAGCCAGCGCTGTTGCGGCACGTTTACAACTGGCCGAGCAGGTCATCGAAACACCGGGCAATATCCTGCGCATGAAGGATAGCGCACAGGACACGGTGCTCGCCCGGCTCGTAGGTGCACATGTGCCCATTGTCTCGCTCAATCCTGTCAACCGCACGCTAGAGGAGGTCTACGTGCAGGCAACGCAGGCCAGCGAGCACACGGAGCAACAACTCGCGACCGCCAGTTCAGCGCCACAACAAGGAGGGCAGGCATGAATACAGCAGAACCCGTGACTATAAGCAATACCAATCAAAATTGGTGGACACGATTGTGGCGCAGCCAGACAATGACCATCGCACGCTTTACACTGATGAGCCACGTTCGTAGCGGCTGGATTCTCGGCGATATCGTCGCCATCTGGATCATCTACGCGGTCTTCTTTGTAAGTAATGGCGGCGATACGACCTATTTTTATGGTACGGCAGGCCCGGCCATGGGCGTACTGGCAGTGCTGGGCACCATCGTTATGACGAAGCGGGCCACACGTGCGCAGATGTATTTGCCGCTGGCAAAATTAGGCTCACGCACAGCCTACGTGCACGGTTTAATGCTGGCAAGCGGCTTCTTGCGCCTACCGATTTTCATGCTGACATTGTTGCTCGCTGCTGGCTATCACCACTACTCCCCCGGCTTAGGTATCAAAGGGGCCACGTTCGCGAACCTGCTGCCGGGTGCAATCGGCGTCATCCTGTACTGTGTGCTGCTGGCAGTACTCACGTACGGGCAACCGGGATCTGTACGATGATTTTGGGGTCGCGGCGAATCCGGTCACAGGTCTGGCCTCGATAGTCTACAGCGATGACCAGTACACTAATAACGCGAATGATCCAGCGCAGTCTGGATGTACCGCAGCAACGTCCAATTCGTCTTCATGTAATCACACGTCCATTGCCACACAGACTTCAGGAGCCAAAATCTAACAATGGATGTTGCGCAAGGACTGGTTCACAAGCGAGCCTCCTTTTAGCAGTATAATGGGTGTTTCTCACGTGTAGTCGTGAGAAACACCCATTATACTGCTAAAAAGCACCGAAGGTGTGACTTTTCGATGGCTCTGGACATTTCGGGAGCCAATTTGCATCCTGGGGCTAATTTTGTTATACTAGATGCATCATAATGATACTACATCTATCTGATGTAGATTTTTACTGGCATTGATGAAGAAGAGTAGACTGCAAGGGGTTACAGCGAGTCGACAGGCGGTGTAAGGTCGGCAATTACCTGCGGGCGAAGGGCGCTTCGGAGCTGGTTGACAAGAATGAGTGGCTTCACTATTTGGGTGAAGAAACAGGGTGGAACCGCGTGTGTGGCCGTAAGACGTAGTGGCTCCAGGCCTACGTCGGCACATTCGTCCCTGGGCGCAATTGCACGCCTGGGGATTTTTTATTGAAATAATGATGGTGAGGAAACCACTCATGACACAAACAGAACATAACGAGAACACGGTACAAACCGCGGAGGCATTTGTCCCCATCGACAAGATCGTCGCGCTATCCAAGCGCCGTGGTTTTGTCTACCCCAACTCGGAAATTTACGGTGGCGTCGCCGGTATCTACGACTTCGGACCAATGGGCGTCGAACTGCGTAACAACATCAAACGCTACTGGTGGTGGTCGATGGTTCAGACCCACGACAACGTGGTTGGTATCGAGGGCGCAATCATCACGCATCCGCGTGTGTGGGAGGCCAGCGGCCACGTTGAGAACTTCGTAGACGTGCTGCTCGAATGCAAAAAGTGCAAACAACGCTTCCGGGCCGACCATATTCCCGCTGAAAACGTGGAGCAGCGCAAATGCCCCAACTGCGGCGGCGAACTTGGCGAACCCCGGCGCTTCAATCTGCTTATGGAGACCTACCTGGGCGTCATCGAAGGCGAACGCATGAAGACCTACCTGCGCGGCGAGGCTTGCCAGAATATCTACCTGGACTACGACAACGTGCTGAAGTCTTCCCGCGTGCAAGTTCCATTCGGTATCTGCCAGATCGGTAAAGCCTTCCGCAACGAAGTGACACCGCGCAACTTCCTGTTCCGCCAGCGCGAATTCGAGCAGTGGGACCTGCAATACTTCGTACATCCCAGCCAGATGCAGGAAGCGTTCGACTACTGGAAAGAGTATCGTTTCAACTGGTACCAGGGCATCTTGAACCACAAGGATCGCCTGCGTTTCCGTGCGCACGCCGCGGACGAACTGGCGCACTACGCAAAACAAGCCTACGATATCGAATACCAGACGATTCTGGGTTGGCAGGAATGGGAGGGCATCCACTGGCGTCAGGATTGGGACCTCCGCCGCCACAGCGAATATAGCGGCCAGGACCTCAGTTACACCGATCCCATAACCAAAGAGCGCTATATCCCTTGGATTGTCGAGACTTCCGGCGGCGTGGATCGCACCTTCCTGAACCTGCTGATCGACGCCTACGAGGAGCAGCCTGATCCATCGGGCCGTGAAAGCGAGATTCGTACCGTCCTGCACCTGCATCCCTGGCTGGCTCCGGTGAAAGTTGCTGTGCTGCCATTGTTCAAAAACAAGCCTGATCTGGTGAAGGTTGCACGCGGCCTCCATGAGGACCTGCGTCGCTTCATGGTCAGCCAGTACGACGATATTCAAAATGTCGGTCGCCGCTACCGCCGCCAGGACGAAATTGGTACGCCCTACTGCGTCACCATCGACTTCCAGACGCTGGACGATCAGACAGTGACGATCCGCAACCGTGACACGACGGAGCAGATCCGCATCGCCATCAGCGAGGTGCGCAACTACCTGCTAGAGCGCGTCGTCTGGAAATAGGAAGCAAAAAGCCTGCTGAGAATGCTTGTCGCATTTTCAGCAGGCTTTTTGTGTTCAATGATATGTTGTTGCATTGGATAAACCTGACTAATCCTCCAGTTATAGATGACTGGCGAGAGCACGGCGGCGGATGTTGAGGCCTTGCCGCGCAAGCGCTTGATAGGCACAGCATCAGCATGACCGGGGAAGGCTGGAATGCACAAGAGAGATCGTTTGCCGATCTTATGCAAGAACAAGCTGCCGGCTTCAGGCGGAACGTTTCGAGCAATGGTGTCCGCAGGACTCTCGTCAGTGAGGGCGGTGCCATCCGTGCCGAAACAAGCTTCTGCCGCCATCACCGGCTCAGAT
>DATAYF010000709.1:0-2632 GCA_036272735.1 Ktedonobacteraceae bacterium
CACGCTGCATGCGGATCTGATTGGTGCAAGAAACCTGGTCATGAGAACGCTCGTGCTTCGACAGGATTGGAGCACGACGGGGCACCTGTCAATTGCCCCTGATACATCGGACAAAGAAGCCAAAGCTGCGCGCCTCACAAGGTATGCAGAGTTGCGGTGGAGTCCAGATGTAAGCCTCCGCTCTCAGAGCGGAGGTGATTGACGTATAACGTCTCACTACTATCACAATTTGTTGGAAAGGGAACATCCACCTATCATGGCACACACGACTATTCAGACAATTACCGTTGAGCCGCTGAACATACCGCTATTAGAGCCGTTCACCATCGCGACCGGCGGCGTGAGCGCGGCTAGCAATGTACTGATTACCATCACTTTGCAAGACGGTAGCGTCGGCTATGGCGAGTGTGCCCCCTTTCCACCCAGCACGGGCGAATCGCAAGCCACCGCGCTGGCAGCGGCGCAGGATTGCGTCGAGCTATTGGTTGGACGCGACGCGCTGCACTGGCGCGAGTTGGCACGACTCGTCCATAGCCTCTACTACGCGCAAAGTACCGTCTGCGCGGGCTTTGAAATGGCACTGTTGGATGCCCTGACGCGCTCACATGGCATGCCGCTATACGCCTTCTTTGGTGGAGCAGCTAGCTCGGTTGAGACCGATATGAGCATCCCCTTCGTCGATCCAGAGCACGCCTACGAACTGGCGAAAGCGAGCAAAGAGCGCGGCATTCGCACGTTGAAGGTCAAAGTCGGGGAGGATGTGCGTACGGACGTTGACCGGGTAGAGGCCGTGCGTAGTGGTGCGCCTGGATTAGGCATTACGCTGGACGCGAACCAGGGGTATACGCCAAGTCAAGCGTTGCTCTGCCTGGAAGCATTGGATGGCCGCGATATTCGCCCGTTGTTGTTGGAACAACCGGTGCATAAAAATGATTACGCAGGATTGCACTACGTAACCCAACATACCAGCGTGCCGGTCGCCGCCGACGAAAGCGCAAGCAGTGCGGCCGAGGTTGCTCGCCTGCTCAAAATGGGGGCAGTCAACGTGGTCAATATTAAACTGATGAAGACGGGCTTTGTCGAATCACTGAACATTGCCGCTTTGTGTCACGTGCAACGCATCCCGCTTATGATCGGTGCCATGATCGAATCGCGTCTAGCCGCCAGCGCCGCCGCACATTTTGCCGCCGGAGTCGGTGGTTTCCATTATATCGATCTCGACACGCCTATGCTACTCACCGAGGATCCCTTCACTGGCGGCTACGAGCAAGCGGGGGGACGCTACGACCTCACCACCATTGTGAGCGGCCTGGGTATTTCCCGCAAGCCGTAAATACGAGATAGTTTACAGCGAGCGGTCCAAAAAGCGGTGCCATATTGCCACACTATGTCAGCAATATAACACCGCTCGTCAGTGCTGTATTGTTGCCAACACAGGCACCGTTCAGCAGCCACTTCACCTTATGATTAATCCGTTGCTGGTATGCGATGTCCACGACGTTCTTCCTGGTCTCCCAGTGACCAGTGGAAATTCTCCTGAGTATGGGTCCTTTCCATGATACTCATAGCCATCCCCGCCCAGGCAACCAGGGCACAGATGATGGCAATCCAGCCACCAATAATTCGCAGCGCAACATTCGCCCCCGCCAACTGCCCAATCGTCAAAACCAGGAAGGCCAGGCAGAGCAGCCCTAGGATGACTGTAAAGGAGGAATTTACGCTGTATGCACCCAGAGTCAGGATGGCAGTGTAAATGGTCCAGCACAGGAAGAACAATCCAAGCATCAGTGGAATGACTCCCAATGTTGAGACCGTTCCGAAAACACCAAGGCTCGGCGTATAGAACAAGCCCAGAGCCAGGAGAAAGCCACCATAGGAGGTGAAAATCGTCGCATTGAGCGTGGCATTTTTGCGAAACTCCCACATGCCCGCCAGGATCAACGCTATGCTAATCCCGATGAGCATGGCCCCCAGGGCAAAACGAGCACTTGGCTGATCGTAACGAATAACAAACCCGGCATAGTAGCAACCTAGCAGCGCTGTTGCCAGGGCAAACAGCCCCAGACCTAGCGGCAACGGGCTTGCAACGTCGTTCCTTGGCGCCTGCCCCTCATCAACAGGATTTTCACCTTGTCTTGCCGTATAGCGTTGTGCCATTTTCGTTCCATCCTTTCCAACGTATTCGAGAAAAGGAATCCCTACCGTCACTGCGCATTCCCTTACTTCCACTCTGGTAACACGGGCAACAAGAAGTGTAGACTACAATGTTCCTGTAATAACATCGCCCGTATGCTTCTTGCTCTATCCCCGATACGTTTCATCTCTAAAAAATGTAACATCGTAATGCGACGTAAATTAAAGACGCTTGAAATAGAGGTGGCGCGAAGATTTTGCCCGCAAGCAGGCAAACGCGTTGGTCACATCTCACGATGCGATTGCCTTTGAAGACTTGAAGATTGCCAACATGGTGCGCAATCGCCACTTGAGTAAGAGTATCAGCGATGCCGCATGGGGCACGTTCCTTCGTTGGGTGAAGTCCTATGCCATGCTGCATGCTATTCCAGTGGTTGCCGTGCCTCCACACTTCACCAGCCAGGATTGTTCAGCTTGTGGCACGGTGGTCAAGAAAACA
>DATAYF010000710.1:0-7565 GCA_036272735.1 Ktedonobacteraceae bacterium
GTGGAGACCCATAAACAATGCTTGATGGTTTCCGGAAACCATCAAGCATTGTTTATGGGTCTCCACAAATCAATCTAGATGGCTGGTCTCACCAATGGCAATTGGCTCTAGCAGTGTCCATCTGCGTGTGCTAAAATTTGAGCAAACAGAACTTTCGATAAGTTCGAAGAATTATTGCAGCATTCTACCCTCTATTTTGTCCTTCCACTAGACTATGCAGGAGAACATTGGTATGCAAAAACAAACAGGTACGATACAACTCAAACGTAGTTTCCCTGAGATGCTCAAAGGCGGCGTCATTTGTGACGTGGTCAACGCGGAGCAGGCCAAAATCGCCGAGGAATCGGGCGCGTCAGCGGTGATGGCGCTGGAACGCGTGCCCGCCGACATTCGCGCGAACGGCGGCGTCGCTCGCATGAGTGATCCCGAGTTGATTATGCAGATCAAAGAAGCGGTGACCATTCCCGTGATGGCCAAGTGCCGTATTGGTCACTTCGTGGAGGCGGAAATTTTGCAGGCTATCGGCGTCGATTGTATCGACGAGTCGGAGGTGCTCACTCCGGCCGACGAGAGCTTCCACGTTAATAAGCGCCTCTTCAACGTCCCCTTCGTCTGCGGGGCGCGTGACCTTGGCGAAGCCTTGCGTCGCATCGGCGAGGGTGCGGCCATGATCCGCACCAAGGGCGAGGCTGGTACGGGCAATGTTGTCGAGGCCGTGCGCCACATGCGTACGATTATGGATGGTATTCGTCGCCTGCGTGCGCTGCCTGAGGAAGAGCTGATGAGCGAGGCCAAAAACCTGGGTGCCCCTTACGACATTGTGCGCGAAATCGCCGAGACAGGTAAGCTGCCGGTGGTGAATTTCTCCGCCGGCGGGGTCGCCACGCCAGCAGACGCGGCGCTGATGATGCGCCTGGGGGCCGAGGGCATATTCGTAGGCTCCGGCATTTTCAAATCAGGCGATCCCTTGAAGCGCGCCAAAGCCATCGTCAAGGCGACCACGCACTATCAAGATCCAGCAATCCTGGCGGAAGTCTCGCGCGATCTGGGTGAAGCGATGGTCGGCATCAACCTGGATGTGCTGTCGGAGCAAGACCTGATGGCGCGTCGCGGCTGGTAGGAGCAAACGCAGTATGCAACAACGCAACCCAAGGCCACGTATCGGCGTATTAGCATTACAAGGTGATTTCGCGGCGCATATACAGATGCTCAACGCGATTGGAGCGGACGGCATTGCTGTCCGCCTCCCTGAGCACCTGGCAGAAATAGATGGTATAATTATACCAGGTGGTGAGAGTACAACCATTGGAAAGCTGATGGTTGTCTATGAACTACAGGACATTTTACTCAAGAAAATTCGGGAGGGCGTCCCCGTTTGGGGAACGTGTGCAGGATTAATCTTACTGGCGAAGGAGACGGACAACGCGTTACAGGGACAGCCTTTATTGGCATCCATGAACATTCGCGTCCGTCGGAACGCATTTGGCAGTCAGCGGGAAAGTTTTGAGACCGATTTGTCGGTGCCAGCCCTGGGAGAAGCGCCATTCCACGCATTTTTCATTCGTGGACCAATTGTTGAAACGGTCGGTCCTGAAGTGGAAGTGCTGGCGACGCTCGATGATGGTAGCATCATCGCGATCCGAGAAGGAACCTTGCTCGGCACTGCTTTCCATCCAGAGGTGGCGGGTGACCCACGTTTTCATCAATACTTTCTCCGCATAGTAGAGAGCGTCAAACGCTAGGGAGCGCTCCACAGGTCAAGGTCAACGATGCCTGAGGTACCACCCCTACGCGACGCAGGAGCATTGGATGATACGACCGGTATTATATGTAGACTTGCCGGGCATCATCTACGCCATTGATCGCCGTGCTCGCAACAGGCAGAAAGAGTTCGCGAAATTTGTCTGCTGGCTAGAGCCGGTCGAAAGCTACCTTCCTCCCTCGCCTATTCTGAGAAATATGCTTCCGCTCAATCCGATGACGCGCACCTGGATCTGTGAAGACCGTTGGCACATCCTTGGTTTCGCACAGGTGCGTGAGCGACCGAAGCGCATAGCGTGGGATATGTCTTATCTGGCCTCGATGGTGCACCAGGACACATCAAACGAAGAGGTGCTGTCAGCGCTATTGGACTACGCTTTAGAGATGGCGGCCTCGCACGGTATTCTGCGCATTTTTGCGAAGGTTGAAACCGAGGTGCCAGAGTTGGATCTGTTCCAACGCACCAGCTTTCAACGCTATGCTCGTGAAGTTACCTACATCTACGAGCCTGAGGCAACGAAGCTCCCCATACAACCATCCTTGCCTTCGTTGCAACGTTGGGAGCGCCACTACGTGTGGGGACTGCACCAGCTCTACCGAGCGGTCACTCCACAACGAGTCCAGATGGCCGAATTTTTCAATGATAGTGAAGAATTCGCCAAAATTCATGTTGGATCCCTGAACCCACCTCCTGCCGTTTTTGCACACGGCAGCGAGAATTATGTATGTGACGTGGGCGTTCGTCTAGGAGCCTGGATGCGCATTACTCGAGGTCACGGCTCGGCACCGCATCGCATCTCCTTGCTGGTTCACCCGGAGCACGCCGAGCTTGCCGAGCCGCTTCTGCGCTTTGGCATACGACGGCTCCTGGAGGCCGACGTACGGCGCATCTACTGCCTGGTGCGCGAGTACGATTCTTTTGTTACCACCGCTCTACGCAATAGTGGATTCGAGCAGGCATCTACCAAGGTCCTGCTGGTGCGACATGTGGCGGCACTCGCTACAAGGCAAAGCACAGTCCCCCTGCTAGAGCAACGAGCGGTCTATGGCTTGAAAGGCCTGGGGACGGTCAATTCTCGCCAAAAAATCACGAGGTGAAAAAACTGCCTATGCAAGATGTGATCACTGACGATCTGGAGGCTCTGCTGGCTACTCTCCCGCCAGATATCCACATTGCAGTTAACCGGCTAGAGAACCGAAGCGAACTGCTTGAGATCGTAATGGACCTCGGACGCAATGCCGAGGGCCGATTCCCAGATAGGGAGGTGATCCTTAGTACAGAACCGGTGACCTATGCGGACCTGGAATATGTGGTTGAGCGTATTGGTGAATTTGGCGATGATAACCGCGCGGGTATCGAGCGCACACTGCACCGTATCAGTGCTATGCGTAACCGCAAAGGACGTATCGTCGGCCTGACTTGCCGTATCGGTCGAGCGGTGCTTGGCAGTATTGCTCTGATCCGTGACATTGTCGAACAGGGCCAATCCATCCTGATTCTTGGTCGTCCGGGTGTGGGAAAAACGACCTTGCTACGCGAAATTGCCCGTGTGCTCGCCGACGAAGCCAACAAGCGCGTCGTTGTGGTCGACACTTCCAATGAAATCGCGGGTGATGGCGATATCCCGCATCCCGGTATCGGTGGTGCCCGCCGCATGCAGGTGGCGCGTACCGCTGAACAGCACGCGGTAATGATCGAGGCGGTTGAAAACCATATGCCGCAGGTCATTGTTATCGATGAGATTGGCACCGAACTCGAAGCGGCTGCTGCTCGTACCATCGCGGAACGCGGCGTGCAACTGGTCGCCACGGCCCACGGCACTTCGCTGGGTAATCTGCTGGTGAACCCGACACTCTCCGACCTGGTCGGCGGTATCCAAACCGTGACTCTGGGTGACGAGGAGGCACGTCGTCGCCATACGCAGAAAAGTATTCAGGAGCGCAAGTCTCCGCCTACGTTCGACGTGGTTGTCGAGCAACAAAGCTGGGACGAAGTTACTGTGCACCGCGATGTGTCCGAGACAGTCGATAATATGCTGCGCGGCCAGGCGCTCGTCGCCGAGGAACGCACACGCGACGAAGAGTCGGGACACGTGGCCGTGCGCCGCACGACGACCAACAATATTGATGTACCCGGTTGGGGCAACGGTGGACGCCAGCAGCTTCAGGGCTTTACGGCCAGTATGTTTGATCGCACGGAGCGCCCAGCCAATCCTGGCGGCTCGTGGGGCCAACTGCGCCACGTCGGTTCAGGTTCGGGTTCAAGTGGACAAAACAACCGTGCCAACAATGGGCGCAGCCAGAGTCCGGTTGCGGCGAACCCTACGCAAATGCGTGCGCTTGGGCCGACTGGCTCAACTTCGGTCGAGGTTGAGAAACGGCAGGCTCCCGCGATTACGGGCACTTCGGCGCTGGCCGAGGGAATCTACCAGGTCACCGACGAGGAGACCGTGCAGGTGCCGGTGCTGAAAACATTGCGTGTCTATCCATTTGGCGTCAATCGTGACCGTCTTGACGAGTCAGCGCGCCAGTTGCACGTCCCCGTCGTGATTACCAAGCACGAGTCCGAGGCCGACGCGGTGATTACGCTGAAAAATTACTATCGTCACCAGCCTGAGCGTTTGCAACAAGCGGAACAGGATCGCAAGCTGATTATTATCCTCAAAAATAATACCATCGCACAGATGCAGCATGCGCTGGCTCGCGTCTTCAATGTTTCCGAGCTGGTTCCGAGTATGGACGATCAAGAGGAGGGCGATAACACGTCTGCGGATCAGACCAAACGTGCGTTACTCGAAGCGGAGGACGCCATTCACCAGGTGTTGAATAAGGGGCTGACCACGGCGGAGCTCGCGCCCGCGGGCCCGTACGTTCGGCGTCTGCAACACCAGATGGCGACGCGCTACAACCTGATCTCGCGCAGCCGGGGCAAAGAACCCAATCGTCGAGTGAAGATTTTCCGCGCCCACGATTAGCTTGAGCGCCACAATATATAAAGGGTTGTTAATGGTTTCCGGAAACCATTAACAACCCTTTATATATTGTGGGCCTTTCGGCTTAGCCCGATGTTACGTTTTTATGTCCAGGTTGTTAGTATAGTAGGATAGAATAAAGAGAGCGGACGACCCGCCGAGGGTCGTAATAGATAGAAAGGAGTCGTAACGCGTCATGCGTTTAATAGAACATGCATCATCGAACAGCGATAATTCAGAGACTACACAGGAGGCTCGGCCTCCTGTTACCATAGCCGATATCTGGCAAGCGTATAAATTTCTCAAGCCACTCATTCATCATACGCCACTAACCCCCTCGCGCACCCTGCGTGACATGACCGGAAGCGATATTTATTTGAAGGGTGAACACCTACAGAAAGCCGGTTCATTCAAAGTGCGCGGGGCCAGCTACAAAATTTCTCGCCTCTCGCCCGATCAATACAAGGCGGGGGTCATCGCTGCCTCCGCTGGCAACCACGCGCAAGGCGTCGCCATCGCCGCCGCCCAGTACAACATCCCATGCACCATCGTCATGCCTGAAAACGCGCCGCTGGCAAAAGTGATGGCAACGCAAGAGTATGGAGCGCAGGTCGTGCTGTACGGCGCGACCTACGACGACGCGCACCAGCATTGCCTTGATCTGCAACAGGCCTCCGGCGCGACCTTCATCCATGCCTTCGATGACCCCGATATTATCACCGGCCAGGGCACGTTGGGCCTGGAAATGCTCAACGACCAGCCCGACGCCGATGCTATCATCGTGCCCATCGGCGGCGGTGGCCTCATTTCGGGTATCGCTATCGCTGCGCGCGCGCTGAAACCCGACATTACCATTATTGGCGTGCAGGCAGCGGGCGCGCCAAGCTGCAAAGTTTCGCTCGACGCCGGTTCACCGGAAACGCTGGCATCCATCGCCACCATCGCCGATGGTATTGCCGTCAAACGTCCCGGCAAGCTCACGTTCTCGCTCATTCAAGACCTGGTCGATGATGTCGTGGTGGTCAACGACGAGGATATTATCAAGGCGGTCCTGCTCTTGATGGAGCGCTGCAAGATGGTGGTCGAGGGAGCGGGTGCGGCTGGATTGGCCGCGCTGCTCAGCGGAGCCATTCAGCTCAAAGGCAAGAAAGTGCTCGTACCGCTCACGGGTGGCAATATCGATATCAATCTAGTGGGTCGCTTCATCGAGTCCGGCCTGGCGACGGCTGGTCGCTACTTCGTCATTCACACGCGCCTGAAGGATCGGCCTGGCGAACTGATGCGTATGCTCTCGATCATCTCAGACATGCGCGTCAACGTGATCGATGTGCGTTACCAACGCATCTCGAACCGCCTGCCCATCATGGAGCGTGAAGAGACGATCACGCTGGAAACCCGCAATCGTGCGCAATGCGAGGATGTGTTGCGCCAGCTACGTGCCGCTGGTTATATGGTCGAAGAGGCCACCGCCTTTGATTAGCGTAAGGCGTGTGTAATGCTTATATATTGTATACAGGCAAAGACTGTATAAAAAGCTTTATGGTTCTATTGGGAAAGTCGCAAAAATAGGGATGAACCATAAATCCGCCATTTCATCTAAAAATCGGGAACTCGCCTCTCATCTCAGACTCGCATGAGCTTTTCCGGGTTCGCCATGACGCGAATGGCCTGAATTTGCTCCTGTGCCACTTCGATGGCCAGCACGGAAAACGCCCGTTCACCGATACGGATGATCGCTGCTGGCTGGCCGTTGACCTCAGCCATCTCCATGGAATACCCCTCTGGCAAGAAGCGCGTGCTTCCTACGCTGAAGCGCGCCACCTTGTCATGCCCGCGAATCGGATGCAGCGCGGCAGTTCTGGCCTTCCCGCCGCCATCCGTCCACGTGTTAAACTCTCTCTGAAGGCTCCCCGTGCTAAAGCAACGGGGGTTCTGAGCGGTCCTTCCACGCTTCCAGCCTTCCTCGTCTCAGGAGGAAGAGTGGCTCTGGTGTTGGTTCGCAGACTTTTGGGCGGACGGACTCTGGCACGGGGAATAACCATGCTTCGGGGCAAGCACTGCCCTTCATTTGCCCGTTGTTGCAATCGCTCATGTACCGCCCGCAGGCGCGCCTCCGCACCTTCCCAGGGTACTGTGTACCGGGAACACGAGGGAATGGGATCTGCTGCATCAAGATAGGTGGCAAGAAAGGCCGAATACAGGTCCCGTTGAACGGGACCCACGCCACAGGAGCACTGGTGCCAGCGCTGAGAGAGCGGCTTCTTCACCCGCTTGCCACAGCCATGACAAAATTGGCTCAGTGCCGTCGTGCGTGTGGGAACTTCGAGCAGGGTGCCGCCCGTCCTTGCAACGGTGCGTCTCAATCGCTCAACAAACATCCCTGGAGCGCAAAGTCCCACACTTTTGCCGTACTGTTTCTGCCATGCTTTATAGCTGATCTTTTCGAGGACGATGGTGTTGCCAATGCACACGATTTCATGTGCCATGTGCCCATGCAGGCTTTTGCGGTGTGCCACGAGCTTGCGTTCCTGTGCTGCCTTGCGCCGGTGGGTGCGCTCGTAGTTGTGGCTCCGCTTCCACAGCAGGCGTTGTTTGCCCCGTCGCTTGATGCGCCCTTTTTCGTCGTAGTGCTCCGGATTGGCGGCCCGACGCTGCCGCTCCATCTGGCGTTGCAGTTGCCTGATGGCTTGGGCATCAGGAGCAAGCTCCGCCCCCAACGGTTCCAGCGCGGCCTGCCCGGTGCGTGGGACGATGGCGATGGTCGAAGGTCCCAAATCGATCCCGATGGTATTGGTGCCAACAGGGTGCTTCGGCTTCTGATAGGGCGTGCCT
>DATAYF010000711.1:0-4559 GCA_036272735.1 Ktedonobacteraceae bacterium
AATGAGCACAAAGTATCCAAAAAGCTCCTCGCAAACGCCGAAATATTCCACCGTAACTCCGAAAAAACTAAATGCTTGTTCAATGCATTAATGTAGTTATTACATGATTACTCTTTTGATGGTATGGTGATGAAAGCAAGCAAAGATCAGCTTAGGTGAGAACGGATGACCGAAGGAGCCAGCACAGGGCCGGAGTCTGGGGTAGAGATGTTTTGTGGCTTTCCCCACGCCTTTTGCGGAATGGCATCGGAGGTCTCCTCTTCTCCTTCTGGCAAACAGGTTTGTTTGCGCGCCATCATCTCTTTGAGCTTTTCTCGAAGGTTTTTGAGCAGGTGGAATTTGTCAGCCACCTGCTGTGCTTGAGGAGCGCCTTTTCTAGCTGCTGCGGTGTAATTCCCTCCCCGGTCGCGGCTTACCACTTCTATTTCTGGATGGGTAAGAAACCAAGTTTCAAGTGTTTCGGCGGACCGATCTGCCAAAAAGGGTCAGCGTATCGAAAACTGAAAACTGTACGCTAAGGCGATCTTGAGCGAGTTGTCAGCTTCCTGATCCACCGTGCGCGACAGGCTTGACACGGGTTCAGACGGAAGCGTCTGTATCGCTTTGAACGCAACGATCGGCGACGCGATATCCCAGGCTGGGGAGCGTTTCGATCACTTGAGGTTCTCCGAGCTTGCGTCGCAGCCGGCCAATGGTGACCTGCACAGTCCTAGTGAACGGGTCTGCGTTCTCGTCCCACACTTGTTCCAGCAGGTCCTCTGCACTGAGGGCAGCAGGTGCCGCTCGCATGAGGGCCTCCAGGACGGCGAACTCTTTGACCGACAGATCGATCTGCTGCCCCTCACGCGTCACGGTGTGTCGCAGGGGGTCAAGCTCGACGCCTGCTGCCCGCAGGATACGTGGGTGCGCTCTCGGCTTGCGTCGGGCAAGGGCACGGACTCGGAGGATGAGTTCGGGGAAGTGGAATGGTTTGGCCAGATAGTCGTCGGCTCCGAGGCTGAGACCAGCGACACGATCTCCCGCAGTGTCGGCTGCGGTTAGCATGAGGACCATCGCGGGCTTATCACTCTCGGTGATCATGCGGCATACCATGTCGCCATGGAGCCCAGGGAGGTCCCGATCGAGGACGACAACGTCGTAGGCGTAGACATCAAGCCTGGCGATCGCCTCCAGGCCGTCGTAGGCAACGTCGACTGCCATACCCTGGTCTCGGAGTCCTTCAGCGATATCGTCGGCCAGGCGCCGGACGTCTTCAACGATGAGTATTCTCATGTCAGCTCTCCTGGTTCGCGCCTTCGCCTGGCATGAGGCAGCATGATGACGACCTGCAGACCACCCTCAGGCCGTGCATGCAGATCAAGCGATCCACCGTGGGCGGCGGCGATCGCCGCAACAATCGAAAGACCGAGGCCGACACCACGGTCCGAAGCCGTCCGGTCGGCCCCGAGGCGCCGGAAAGGCTGGCCCAGTTCCTGGACCTTGCGCTCGTCGAGGAGCGGCCCGTCACTCTCTATCACCAGACGGGCGGCAGCACCGTTGCCCGCGGTTCCTACCCCAATGAAGCCGCCAGGCGCGTTGTAGCGGATGGCGTTGTCGATGAGATTCTCCACCAGGCGGGTCAGCAAGGTCTCGCTCCCGATCACACCAGCGTCGCCCAGGGTCTGCTGCACCTGGAGGTCCCTGGCGGCTATGGCTTCACTGCGAGCAGCGAGCGTGGCGGAAACGAGCTGAGGCAGGGACACGCTGGCGAGGCCAGTCAGGGTACCCTGTTGCGCGCGGGCGAGTGCGAGGAAGCTCTCGACGAGCCGGTCAGATTGGTCGAGTCCCTCGCGGAGTTTGCCTGCCAGGATGGTCACCTCTGGAGGCACAGGGCCAGGCTTGCCGACTGCTACGTCGATTGACGTGCGCATCATCGTGAGCGGGGTTCGCAGCTCATGTGCGGCGTTGGCAACAAAGCGCCGTTGCGCGTCAAAGGCCACTTCCAGGCGTGCGAGGAGTCCATCGATAGTGTCACCAAGGTCCTTGAGCTCGTCGGGCGGCCCTGGCAGGGCGAGGCGTTCGTGCAAGTTCTCCTCTGAGATCTGTCGGGTGGTGGTTGTTATGGTCTGCAGTGGTCGGAGTGCGCGCCCGGCGACGACCCAGCCGAGCACGAAGGCAATCACTGCCATAATGGAAAGGGCGATCCCAGACTGGACCAGAAGCTGGTGCAGGTCGGCTGCTTCCTGAGCACGGAGCAGTTGGGCGATAGGATTGGTACTGCTTGCTCTGCTTGGGGTGCCTAAGCGAGGAGAGGTCGGTTGTGGAAGCAGTTCTGGTGGAATAGAGAGCGAACCAGTAGAGAGCGGACCAGTGATGTGCTGCGCCACCAATGCGTATGTCATGGCGAGCAGGCCGACGCCCAGTGCAAGGAAGAGCATGCTATAGAGGAGGGTAAGGCGCAGGCGCACAGTGCGCCGGGGCAGCTTGAAATGCACCTTCCAGAGGCGGATCGGATCTCTTCTAGCTCTCTTCAGGTCCGTTTTCCCCATGTGCCAGACCATTCGAGATCCGGCATCCAATTGTCGGAGGGAGTCCTTGTGCTTCATACCTCACCTATTCTAGCAGGGTTTGTCTATCCTGTCCATTTTTTTCGGTTCATCAACTATCGGGCCAGCGCAGTGCCCCGATAGTTGATGGAACCCATTTTTTCTTCTTTCGCCTCTCGCAACGTGAGATCAGGAGTGCAACAAGCTGACCGCCTTCTCGATGTCAGGGTCGTGTCCGGCTAATAAAGCCGCTGCTGTCAGCGGGAGATTGTAATCAGGCGCTACCCCAATCCCATCAATGGTCTCTCCATCTGCTCCCACTTCGCTCAGCGAGGGAATCAGGAGAGAACTTCCATCGTCGAGCAGATAAAGCCCTGCCGGACCTGAGACCTTTCCCCCGGTTCGGGTTCCGACGATCTTGCCCACTCCCAGATCCCGTACCGCGCCGGTAAAGGCGTCGCACGCTGAGACGCATCTGCGGTCGGTGAGCACGACGAGCGGCTGATGGAGCAAGGGGACGGTGTCATTCGTGTGATTAGCCGTGCGCTTACCATCGCGGTCGATATCATAACTCCAGATTTTGCCATGAACGAACGCTCCCAGTAACCCCGCGACCCCCTCGGGAGCGCCTCCACCGTTGGAGCGCAGATCAAGAATGATCCCACGCAGGCTTTTCCCCAGCTTCAATCCCTGGATGGCCTGTTCCACCAGCGTCGCGGCATTTGGCAAGAAACCAGTCATGTGGACATAGGCAATCGAGTTGGCGAGCACACGCGCAGTGACAATTGGTGGAGGAGTGTACAGCGCTGATTGGAGGGTGACCGTCCAACGCTGTCCCGTCGAGGGGCGCGTGAGCGTCACCTGGACGCTCGGAGCAGGTGTCTGGAAATCCTGGGGAGGCGCCGGATCGAGCCAGGACATGAGCCCCGGATTGAATTGATCATCCGCGAAGGGAGCGATTCCATTGACCGCGGTAATAATATCACCGGGTCGTAATCCTTTGAGCGCAGCAGGCGAACCGGGATCAACAGAGATCAAGAAGAGTGGAGGTTGCGCTTCAGGCAAGGCTGCTCCAGTTGCAGAAGCTGCCGAAATCGTGAGGCCCAGGCCGTAGTCTGCCCCATTGGGAAATTGTTTGCGGAGGTTTGCAGGAAACGGAGCTTGTCTGACCCAGCGGGTATGATCGTTGGACAGGCTCTGCACCATCCCCTGTAAGGTCGCTGCCGCTAAAGCCTGCTGGAGGCTGGCATCCTGGGGCAAGGCAGCGCTTACCTTCCGGTACATCGTGCTGAACGCTTGCCAATCGCTCTGCCGGTTGCCGGTGAGCGCCGGGAGCATCGCTGATGGCTGATCTATGCCCCTGCGAAGGAGCTCCTGGATAAGTCCGCTCGATGCGCCGTTCAGTAAGATACGATCATCAAGGGTCTTGCCGGTCACGTAATGGTCAAACAAGCACCAGTAGGCTTGTTCGATGGTGGTAAGTGTTGTCGGCGTGAGGGGAGGGGGCTGCTCTCCATTTGTCGGTGTGCTACACGCCGTTGGCCTTTGCCCTCCTGTGCCTACTCCTGCGGCCTCGGCGGAGGTGCAAGCGCTGAGCACACAGAGAAGCAAGGCGACTCCTAGCAGCAAACGCATTTTTCCGAAAGAAAAATGGCTTTGTTGAGCCCTCATGATGTTCTCTCCTTTGTTGTACGCAATACATGAGTTTATAGTTAAACGGTACATGAGATACGAATGAAATGGGTGGTGACAGCGAGTGCTATCGGCATTGTCAGGAAGGCTATGAGTTCGACGCTCGTCTGGAGCGGGAGGGCATCATCACCTGATGCCTTCCGCCTTGCCATCAGCCTCGTGCCCTTGTCTCACAGCGAGCTTGCCGTCGCTCATGACTGCCACACGCTGGGCGTGGCCCGCGAGAACGGGGTCGTGGGTCACCAGCACCAGAGTGAAGTGATGTTCATGCCAGAGCCGTTCCAGCAGCGCGATGATCTCGTCGCGCGTGTCACCGTCGAGGTTGCCCGTAGGCTCGTCGGC
>DATAYF010000712.1:0-2887 GCA_036272735.1 Ktedonobacteraceae bacterium
GGTGATTGGCCTGTCCTTCGAAAATGCCCTCCTTTGGTCAAGCCACTTGAGCAGGTATGAGCGTTACCGTGTAGCCGAGTTGTTCGAGCCGACGAACATGGTGACGCTCAAGGTGTGCGGTGTCGAGCTTGTCAAAGTAATCGGCCCCTAGATCGGTGTAGGGTTTCTTGTCATGCAAGAGATGATAAATGATGACCAGCAGGCTGTGAGAGACGGCGACGATGGCTTTCTGCTTACCCCGCCGTCGTGCAATACGGTGATACTGAGCCGAGAGATAATTGTCCTTCATGCGTGAGATGATCCAGGCCACTTCCCCAAGCATTGCTCGCAGATAGGGAGATCCCACTCGCGTTGCCCCACTGAGCCGCTTGCCCCCGCTCTGTTTATTCCCCGGACACAGCCCCGCCCAAGAAGCAAGGTGTTTCGCCGAGGGAAAGTGTTCCATATCCACTCCAATTTCTGAGATGATCGCAGCGGCAGTCACCTCTTGAATACCGGGAATACTTTGCAACAACGTCATCGCTTCTTCATAGGGGCTTAATCGCTGCCCAACTTCCTGCTGGATCTGCGCGATCGACGCCTCAAGGAAGTCGATGTGGGCCAGAATGCGCTCCAGGAGGAAACGGTGATGCGGTTGGACGCGACCATCTAATGCCTGGCGCAAAGCTGGCAGTTTCGCCCGCAATTTGCCCCTGGCCAGCTCGGCCAATATTTCGGCATCCTGCTCGCCGCCTACCACCGCTTCCAGCATATTTCGGCCACTTTTGCCCAGAACATTGGTGGCGACGGCTGCCAATTTCAGATTGGCCCCCTCTAGCACTTTTTGTAAACGATTGATCTCTTGCGCTCGTTCTTGGATGAGCGTTTTGCGATAGCGAGTCAGTTCGCGCAATTCTCGGATGGGCTTGGGGGGCACAAAGCTAGCTTGGACTAATCCATGCCGCAGGAGATCGGCAAGCCACTCGCTATCCTTTACATCTGTTTTCCGACCGGGGAGAGCTTTGATATGCTGGGGGTTGACTAACAAGAGCGTATGCCCGTCTTCGAGAAGGTTGTAGACAGGATGCCAGAAGACTCCCGTACTCTCCATGGCAATCTGCACCACCTGCAAACTGTCGAGCCAATCAGCTAAAGCCAGCAAATCAGCCGTCATTGTAGAAAAGGTACGCGTGAACTTCTGGACCTGGCCATTGGTGGCAGTGATGAGCACGGTAACGACGACCATCTTCTTGTGGATATCAATTCCTGCACATCGTTCATAGAGAACTTGCATGGGACACTGCTCCTTTCCCGTCTCTGCTTCCTTCATGATGACGACGAGCGCTGGGTGTGAAATGCAACAAATGTCCTTCGCGTGCTCGTGGCAACAATCATCCTCTTCTGGGCACACCCTGAGCCAACGTCAGTGCCGGGCTAAAGGCACCAGTCAGGCCATCGACCTTCTTGCGCTCCTCGCTGTGGGCAGTATATCTCATTTTCAGCATCATCCCTGCCGCATAGGCGGCATCAAACGTCAGTGTTTTTTTAACGAAAAGATACGACGTACCATATAAGAGATAGAAAGCTAATGGGTTCACTAAGTGGAGTCTCTCCGTTTTTCCCATTTCATTACTCTAATGGTGGACTGGCCTGATAATTGGCCCAGCTCCTTTCTTTCGTGGAGAAGGCTGGGGCATTCCCGACTTCCGTTTTCGCTCATGCGAAGAAGAAGAGCTAAGGAGAAGCTACGAACAGACTGGTCGGAAGCGCGCTTCTCTCCCAGAAGAGCAACTGTTTGTGTGCGTGGTTACCCGCACGCGAGGAGACTGTTCAGCATGCACGGATCGGCATGGAAGCGAACGCTTCGTATACGAACTCAACCTGTCTACCCTCTTCCGTGTGTCGCGACGCGCGAGAGCTTGGATAATCAGGCGGAAGCGTGTAGGTGTAGACAGAAGCCCCTAGCTTTCGCTCTGGGGTCTGGTGACCGATGAAGAGAATAATCGCGAGGAAGGTATCAGTACAATGAGCAAGCACATCCCACATTCCATCCCTCCGCAGATTCTCCTGCGAGACGTGGTCGCAGACGACCTACCTCTTTTTTACGAGCAGCATCTCGATCCCGAGGCCAACTCTATGGCGGCCTTTACAGCCAAAGATCCAACTGATCGCGAAGCCTTTATGCATCATTGGCAGAAGATTCTCAATGATGAGAGCACCACGAATAAGACGATTATTTTTGGAGGACAAGTGGCAGGAAGCGTCTCAAGCTATCGAGATGAAGAGATGGAGGGGCCAGAGGTCACCTACTGGCTTGGCAAGTCCTACTGGGGCCAGGGCATCGCCACCCAGGCGCTCAGAGCCTTGCTCGATATTGTGCACGTGCGCCCCATCTTTGGCCGCTGTGCAAAGGATAACCTGGCCTCGCGCCGCGTCCTGGAGAAATGCGGCTTCACTGTCTGCGGCGAAGGACGAGGCTACGCCAACGCCCGTGGCACGGAAATCGAGGAGTTTATCCTCCGCCACGATGCTTGAGAACGGAACCTTTCCCCATCACTCCATTCGGGGGCACCACATGTTGCCCCCCTTTACTCTCTTTCCCAACAGGCATATCAGGGCGATTCTGAGCGTTGACGACATGTACCATATAACTGCTGTTCTATCCTAGGTTTCCGCCCACATCTTATGTGCGCTCGGTGGATATTTACAACGTTTCTTGTGGATACGCTGCCTCCATAGTCTCTAACACGTGTTGAATATCCTGGCAAATATCGTCCATCACCTGAGGCAGCCAATCTTCTGGACGGGGATTATCGGCGGCGGCGGCGATCTCGTCGGGCTCGTCGCTGCTCTCCTCGTCCTCTTCGTTGACGCTGCGATGGCGCTGGACTGAGCGCGCTGAACGGGC
>DATAYF010000713.1:0-8034 GCA_036272735.1 Ktedonobacteraceae bacterium
TTTCACCTGACGGACGTATGGCGCCTTGTTAGAACGACCGTACCATCCAGGGCTCTTCCTGTCACGTGTTTTCTGCGCCTGCCGGCGGCGCGGCTTCCATCCCCCTGCATGCATGCAGGGGCCTTCCGCCGCGAATGGTAATAGCAATCCTAATCTTAGCCGCGTTTGGGAAGTTCCGCACTGAAGCTACCTGTGACCTTGACATCGCCGTTCTGGTCAGCTGCCTGCACCTTGCCGGAGATGAATCCCACGCCGTTCTCCTCGTGGGCGTCGGTAATGGTGCCCGAGCAGGTGATGACATCGTCCAGGTGCGTCATGCCTTTGAAGCGTACGTTAAATTTGCGCAGCGCCGTGGGGCCGACGTAGTCGCTGAGCATCTGACCCACGAAGCCCATGATGAGCATGCCATGAGCGATAATGCCGCCGGTGCCGATGCTTTCGCCGACCGAGGGATCGGTGTGCAAAGGGTTAAAGTCGCCCGAAGCTCCAGCGTATTTGACCAGTTGCAGGTGCGTGACGGGGGCTTTGACCAGTGGCGGAATATCATCGCCCGTGTGCACATCCTCGAAATAACGTTTGAGCGGGGTTGGTGCGTTGGTTGTCATCGTTGCAAACCTCCTGGCATACATTTTTAGCGCACAACAATTGTGGTTCTGGCTTTGACGACTGGCTGATGCTGCTGGTTGGTGTAGAGGGTCTCGGTGGTTACGATATCCATGCCCTTGCGGCTCTTGCCTTCGGCGATAGTGGTGACGCCCGTCAATACCTCACCAGGGTAAATGGGGGCAAGGTACTCGTACTCTTCCTCACCGTGCAAAATACGCCTCACATCGATGCCCACGCTTGCCAGGTGTTCGCCAGACCTGGGATTGCCCCAAAAGCTGAACATGGTTGGCGCGGTGGGGTACAGCGGCACATCCTGGTAGCCCGCTTCCTGTGCGGCCGCGTGGCTGTGATAAATAGGGTTGGGATCGCCGATAGCCTGCGCCAGCTCGTGCACCTTGCCGCGTTCGATTTCAACGGTATAAGCAGGGAAGCTATGACCGACCTTACTGGTATCAAACATAGTACTACTACTCTTCCTGCCTTTCAAAACGTGGTGAAACATGTTCACCACAATTCCAATTGCTGCACGTGTATCGGACAGGAAGCCTCTTTGACTTCTACGCTGTTTCGATCCGCACGCAGCACACCGCACTCCCGTGAAGAAGTGTGTGGCCCTAGCCGGGCAAGTGATTATCGCCGCTGGCGTGACCTGCGCACGCACTTGCAGCAGTGTGAGGAAACCCGCCGACGACAATTTCGCTTCCGTAAGAATCCCGGAGCTTACCTGGCGGCTCTGGAAGCTCAACTGCTCACCTGAAGATTGCCATTCAGCGTTTTTTTATGCCCAAATTTGCCTTGTTTTAGAATATTGGTTTTAAGATGCATACATTTAAACGCATTCTTGAAAACAGTCGTCGGCTCCTACATGGATGATTGCCTCTGTCAGTATCAGCTTTATGCACGACGATTGTCAAGGCAAAGATCATTCACTCATAACTGCCAGGCACGCACCCCCGTGGTCATGACGTCGAACGAGGATTGACCATAGCCATAGATGCCAACGGCTCCCTGGGTATAGGTCGTGTCTTGTACGCTGGTGATGGGTTGATGATTGATGTAGGTACTGATGGTGCTCCCGTTGGCGACAATTGCCGCCAGGTTGGCCTGGTGCCACCCACGTTTGATAGCTGGACTGTTGCCCTTGCTCAACACGGTGTATTCGTGGTTGATGTCAGCATTAAAGTTAAAGGCATCGAGGACGTAATCGCCACCTGCGCCGATCACAAAAACATAGCCTTTTTCCGTGGTATTGTCCATGCGAAAGGCGATACCGCTGTAGTCTCCCTGGTTGATGGTCAGATTCGCCTCTAATGCCAGGTTCGACAGGTTGAAAGCAAGCGTTTTGGAGTGACAGATCAGCGAACCCTTCTCCGTACGGCTCACATGATAGGCCCCATTCGTGAAGGCGCACGTACCCAGGCCCCCACCCTTCGCGTTGACGGTGGTCTCGTTCCACGCGTAACCTTTGCTGTTATCGTGCATAGGATCATTGAGCACCAATGTACTTGGGCCGGGAACGTAGGGATCGGCATTGCTATTCTGTTGCGCGCGCGCGGTAGCCGTGGCGTGGCTCTGGGCAAGCGCGGTCGCGGTGGCGTGTTGCTGTTGCGTCACCTGGGCGTTGTGTTGATTGACAAAGAAGATTCCCGAGCCAAATAGGATAATACACACAACCACTACGCCAATAATGGTAGTGACCAGGCGACCGCGTCCTTTTTTGGGTGGCTGTGGCGCTGGTGCAGAAGGATAGGGCGTGTAAGGATCGTGAGCATACGGTGGCATTGACGGAGTATATGGCGCGTTGGCCGCGTAGGGATCGGGACCGTAGCTTGTGGGCGGCGGCGGTGGTGGTTGGCGCACGTACGAGGCTTCGGCGGTGGGATCATTTATACCGAGAGCAGAGGCATAACTGCTGGTTGCTGTCCCACATCTTGGGCAAATATTCGCTCCCTCTGGTAACTGCGCACCACAGACGCTGCAATTCATGACGTGCTCCTTCTCCTTATATATGCTTAGATGACGCTGTATACTGATGTATAACCTTGCTTCCGTGAGCATTGGTACGCCAAAAGTATAGTACAAACTTTGGCAATAAAACAAGTGTTTGTGTCGTTTCGCCTATCTACCTATGATACGTGGAAGCCGTGGCGCTGTTGCAAACATTTTTAAGCTCAATAAGAATGCCTGTAATATATTTTTGGTAAATCATAATTATATTGTTATTTCAGCAGCAGCAGTAAAATGCCAAACAGGTCGAAGCCGAGCAGGGTAAAGATAAACGCGAATATACCACTCAGTATAGCAAGCCGCCAGGCTCGCTGGAGCGTGATAGAACGCTGCGAGTGCTCACGTTGGTGCGTAAGCGTATGTTTTAGCTGGGTCGTGATTTGGGCGCTGGAGAGGCGTTGCAGCTTTTGGTGCAGTGCAACCTGGCGGTCGCTGAGCGCCTGCTCGAACGCGCTATACACCTCTTCTTCACGCGGAAGTTGGGTTGACGGCAAGACGACGCACATAGGTTCGGTGGCATAGGCATCATTCACGCGCGAGGCGCACACATCGTACGATGTGCCAGGTACTGCCTCTGTTATTGGACATAGTGTACCATGCATAGCTTCTACCTCCTACTTCTCTATTCTCTCTACGATGTAGTTTAGTGGAAATAGAACAGTATTACCTGGGCCATATGACCCATTTAGCAGAGACTAAGCAATATTTAATCCTTCCTGCCAGAAGACAATAGATCAATAGCCACGATTATAATCGACTCTTTATACTAAAAACAGAATAAGCGCGTAAGGGAGTTTCTCATGCTGGCAACCATTGACGCCAAGGCAGCGAGCCAAATCACAAGCCTACGTGACCTGACCACCTACCTTACAAGTATTTGGAACAAACATTTTGCCGACGTTGCACGCGTCAATGATATACAAATTGGCTATGGCTATCCGTGGAAGGGTCGCCTGGGGCTCATTCGTCTCTCGTCCGATGAAGGCGTCTCTTTCATCGGCATCAACACCCTGCTTCAACTTCCACAGGTGCCAGAGTGCGTACTAGTGACCACTATCGCGCACGAACTCGTGCACTACGCGCATGGCTTCGGCTCGCCCTTGCCACGACCCTACAAGCATCCCCACGCCAATAAAGTAGTGGATCGGGAATTGGAACACCGTCAGTTGGGGCAACAATTGCGCAGTTGTAACGAATGGATTGACAAGTACTGGTATCCGTTTTATGATACACAACATGCAACTGGTTGCGTAAGTACATTGGCAGCCAGGCGTGCAGCCCGTCAGGTTCGCGATTCGCAATGCTAGCAAGCGAGATAGATACAGCCTGATACGCGAACATCCATTGAGCGCGTATTCCTTGATCAATTCCCTTGACAGCAATTATTCCCTGTGCTATATTGCAACTAGCTTCGAAAATATGTACCACGCCACCCGACAGATCACAGGTTCCCAATTGTGTTATTAAAAAATGCCTAGCGTAGTTTTTTTTATAATGTCTTTGGTACGTTGGTCGACACCTCTTAACATTCACCAAGCTGCTTGTCGTCGCACGTCTTTCAGCCAGAGAAGTTTTTCGAAACTACCCATGTATATGCCATTTCCCACTGTGATACGTTAAAAACACCTATTGAGTCTCAACGCAGAAAGGAGCATGGGGCGCGCATCCTCGCCTATTACCGCCCTACATATCGTGAATATAGCTGAGTTAGAAACAAGAACTATAGCCGAATTACGCGATCTGGCACGCGACCTCGAACTGACAGGTTATAGTACCCTCAAGAAACAAGATCTGGTCTTCCGTCTTCTCCAAGCCAATACCGAGCAGCAAGGAAATATTTTTAGCGCTGGCGTGTTGGAAATTGTGGAAGATGGCTTTGGATTTTTGCGCCAGGAACGCTTTTTACCAGGAAATATGGATGTGTACGTCTCCCAATCGCAGATCCGCCGCTTTGGCTTGCGCACTGGAGACATGGTTTCAGGACAGATCAGGCCACCAAAGGATAACGAGAAATACTACGGACTGTTGCGCGTCGAAGCTATCAACGGAGTCGATCCCGAAATTGCCAAACGTCGCCCCCACTTCGATGTCCTCACCCCGATCTCACCACAAGCGATGTTCAATCTCGAAACCAACGCATCCAACATTACCGGCCGTATTATCAACCTGGTATCACCCATTGGTCGTGGGCAGCGCGGCTTGATCGTCTCACCACCTAAGGCCGGTAAAACGATGGTGCTCAAGTCCATCGCGAACTCGATCACCGAAAACTACGACGATGTGCATTTGATGATCGCGCTGATCGGTGAGCGTCCAGAAGAAGTAACCGACATGAAACGTTCGGTGCGCGCGGAGGTCATTAGCTCGACCTTCGATGAGCCGACCGAGGCCCATACTCGTGTCGCCGAAATGGTGCTGGATCGCGCCAAACGCCTGGTCGAAAGTGGCCGCGACGTGGTTGTGTTGTTAGACAGCATCACACGCCTGGCTCGTGCCTACAACCTGGCAGTGCAGCCGAGCGGGCGTACCCTCTCCGGTGGCCTCGACCCCAGTGCACTCTTCCCGCCCAAGCGCTTCTTTGGGGCTGCGCGTAAGATCGAAGAAGGCGGCAGCATGACGATCATGGCCACCGCGCTCGTCGATACTGGTAGCCGCATGGATGATGTGATTTACGAAGAATTTAAGGGCACCGGCAACATGGAACTGGTGCTGAACCGTAAATTGGCTGAGCGCCGCGTCTTCCCCGCCATCGACATTTCCCTTTCCAGCACACGCCGCGAAGAGTTGCTGCTCGACGACAAGACGCTGCGTGCAGTCGTCGTGATGCGCCGTATGTTCTCGACACTTTCCGATCAGCCCGGCCGCGGCTCATTGGAGGCGATGGAGGCGTTAATGCAGCATATGACGAAGACCAGCAACAATCTAGAGTTCCTGGCTACCCTCCACAAGAGCATTTAGAGGGAATCTATGAGCACAACACAAACGTTTCGCAATTACATCGGCGGTCAGTGGCAAGAGGCGCAGGGTGGACAAACATTTCCCAATTATAATCCCGCCACGGGCGTGCTACTAGGCCAGTTTCCCCATTCTGGTGAGGCCGATGTCGATGCTGCGGTCAAGGCAGCACGGCACGCCTTCGCAAGCTGGCGACTCGTACCAGCGCCCAAACGTGGCGAAATTCTCTTCCGGGTTGGTGAACTCTTGATGCGCCACAAGGAAGAACTGGCCCGCACGATGACGCAGGAGATGGGCAAGGTGCTCAACGAGACGCGTGGCGATGTCCAGGAGGGCATCGATATGGCGTTTTATATGGGCGGCGAAGGGCGACGGCTCTTTGGTTATAGCGTCCCCGTCGAATTGCCCAACAAGACAGGTATGGCGTTGCGCGATCCCGTGGGCGTCGTGGCTTGCATTACACCCTGGAACTTCCCAATAGCCATTCCCACGTGGAAAATGTTTCCCGCTCTCGTCGCTGGAAACACAATCGTCCTCAAGCCAGCCGAGGACACTTCGCACAGTGCCTTGCGCCTGGTAGAACTGCTCTATGAAGCGGGCCTGCCCGAAGGCGTGGTGAACCTCGTCTTTGGTCCCGGCAATCCCACCGGCGAGGTGCTCATTCACCACCCCGACGTGAACATTATTTCCTTTACCGGTTCAACCGACACCGGCCGTTACGTTGCGATCGAGGCCGCGCAGACGCTCAAACGTGTCTCACTGGAAATGGGCGGCAAAAACGCCATCATCGTGATGGACGACGCCGACCTGGACCTGGCGGTCGAGGGTATTTTGTGGAGCGCGTATGGCACGACCGGGCAGCGCTGCACCGCCTGCAGTCGCGTGATCGTGCATAGCGCCGTACATGATGCGCTGCTCGACAAGTTGGTACCGCGCATCGCCCAGCTACGCCTGGGCGATGGTCTCGACGAGCAGGTGGACATTGGCCCCTTGATCCATCAAAAACAGCTTGAGAAGGTGCACGCATACACGCAGATCGGCAAAGAGGAAGGGGCAACGCTGGTGATTGGTGGCGAAATTGCCAACGAAGGCGCGTTGGCAAAGGGACATTTTTACCACCCCACACTGTTCAAGGACGTGCGCCCCGATATGCGTATCGCGCAAGAAGAGATCTTTGGGCCAACGCTCTCGGTGATCCGCGTCGACTCGCTTGAAGAAGCCATCGCTGTAAACAACGATACGCGCTATGGCCTTTCCAGCGCCATCTACACGCAGAACGTCAATCGCGTCCAGCAAGCGACGCGTGACCTGACCACAGGTATCATCTACATCAACTCCGGCACGAGCGGAGCGGAGATCCAGCTTCCCTTCGGCGGCACGCGCGGCACCGGCAACGGGCACCGCGAAGCTGGCCTGGCTGGACTCGATGTCTTCACCGAGTGGAAGGTGGTCTATAGCGACTACAGTGGCAAGTTGCAAAAAGCGCAGATTGACCAGTAACCTCGCATTCGTCCATGTATCAGCGATACATGGATGAATTCTCGATGCCGCTGCTTCCTATACAATCAAAGGTGACTGAAAGCGCTTACTCACCGCCCTCATTGGCTTTCACTCGGCCGACCCAATCAGAGGCTACATCAATGGCGTTCTGTCCCAGAAACATGTTCAACTGGGCCGCATGTTCCTGCCGTGGCGCATGTTGTACAAGAGGAGCTCTAAAAAGCTCATCGGCTTTTCCCCGACCCAGAGAAAATCGACCTGTTGGTGCGCTTTCTCGTCTGACAACCCAGCAATCGTTGTCTGGCACTTCTTGCGCAGATTCACCAGATAGGCGTGTAGCTCATCTCTGGTATAGGGCCGTTCGGGAAGGACACCTGCTGGGTCAAGCTCATCCAGGGTGAAGGGCGGAGGGGGAGCGAATCCTTCAAGTGAGCCTGTGAGATACAAGTCGAGCCAGAAGAGCATGTGATAGGTGATATACCAGAATTCTGCGGATTCCGATGGCAGAGGGTGGTCTGAGTGGTCGATCCAGAGGCGTCCATTCCAATGCGTGCTGGGACAGGCGAGCAAGGCGTTTTCGAGCATGTCGATAGTCGCGCCGAACTGCTGCCAGAGGGCGATCCTCCACAATGGGTCCATCTTACGCTTCTGCTCTGATTAATGTGGTAAAACATATGCAAGCATAGATTTTGCCACACCTTTCATTGTTCCTGCTTCATTGGTAGCCGCCTCCGGGCCGAAGCCCTTTGGTCTTACACCGCCTCCACAGGCGACTTTTACGCGCCGCCGGAGCCACTGTCGAGCGCGACCTGATCAACCAACCCCATCAGGCGAAGGGCTTCTTTTCTTATGCCTTTTGCTGCGTTTTCGTCTCGATCCTGTTTGGTCTGATACAACGTGCAGCTTTCATTCTGACAGAGAAACACGCGATCCGAGAGCTTGATCTCACGCCAACGCCACCCGCAG
>DATAYF010000714.1:0-3479 GCA_036272735.1 Ktedonobacteraceae bacterium
GGTTTCGCGAAACCATTAATAACCCTTTATGTGTCGCGCTCTTGCTATACGCGGAGCAGACGTCCTTGCTGATGCAGCATTTCATACAACATCAGCACAGCTGCGTTGCTGACGTTGAGTGAATCCCCACTCCCGTTCATAGGAATGGAGACACTGACATCATGAGCCTCATACCATTGCTGGCTGATCCCACTATGCTCGTTGCCCATTACCACGGCAATCCGGCCTTCATAGCTGACCTGGCGGTAGCTTGTTTGGGCCTCGGTATCCGTTGTAATGATCTTAAAGTGCTGCTGTCTGAGCCAATCGATGGCCTGTCTCACCTCGGCCTCGATAATTGGGAAACTGAATAGTGAGCCGATACTTGCGCGCACGAGCCTGGGATGCGAGAGCCGTTGCTTGCGATTGGTAATAATGATGGCATCAGCCCCCGCTCCATCAGCGCTGCGAATGATGGTGCCGATATTGCCGGGAATTTGCAAACCATCCAGAACCAGGATCGCGTTGTACGTGCGCAAGGTAACGTGCTGCCAGCTAAAATGTGGTAATTTTACCAGCGCAACCAGTCCATCGGGGCCTTCCCAATCGACAAGGTGCGCAAGCGTTTTGGCGCTGACCACAAAAGATGGTGTGCCGTTGGCAATCATGTGTTTGGCGATGTTCTTACTCTCCTCTCCGCGCAATAGTTCCGGGCAAATGAAGCAACTGCGCATTTCAAGTCCGGCTTTGTGTGCGCGTGAAAATGCCCTCAACCCCTCGATACAGGCCAGGTTTTCAGGGTTGGTATGGGTGTTATTTTTTATGGCAAGGTACTGCTTTATATATGGATGATGCAGACCAATGCTCGGCACATGGGAAAAATCCGGCATAGTGACCTCCGGTTTCTAGCACCCTTCCTGGGCACTTTCATAACAGAGCTTTTTCGTAGAGCACATCGAATTTTTTAGCTCGATGCATACCGGCGCGCGTGTAAAGACGTGTTGCTCCAGTGGGATTCTGTCCGTCGACGCTCAGACCACAACGGGGAATACCACGCCGGTAGAATTCGCCAAAGGCATGCTGGAGCAGCGCCAATCCTAAACCTTGCTTGCGCCAGGGACGACGTATGCCCAGATCATCGACCCAGCCACTGGTGCGTTGCTCGCCCTTGTCGATACGAGACATAAGCACACCGGCAATTTGCTGACCATCGATGGCGAGGAAGGTCAGAGTGGGATCAAAACTTGGGAGGTCGATGCCCCAATGGGACCACTTCTCGAAGGATTGCGGAGCGTAACCCCAGAGATCCTGGAAGGCTTCTTCGAGTGCTTCGTAGGTGCGGTGGGTATCTTGATCCGGGTTATACGCGCGAATATGTATGCCTTCGGGCAGCACTGGCGGCTGTGGAGCCTGGGCCATCTCGATATCCATGCGCCAGAAGTAGCGCACCGCACGAAAGCCAGCATGCTCAAGGATTGGCTCGGCTGCTGTATCCACACCAGCGATCCAACTATGCAGCTTCACCTGCTGCTGAGATGGCAGGGTTGGCAAGATCTGCTGCATACGCTGTTCAGCCCATTGCAGCAGGTAGGTGCCGATGCCCAGATGAAGATATTGCGGGCTAACCCTGGGTGAGGCATAGAACTCGCTGCTGCTCTCCTCTGGTCGCCAGACATGCACATAGCCTACACCTTGCCCGTCTGGTGCGAAGATGGCACAGGCATCGTGCGCGGGATCAGCACCGACGAATTGCCAGGAGGATTGTAGCCACTGCGCCTCAGAGGCAACGTTCAGTTCTGTGCCGCTGTAGAAGAAGGTTTCACGTGAAACGAACAGATGTGCGATGTTGTTCAGATCTGCCTCTACAGGCGGGCGGATGCTAAAATCCGTGGGAAAAACGCTGGTCATGATGTTTGTTTTCTCCATTTCCTAATTCTCTATTACTGATTGACTGATTGTTCAGGTTGTGTTGCCCAAAAGAGCACAAAAAGGCCGTAGCGCGAGTAGATTGTCGTGCGCCACGGCCTGATTCATGCGGATAGTGAGGGTAGCGAGATTAGGAAAAAACGCACAAAAAGGCCGTGGGGCTGACCATCTATCGCCCACGGCCTTTTTGTGCTCTTTTGGAGGGTTAAGTTCTTATTCCGAAAACCAACGCCACTGCCGTGGCTAGCGCTGCGCGCTCAGGTGTTCGGAGAAGGAGTAACTCAAGAACCGTCTGAAAAAGGGCATAGTATGGCCTTGGGCGACAGTTCCAACCTCGCCAACCTTGATGAGCTTGCGATAGCTTGTCGATATAACAAGCCTGCACATCGCATCGACCATACTAAAAGACATACGAACCATTCCTTGAGTTCCGTTATTCTGTGCTGAACAATCAGTTCATAAAAAATGATACATTGGCGTTAGCGTTTTGTCAAGCATTGGGGATATATAAAGGAATATTAATGATTTCGCGAAATCATTAATATTCCTTTATATATCCCGTTGAAGCATGGGTGCATGTAGTTCGTAGCGCCAGATAGGGATGTCGCGCCATTCCCAGGGCGCGTGCACAATCTGCTCCAACGAAGTATCGCCACACCAGTACTCGATCCCATACTTCGTTGCTCCGTGCCCGATTACCACGATCGTTTTGCCATCGTACTCACGCATGACATCGCGCAAAAAAGCACCCACGCGTTGCGCGACCATGAGCAAGCTTTCGCCATTAGGAAACGGCTCCGTAATGCGTTGCGCACGCTCTTCTTCCATCTGGGCAGCCGGGCACTGTGTCAGGTCGCCATAATCGCACTCGCGCAGCCGTGCATCCGCCACCAGGGGTAGAGCGCGTGCTGAGAACATGATCTCAGCGGTGGTAGAGGCACGCTGAAGGTCGGAGCAGAAGACGGCGTCGAGCGAGTAGGTTTCGTACTGATGCCCAACCTCTCGTGCCTGCTTTAGACCAACGGGTGAAAGCGGCACGTCAGCGAAACCAGAAGCGCGTCCCGCCTCGTTATCAACGCTGGTCGAGTGGGGTGAATAGAAAAGGGTTAGCATATGGTTTTGCCCTGCCTTTTAATGGTGTTTGCGGACCTTAAATAATCGTTCAGGTCAAAATCTGAACGGCTACACTTCCAGTATGGCATATCTTCACGTTGACATCTTCCCCACGGCTAAAGCCAGGGGATTCCTAGAATCGCTTCGAGGGTTTCCTGCTTCGCGGAGTCTTGCCCGGTTTGGTTTTCACCGCGCCGGGTCTTACGGACTCTCCCACACCCCCGACAGGCAGACACGCGCGCGCCCCACGGCCAACATGTTTTGTGCAGCGTTGCTATCGCGGTCATGCCCGACGCCACACAGGGCAGGTGAAGTTCCGAACATCAAGGGAAAGCGAGTCGAGAATATGTCCACAATCAAAGCAACGTTGGGAGGACGGGTACCAGCGGTCAACCTTGACCACGGTACGCCCGTACCACTCTGCTTTGTATTGCAATTGGGACGACATCCTCAGACCAGCC
>DATAYF010000715.1:0-8671 GCA_036272735.1 Ktedonobacteraceae bacterium
CTGGCCGATGCGTTGCTCACGCAGGTCCGCCGGGCAGCTTTGCACCTACGCCCGCTCCTGTTCTTGACCGATGGATGGTCGGCCTATCCGGGCAGCATTCGACGAGCGTTTCGCGAAAAAGTGAAAGCCATGCCAGGCCCAGGCAGAGCGTGTTTAGTGGTGTGGCCAGACCTGCACATTGGAACCATCATCAAGCGGACGGAGAAAAAGCATGTCGTGGAGATCACTCGCACAATGGCTCATGGACTGCTGGAACAAGCCAAGCGATTGCTGAAGCGTTCTCGGGGAGGAGAAGTCCTCAATACGGCCTTTATCGAACGTTTGAATGGCACCTTTCGGGAACGGCTGGCCAACCTCATGCGCAAGAGTCGGCACGCCGCTTCTCGCTTGCAGGCCCTTCAGACGGGAATGTACCTGATTGGCTGCACGTACAATTTCTGTGTGGTCCATCAGGAGCTCTCGAAAGAGAAGCACTGGGGCCAAGCATACACTCCTGCAATGGCCTGTGGATTGACCGACCACGTGTGGCGTTTCAGTGAGTTGCTCAGCTACAAAGTGGCTCCCGCGCCCTGGGAAGAACCGAAACGGCGCGGGCGGCCACCAAAGCAGACAAGGCCAGATGCCGCCCTGACCGAAGAGCAGAGCCGTCCATTGGTCTCTCGACCTTTGGTTAGGTTGCGGAAGGGGGCTTTATGCTCAACCACCGGTTAGTGTGGCTCTACCGGATTGGGATGCAAGCATTGCCTTTCTCACTATGCGGATTTCGCTTGTGCGTCAAAAATTTGGGCATTCGCGACAAAACGTTGGATTTTATCGTAACCGAGTGTGTAGAAGGATTTTTGAGTTAGGAAATACCCTCTAGTGTGTTATACTGTGACCACACGACTTTGTTGTCAAAAATAGTAAAGAGCGTCATGAACCCTGTGCCGGAAGGCAAGGGCTTGAAAAAGCCCGATCATGACCAGTCTCAGTTCTTCGGAGCTCCGTTACGAGCGAATACATAGGTACGGCAGGGTGCGCGGCCAGCCTTGCCCTCTACGATACAGCATTAAACGTGCCTACGGGAGAAAGCCAGTGTGCTGTATGCATAAACCGCTCAGTAACATTGACGAGGCCACCATTACCTACGAAAGTAGAGGCTCATACGAGCAACGTTTTTGTTCTCGATCATCACCGAATACCGTTAGATCCCATCCATCCAGGACGAGCACGCATCTTGCTCTCACAGGGCAAAGCCGCCGTGCTCAAGTACTATCCCTTTACGATTGTGCTCAAAGCCATCATCGAAGAACCACACGTGCAGCCTTTGCGCATCAAGCTTGATCCTGGGAGTAAGACGACCGGGTTGGCTATCATCAATGATACTTCTGGGGAAGTGGTATGGGCGGCTGAAATCACGCATCGAGGGCAGGCGATCAAAGCGGCTTTGGATGCGCGTCGGGCTCTTCGTCGTTCGCGTCGAGGCCGCAAAACACGGTACAGAAAACCACGCTTCGACAATCGACGACGCGAAGCAGGCTGGATCCCGCCATCTTTAGCAAGCAGAGTCGCCAATATGCTGACGTGGGTCCAGCGTTTATGCACGCTCTGTCCACTTACCAACATCAGTATGGAGTTGGTGAAGTTCGATCTCCAACAGATGGACCATCCCGAAATCAGTGGGGTGCAGTATCAACAAGGAACGTTGGCAGGCTATGAGACGAGAGAGTACTTGCTGCAAAAATGGAATCGCCACTGTGTTTACTGCGGGGTAAAGGATGTGCCACTGCAAGTGGAGCACATTTCCCCACGCGCCACTGGTGGCACGAACCGAGTCAGTAACCTTACTCTGGCATGTGAGCCATGCAACAAAGCGAAGGGCACAGTGGATATCAACGTATTTCTGGCCTCGAAGCCTGATATCCTCAACCGTATCCTCGCTCAGGCAAAAGCACCGCTCAAGGATGCAGCAGCAGTCAATACGACCCGCTGGCTCCTCTTTGAACGACTCAAGGCGTTGGGTTTCCCTGTGGAGTGTGGATCGGGTGGGCAAACGAAGTTCAATCGAACCGTCCGAGGGTTGCCGAAAGCGCACTGGATTGATGCAACGTGCGTTGGGAAGAGTACTCCTCTTGAGATCAGCACGAAAGGGGTGCGCCCTTGGTTCATTACTGCCACGGGACATGGTGCTCGCCAGATGTGCGGCACCAACAAGCATGGTTTGCCTATTAGACAGAAACAGAGGCAGAAACGATACTATGGTTTCCAAACGGGCGATATGGTTCGGGCTGTCGTGCCATCAGGGAAGAAACAGGGGGTCCATACCGGGCGTGTGCTGGTGCGTGCAACGGGATCTTTTGATATCAGAACCCAATCAGAACGGGTGCAAGGGATCAGTCATCGCTATTGTCGCACGCTCTACCGTTGTGATGGCTATAGGTATCAAATCGGAGATGTGACAATTCCTCACCACGCCTGAAGGCGAGTGTCTCCTTGCCGCGAAAGGTGAATTTTGCCCATGACGACAATGTACGCGCCGGGCGCATTGGTAGATCACTATGAAATTATCCGCCAGCTTGGTCATGGCGGCATGAGTCACGTCTATCTTGCGGTGAATACGCATAACCAGCAGCAGGTGGTGCTCAAATTTCCTCATGACGATCTGATCGGTAACG
The DNA here is from genome assembly GCA_036272735.1 of Ktedonobacteraceae bacterium. GTDB lineage: Bacteria > Chloroflexota > Ktedonobacteria > Ktedonobacterales > Ktedonobacteraceae > DATAYF01. The sequence goes on from DATAYF010000715.1 coordinate 2,655, forward strand.
TTGCCGTTTTCGAACGTTACAAGCGTGAGGCAGAGATTGGTAATCGTCTGCATCATGCATCCATTTTGCAGATGCTCAATACCGAGGAAAAGCGCTCCGATCATTACCTTGTGACGGAATATATTCAAGGGCGTACGTTGCGCGAAGTGCTGGAAGATGCTGCCCCCAATCCCCTTCCACCAGCGGAGGCCATTCGCATCACACTGCTGATTGGCGACGCGCTCGCTTACTGCCATGAACACGGCGTGTTTCATCGCGATATCAAGCCCGAAAACATCATGATTCTGGAAAATGGTGGCTTGAAGATCATTGATTTTGGTATCGCGCTATTGGAAGGAGCGCGCCGTGTGACCTGGCGCGGCCTGTCTGGCACGATGGGCACCCCCGACTATATGTCCCCAGAACAGTTGCGTGGTGAGCGTGGCACGGCCAGCGCGGATATTTATGCCGTTGGTGCGATGCTGTACGAAATGTTGAGTGGACATACTGCTTTTGAAGGTGAGAATGTGTTTGCGATCATGAATCAACATGTCTCGCAAGATCCGCCCTCTATTCTCAAAGCCAACCCCGATCTTTCTCCCGCCCTGGCTACCGTGGTCATGCATGCGATTCGCCGCGATGCTGATAAACGCTATAAACATATGCGTGATATGATGTATGATCTGCGTAATTTGGAAGAGGTGCGGCCAGTTCCCTACCAGCCGGATAAGCCAGGCCCTAGTAAGTTGCGCCAGGAGATACTCACTGCAGCCTTGATCATTATTGTGATCTTGCTGCTGATTATTGCCCTGGGTCTTGGAATACAGTACCTGCATAATGCTGCCCATTGAAAAAAGCGTTGAAAGTATACCCTGCGCTTTCTTGAGATGTAGATAATTTATCCATACTGAAAGCTTGTTTCTTCAGAAAATCTTATGTTATACTCCAACCTAATAGGTAAAACTATCATTCCACCTGAGCTATGTCGCTCTCCCCTTATCCCAGTAGGACAGTAGAGCAAGGTCCAGCGCCATTTGCCGACTGGGATTTGTGGGTCCCCAATAACAATGACTTCAGTGATCAATGATCGATCATTGAAACCCTCTGGCTCCAATGTTGGTGCCTCTCGCATTGTGCTGATTAAATTTTTTTGGGGAGCAATGCATGACGCACATGGACAAAACCACCTCTTTTGATCGTCCGACATCGTACCCATTGTACGATGCTCGTTGGGAACACGATGCATGCGGTATTGGCTTTTTAGCACAGATATCAGGCGAGGCCAGCCACTTCATCGTTGAAACCGCCCTCGATGCTTTGGCACGCCTGACGCATCGTGGTGCACAAGATGCCGATGCAGAGACCTATGACGGTGCTGGTATCTTGACGCAGATTCCTAAAGCCTTACTAATGGAGGATTTAGCGCGGCAACAGATAACGATTGCTGATCCCGCAGATCTTGCTGTCGGTATGCTGTTCTTGCCAACGCAGAAGCGTGCGCCCGAATCCTTCGACGCGAGTCGACAGATCGTTGAGCAAGCGTTGGCCGCTGCTGGGTTGGTATTTCTGGGCTGGCGCGATCTGCCAATTGATTACTCGGTGCTCGGTTCGCGTGCCAGGGAGATCGCGCCAAGTGTGGCGCAAGTCCTGGTTTCGCGCCCGGCTGAGTTGGCCTTCGACGATTACGAGCGAACGCTATACTATGCTCGCCGCCTGATTGAGCAGCGTTTCCGCCAGGCTGAAATTCAAGATAGCTATGTTGTTTCGCTGTCACACCGCACGATTATTTACAAAGGTTTACTAGCACCTGGTGATCTGGTACGCTTCTACCCGGATCTCGCCGACCCGCGTTACATGAGCGCGGTTGCGGTTTTCCACCAGCGGTATAGCACCAATACTTTCCCCTCCTGGCCCCTGGCCCAGCCGATGCGTATGCTGGCGCACAATGGTGAGATTAATACGATTCGCGGCAATTTGAATTGGATGCAGGGACGCGAAAACCTGCTTTCCTCTCCTCTTTGGGGTGATAAAACGCACGATTTGTTGCCTATCGTGCAGCCTGGTAGCAGCGATTCGGCCCAGCTTGATAACGCACTGGAAATGTTGACGCAATCCGGGCGCGATGTTTTGCACACGACGCAAATGTTGATTCCTCCAGCCTGGGAGCAGGATAGCGAGCTGAATGCTGCTGAACGTGCCTGGTATGAGTATCACGCCAGCCTGATCGAGCCGTGGGATGGTCCCGCGGCGCTGGCTTTTTGCGATGGCCGTACGGTTGGAGCTGCGCTTGATCGCAATGGGTTGCGTCCCGCTCGTTATACGTTGACCACGCAAGGCCTGTTGATTGTGGCTTCTGAAGCTGGTGTCGTACCCTTCGATGCGCTCGATATTGTGGAGAAGGGGCGTCTGGGGCCGGGCGAGATGATTGCGGTCGACCTCGAACGCGGCGTGCTGCTGCGCAATCAGGAAATTAAAGATGGCCTGGCCCAGCGCCAGCCCTATCAGCAATGGTTAGAGCATCATCTGCAACACATGGATCAAGTGCCGTTACCTTTTGCTGAACAAGCAGTAGCAGTGATGGAGGCCAGCCAGCTTTTTCAGCGCCAAAAACTGTTTGGTTACACGCACGAAGATGTTGAAATGGTGCTACGCCCGATGCTCACCGATAACAAGGAGCCAACCTGGAGTATGGGCGACGATGCGCCGTTGGCTGCGCTGTCCGGTCAATTGCGCTCGTTCTCTGATTACTTCCGCCAACGTTTCGCACAGGTTACTAATCCTCCCATCGATCCGTTGCGCGAACAAATCGCCATGTCGCTCGATAGTTATCTGGGCCGCCGTGCCAGCCTGTTGACTGAAACTCCGGAGCACGCGCATCTCTTGCATCTACGCACACCGCTGCTAACCGAGGCACAACTGGCCGCGTTGCGTCATCTCGATGATGGGCGGCTGCGCACGCGTACCCTGAGCACAACATTTGATGTTTCGGCCGGACCAGAGGGCCTTGAGCATACGTTGGACCGCTTAACGGACGAGGCGACACAGGCTATCGCAGATGGTATTACTCTGATAGTCTTGAGCGATAGTGATGCGTCTGCTGAGCGTATGCCGGTTCCCATGATGATCGCAGTCGGGGCCATCCATACTGCGCTGGTAAAACGTGGAGCGCGTGATGGCGTCTCGTTGATCTGTGAAACCGGCACGATCTGTGATATTCACCAGGTGATGCTGACGCTGGGTTTTGGGGCTGAGGCGGTGGTGCCGACTCTGGCCTACGCGAGCGTACGTGGCCTGGCTGGTGAGCGTCGGCTTGAACATTTAACGCCTGATGAGGCGGTACAGAGCTATATTCATGTGGTGGAGGCCGGGCTACGCAAGGTGATGGCGCGTATGGGCATCTCGACGTTGCGCAATGTCATTGGGGCTGGTCAGTTCGAGGTGATAGGATTGGCAGCGCCGTTTGTTGCGCGTTGTTTCACCAGTGCCGCTTCCCATCCTGGTAAAGTGATGCTCGTTGATGTTGCGGCGCAACTGATCAAGCAGAGCGAAGCACTACGACAAGAGCAGGCGATAGCGGTGGATGCGGGCAAGCGCCGTAAGCTCAGTGACCTTGGCCGTTATCGTTTTCGCCGCGACGCCGAGTATCATGCATTTAACCCGCTGGTGGTGCGTGTGTTACAGAAAGCCGCGCTCAGTGGCAGTCAGGAGGATTATCGCCAATTCACCGCCATGGTGTATGCACGTCCTAGCACGGCACTACGTGATCTGCTGACCCTGAAACCTATGAGGGCGGCTATCCCGTTGGATGAAGTAGAGTCGATGGAGTCGATTCGAGCACGCTTCGTCGTTTCTGCAATGTCGATTGGCGCGCTCAGCCCGGAGACGCATAAGACGATTGCGGCGGCCATGAACAGCATCGGGGGACGCAATAATACCGGCGAGGGTGGTGAGGATCCGGCCTGGTATAGTGAGACGATGGAAGGCTACGAAGTGAGCAGCAAGATCAAGCAAGTCGCTTCGGCTCGTTTTGGTGTGACCACTGAGTACCTGGTGCGTGCGCAAGAGATTGAAATTAAGATGGCACAGGGTTCCAAACCGGGCGAGGGCGGGCAGTTGCCACCATTTAAGGTGACGCCATTTATCGCTAAGTTGCGCCATACCGCTCCTGGTGTCGCGTTGATCTCGCCGCCACCACATCACGACATTTATAGCATCGAAGACATCGCGCAATTGATCTACGATCTGCACCAGGTCAATCCGTGCGCGAAGGTTGGCGTCAAGCTGGTGTCGAGTATAGGTGTAGGAACAATTGCCGCTGGTGTGGCGAAGGGGCATGCCGATTATGTGCTCATCAGTGGTCACGACGGCGGTACTGGTGCTTCCCCGTTGCAATCGATCAAACATGCGGGTATGCCGTGGGAGCGTGGCCTTGCCGAGACGCAGCAGGTGTTGGTCAAAAATGGCCTGCGTAAGCGTGTCAAGGTGCGTGTTGATGGTGGATTTAAAACTGGTCGTGATGTGATGGTTGGTGCTCTGCTTGGGGCCGAGGAGTTTGGCTTTGGCACGGCGGCGCTGGTCTCGCTGGGGTGTGATATGGCACGTCAATGTCACCTCAATACCTGTCCGACCGGCATCGCGACGCAGCGTGAGGACCTGCGCGCCAAGTTTAGCGGTCGCGCACAGCACCTTGTGAACTACCTGACGATGGTGGCTGAAGAGGTGCGTGAGTGGTTGGCACAGCTTGGTGCCCGCAGCCTGGACGAGGTTATTGGGCGCGCTGATCTGTTACAGGGGGCGCAGGATTGCGATATTGATGTGAGTTCACTGCTCGTCGCTTTGCCGGAACGGTCGGTACCTGGCACGCATATTGGCCTGCCACAGTCAAAGGTGGCCGAGCAACTGTTGGAAGAGACCGAGCAGGCATTAGCTGGTGAGCGGAGTGTGCTGACGCAGCATACCATTCACAATGATGATCGCTCGATTGGTGCTGGCCTGGCTGGTGAGGTGGCACGCCGTTATGGGAATGCCGGTCTGCCCGGTATAAGTATTACCTGTTCGTTCCAGGGATCGGCGGGGCAAAGTTTCGGAGCTTTCAACGTCTCTGGCATGCGCCTGCTGCTCAACGGTGAGGCCAACGATTATGTTGGAAAGAGTATGACGGGAGGGCAGATTGTGATTGCTCCTCCAGTCGACGCCAGATTTGAGACGCAGAAAAACACGATCATTGGCAATACGGTGTTGTATGGGGCAACAGGTGGGCAGCTCTTCGCTGCTGGACGCGCGGGTGAGCGTTTTGCGGTGCGCAATAGTGGTGCGTTGACTGTGGTGGAGGGCGTGGGTGACCATGCTTGCGAGTATATGACTGGCGGTATGGTTGTGGTTCTGGGTGAGACCGGTCAGAACTTCGGCGCGGGTATGTCGGCTGGTGTGGCATATGTGCTGGATCGTGAGCAGAAATTTGCCGGGCGCTGCAACACTGATCTGGTCGAAATGCAGCGTGTCGAGGATGCGGACGAACTGAGTGCATTGCGCACCGTAATCGAACTGCATGCGCGCAAGACGCGCAGCAAACATGCGGAGCAGATTTTGGAGCAGTGGGAACAGGTACACGGTAGCTTCTGGCGCGTTGCCTCACCTGAACATGCCATGACTGCTCGTGACTTCGTCAATACTGGCGGCCACGATGGCAACCTGTTGCGTGCGTAGTGCTACGTGACGGGAGCCAGCAGCGCATTGATGCGATGGGAGACCGACTGGTGACATGTCGGTCTCCCGTTTTTTGTGGTTACCTTGATTTGTCTGCGTGCAATGGGTAGTATTTATGCAGGGCCATATGTATTGATAAGTATGTATGTGTCCCGGACACATACATACTTATCAATACTGACGATTGTTGTATTTTATGTGCAATGCATCAATGCTATGCTATACGAGTGTAGAGCGTCCTTCGCCTGAAAAGGAGAGGAATTATGATACAGCACAATGACCACCAACACGACCACAACGAACACGACTATCAACACGATCACGTGCATAGC
>DATAYF010000716.1:0-4998 GCA_036272735.1 Ktedonobacteraceae bacterium
CGGAGTTTGAGGTCATTTGAGATCCGTCCAGGGATGGGAGTCTATGCGCCTGGAGTCGTGCTTTTCTGAAAAATGGATTGCATTATAATGGCTTATGGAGATAGAATATGTGAAAAGCATTTTTAGCGGAAGAAGGTATGCTCTTGTCAACTGTTGAGACTCGTGCTATTCGCTCCCCAGAAACCTACGATCTACGACGTCGTATCCTTAGACCTCATCGGCCTCTCCGCGCATGCGCCTATCCTTACGATACTGCGCCGGGTGCCCTACATATTGGTTGTTTTCTGAATGAACAACTGGTTAGCATCAGTTCTATCTTGCCCGATGCGCGCAAGGATGCTTCGCAGCCTACCAGCTGGCGTATGCGTGGCATGGCTGTCCTCGAAGATGTGCGCGGAACTGGTCTGGGTAGTAAAATTCTTCAGACGCTCATTTTAGCTTGACAGATGCAGAAGCCAAAGAACTTGAACAGCTTGTTCGTGCCCAGACAACTCCTCAAGCGCTGGCTCTGCGTGCTCGGATCGTTCCCAGAGCGCGTGCGCATCCCAACCAAAGTAATCAACAACTCGCCACCGCCTTTGGCACGACCGACCGCACGGTGCACAAATGGCGCGGTCGTTGGGTCAAGACCCATTCCCTCGCTGACGCACCCGCAGTGGAGCACCGAGGCGTTTTCCCCTCAGGTGCGCGTGTAAGTCACGACCATAGCCTGTAGCTTGCCTCAACAGGAACAGACGCCAGTCTCGCGCTGGAGTCGAAGCGCATTGGCCCAACACGTCGCCCAGAACCCTGCCCTTCCTCGTATTGAAACATAGGACCCAATCCCTCCGACGATGTGGGCAATCACCCACTGTTTCCCCACCACGCGCTTCACGATTGGTTCCCGCCGAAAGCGTCGCGCGCCATAGCCTCCGAGAGCCAATCCATAGCCGAGCGTTGCCAGAACGAAGAGGTAGGCATCGGCTGGCCAGCGCTGGACCGAGAGGATGATCGCGGTGAGAAACACCACGGCATAGGCCCACAGATAGGATTTCCCCCAGCGATGGTGGCGCCCTCGGCGTTTGGGCGCCCGGAAAGCCAGCACCCCAGTCACCCCAGTCACCCCAGTCACTCCCGTCGTGAGTCCCGCCAACGCATGCACCACGAGCGGCAGGAAAAAGGAGAGAGGCAAACCATCGATCATATCATCACTCCTTTGAACGTCTTCGTTTCTTGGCGCGGCAGGCTCCTACCCCAGAAGTGTAGCCGCCACTGGAGAGGATGAGAAGTGCATTTCCTCCAGATTTGACCATGACAAAGATCATGCGTGGAGAGGGAGAGCGGAAGTGGAAAAAATGAGCACGAGTTCATTGGGTGCGCCTTTGCGCATGGCGGCGGGAAGAGATAGGAAGCACTTCCTGATGAGAGTGTCAGGCAGGTGGGAGAAGAAGAAGTCGAGAAGAAGAAGTCGAGAAGCAACAAGCCCGCAAAGCCTTGCACGAAGAGGATCGACGCCAACCCTCCTCGCGCAAGATCAAGAGAGAACTCAGACGCGCGGCTTGCGGGCACGCACAAAGGCGCTGATAAAGCGCCCATCGACTTCGCGGCGTTCCTCTGGCGAAAGGGCCGCAACCGACGCACTCGCGCCACTTTGATCAACGTCATCGAGAGCATAGCGTCTGGTCACTTCAAACGCAATATCGATGAAGCCAGCCTCCTGTAAAAGCGCGCGATAGGTTTCTTCTTCGAGCGCACCGGCCACGCACCCGGCCCAGGACTCCATATCACGGCGCAGGACGGGCGGAAGCTCGCCCTGGACCACAATATCCGAGACAGCAAAACGTCCACCAGGGGTCAACACGCGATAGGCTTCGCGCAACACCTGGCCTTTGTCCGCCGAGAGATTAATGACACAGTTGGAGATGACCACATCCACACTGTTCTCTGGCAGCGGGATTGCCTCAATGATCCCTTTCAAAAACCGCACATTCTCGCTTCCTGCTTCCTGCCTGTTGCGCTCCGCAAGCTCCAGCATCGGATCGGTCATATCAAGGCCATAGGCGAAGCCCGTCGGTCCGACCCGCCTGGCCGAAAGGAGCACATCAATGCCTCCGCCACTGCCCAGATCAAGCACTTTCTCGCCGGGCAACAGCTCAGCCAATGCGGTCGGATTGCCACAGCCGAGAGAGGCCAGGGCTGCTGCAACGGGAATCTCGCCTAATTCCATCTGCGTGTACAAATCAGACGTAATGGGGTTCCCCTGACTGGCATCGGAGGTGCAACAACTCGACTCACAACAGGAGGATGACGCTTGCGAAGCGGTGACTGATGGTGTCTCTGTCGCCTCAGATGGCCCACAGCAGCTTGGCCCACAACAAGACGCTGTACTTTCCGAAGAAGCTCCAAGCACCTGTAGAGCGGTTCGCCCATACCTGATGCTTACTTCTTGCCGCAATTGTTCATCGCTGTGGGGAACAGTATTCATGGGAGTTTTCCTTTCCATTCGTGACCACGAGGGGAGCGCCGCGCCCCTCTCTGTGTTCTGTACTTGAAGAGACGGAGCCGGACAAAAAAGGACGCACCGGTTGCGTGTCGGGCTTGCAGGCATTATCTCCACACGATGCCTGTTCACAACAGTCACAGCGTGGTTGATAGTCCAGAATATGGCCTCGGCGATCCAGTTCAAAATGGCAACACGCCAGGAGTTCTTGCTTGAGCTTTTCCCTGGCGCGTTGCACGCGCGATTTGGCCCCGGAAAAGGAGAGGCCCAGGCGCACCCCAAATTCCTTCTGCGTGAGTCCTTGGTACTCGGTCAGGATCAATGCCTGCCGATCCTGGTCGGGAAGCGCCAGAATCATCGCCCGAATACACGGCAGCAATTCGCTCACGATGTCATCATCAGGCAGGTCCTCTGGCAGATCGAGCGCTTCTCCAGTATCCAATGAGGTCATCGGGTGACGATGACTCCGATAGTGATCGATGATGAGGTTGCGCGTGATCTGGTAGATCCAGCTCTCCAGGCGTCGGGCATCCTTCAGGCCGCTGCCATGCTGATGGATTTTGAGAAAGACGTCTTGTAAGAGATCCTCTGCTGTGGCTTCATCTGCCACACGGCGGCGAATGAACTGGTGCAGGGGCGTGTGAAATGCTTCCCACACCTGCTCAGTTGTTGTACCCATTGCTCTTTCCTCCCGCTGATCAATCGTTCTGAAAGGTGTGACGGACGAGCTGCCAAAAGGACGCACTATATGTGGTTTCACGCTCCTCCGTTGTTTTCCATCTCTAGAAGAGGTAAGGACTAGGATCCTTGTGAAAATCACGCATAGGGCCATGAAGCAGCTTCTCATACCAATCTAGACGATAGGAAAAAACAGGTGAAATTGGGTGAAGATATGCATGAAAAATACCTTCGAGCCTCTTTTACCCTGATCCTTCAGACGTTTCGGAGCCAAAATCTCGAACATTCGTGCGCTGTGAGTGATTTTTACAGGGATCCTGATGCTGTTGGCGAATTGATAACGCGTGCTTCTTGTAAGACAAAGGCCACTTCGTTTTGAGCTTGGAAAACCAATTCGCCAACAGCATCGATCCTAGTCCTACCTCTTCTAGAGGAAAGCACTGACCTCCTCACGAAGATGGGACCGCATCCCGAGCGGGTAAGACTACCAGTTCGCCAACCATATAAGGTGCATTGTATATGATCGTTGATAGACCTAACTTTGTGGCTAGTCTACGTTGATACGTTGCGTTTTTGACACCTGAATTGACACCTGTTGGCAATGAATAACAAAAAGGCACCTGGAAAAAAGGCCGTCCAGGTGCTTCTATGACTGTTTACTCATGGCTTGCTCTTTATAGGTTATAATTCTTATTGAGTCATATTTGAATGATAAGGATACATCATATCTTTACATTTTGTTTATAGGGTATAATCTTGTGTGCTCTCAGCTCAAAGGGAGTAAAAATTGTTTACTGCGTGTAACCTCTTCTCTTTTTTTTGCTGTCTTTCTGCTGTCATGTATTTTGTTTGACAGCAAAGATACACACGTATCCTTATAGATCAGAGCTGCTTTTTTCATTGTTACTTTTGAATCTGACTAGCTAGTGGGTCACTTGCCAAGTCTTGTAGGAATGTGCGATGCTCAACAGAAAGCCTGGAAGGAGACCAGCCATGTCGCGTTCTGCCTCCTTCATCACACAAAATGAGGGAGAGTCGTTTAACGTTTGCACTTACCCCTTACTGTACTACGAACCCTATGGGTTGGGTCGGTGTGGTTGTCCTCGGTGAACGATCTGTCCGAAAGTATTGCCGCTTTTGCTCTTTATTGCAAAGCGGCAATACTTTGACTCTGGCAAAGAGCCCTTGCCCCAATTTCACCAGTGAATGCGGTCCTATCCGTCACAGCGGTCCCTCTACCTTTTATGGCTTTTCGTTATTTGCTCATGGCATTGACCAGATCGGGGAAAGCAGGTTTGCTGCAGTGCGTATTGCTAGCTACCTGCTTCCCGTACCCTGGCGCCGTGAGCAGACGCACCAGCAAAGCAGGGTACCTCCAGGCGGCATCAGAAGATGCTTAGCCGCCCAATCTTGTTGCCATTTTGCTCAGTGAACCAGAGGGCCTCATCGGGTCCGCTGGTGATTCCAATTGGTTGTGAGTCAGGCGTAGGAACAGCGAACTCAGCAATGGATCCGCAGATGGTAATGCGCCCAATCTTGTTGCCGATTGCCTCAGTGAACCAGAGGGCCCCATCGGGTCCGCTGGTGATTAAAGCTGGTGCTGAGTTAGGCGTGGGAAGGGGAAATTCCTGGATGGCACCCAGGCCAAAGAGCGGGATGCGCCCAATCTTGTTGCCGACTAGCTCGGTGAACCAGACGGCAAAGTCTGGCCCCATGGTGATTCCAGTTGGTTCTGAGTTAGGCGTGGGAACGGGAAATTCTGTGATGCGACCCAGGAAGGGTGAGATGTGCCCAATCTTATTGCCAAATCCCTCAGTGAACCAGAGGTTCCCATCCAGTGC